>JBDNHX010000156.1:0-17532 GCA_041688565.1 Planctomycetaceae bacterium
CGGAAGGTAAAACGGTGTCAGGAACCGTTTATTTGAGTTTCGGTCGTCCCTGAGGTCGAGTCGTGATTTCGAGGCCCAGTTTTTTTGTTGCTGTCGTGGCCCAGGTTTCGTCACCGAAGGCAGAGCCGCGATTGACGCTGCGGCGGATGGCGGTCAGTTCTGCTTCGGTTTGTGGCGAATTCACATGCTTCAGCCAGCCCGAACTTCTTCGCAGAGGCCATGTCGAGAGCAACGCCTTTTCTTCCGCCGTGCCTGAATGCCAGCAATAAAGACTGCTCCAGCGCCAATCTTCCGCCCGCTTCACCAGCTTCGCTCGCAGAGCATTCCGTTCCACATAGCGGCAGACTGTCAGAAAATGATCGTCGTCCTGAACGGGAAACGATTTAAATCGCCCCTGGTAAACATGTCCAGACCCAGTCGACTGGCGCTGAGCGTGCCATCGCTGCGTGTGAGTCAGCGTCAGCCAGCCAACAAAGCGAGACAGCTCATCATCTTCCTGAGGCCACAAGACCAGGTGCCAGTGATCCGGCATCAGGCAATAGGATAAAAGGCGAGTCCCCGTGCGGGCCACGGCTTCCTCAAGCACCGTCTCAAATGCGATGAAGTCTTCATCCTTCGTAAAGATCGGCATCCGCGCGTTCGCCCGGTTCAGCACATGATAAATCCAACCGCCCGGAGCTGATCGCTTTGGTCTTCCCATCACTCAACGATACAAAAATCCCTGTCGCTTGTCAATAAACGGTTCCTGACACCTTTTTCTCCTCAATCAGAACGCCGGAAATAACCGAAAATGGCTCATCGTCCTGAAAGTTGTAGTGAGCCTGAATAATTTGTATGGCCTAACTGATCTGACTGTTGGTTCTGCGTTTTTAATTTTTTGCCTTCTTTATTGAACTCTGATACTGGGAAGGAGGCGGGCCGCCCAAGCAGGAAACCCTGGAACAGATCGACACCAAATGATTTCATGATCGCCAACTCGGCTTCCGTTTCCACTCCTTCAGCCAAAATCAGACATCCGCTATCTCTCGCAATCTGCACCAGTGCACGTACGATGATTCGGTGCATCTCGGACTTTGCAGCTCCCCGAACCAGTTCGCGATCAATCTTGATTAAGTCAGGCTTTAGATCTGCCAACATCATCAGACCAGCGAAACCGGAACCCACGTCGTCGAGCGCAACTCGGAAGCCTGACTCTCGATACTCGTTGAGGATCGAAGCAAGATGAGGGCCATCTTGAACTTTCTCCGTTTCCACAACTTCGAAGACAACCCGATTCGGGTCAACGCCAGCGGATTTTGCTGCAGCAATCGTCGTCTTCAGACAGAATGAGGGTTCGTAAATCGCGGTGGGAAGGAAGTTGATCAGAATGGCCAGATCATCAGGTAGCACGGCCGCAGCATTCCGAATATGCGTTTCTCGGCAAATGCGGTCCAACATAAATATCAGGCGCTCTTGTGCTGCCCATTCTAATAGCTGCTTCGGCATCAACCAGGAACCGTCATCCGTGAGACCCCGCATCAGGCATTCATAGCCCCACAGGGACTCGCAATCGCTTTGAAAGATAGGTTGGAAGAATGTTCGAATCCCTCCTGACTGCATAATCTTTACAAGCGGAGTCGCGTCGAGCGGTGCAAAGTCGTCGAGTGTCCGGTACACGGGCTGACATGCAGAAGCCATCATGTTCGCACTGCACCCGCAACAAGGGCTCGCTTCGGTCGCGGGCAACCACCTCGCAATTAAGCTTCGAAATTGCACGGATGGCAGGATTGTTCGGAGAAAGTTTACGACGTCGCGGCTGGTAACATACCGCGAAGTCCCGCCAACTTCGACCATCAGCTCACAATCAGTCGCGACCGTTGACCAGTTCCTCAACCGCGCGAGTTCGTGAAACTCCGGAAAGTCTGAACATTCGTCTGCGATTTTGACAAGCATAAAACGATTATCAGTTCGACATTCGCAAGCCATCTTTTCCCCTGTCATTCGTAATCAAGTAATTGTAAGCATTGCTATTGCCTCACCGTCCAGAAAACGCGGAAGCATTTCTCGGCGTTACGGTGATCAAATTGCGTGCGTTCGCAGCCGTTTGCAGTAATTATCTGTATGCGAGGTGCCTGGTGAGGATTGTTCCATCGATACCGATCGAACCGCTTCAAAGATCAAGCTCAACAGGTGCCACACCCAAGGCCAGCGCGCACATTGGGCCAATTTGGCAAAAATAGAGGGTTGCGCTTTTGTGAGGTTTTGAGTACACCTCAGCAACATACGAAATGTCATCGCATGCGATGGAGAGAAGACTGTGTCACGATCAGATATCAATATTGGGCTGAGCGAAATTATTTGTCACTTTGAACAGCTCGCAGATCCTCGCTCGCCTATTAATCGGCACCACCCTTTGCTCAGTGTTCTGACGATCTCTCTGATGGGAGTCCTTGCCGGTTCGGATGGACCGACAACAATTTCCAGGTGGGCTGTTGCCAGGAAAGACTTGCTGGTACAGGCACTCGACTTGCCGCATGGGATTCCTTCGCGAGACGTGGTTCGACGAGTCTTGTGAGCCCTGAAAGTCGATAAGCCGCCAGAGCCTGGGGTGCGTCCAACAAAAGGCCGAAGCACGGATTTGTCGACCTTTCCAGACAGCTCCAGAATGAGAGACCGCGGCAGGGAAGTTCAATTGGGCATGAATACTGATTGCGCCGGACGCAAGCCGCATGAATATTCAGCAGAAGTGCTCTGATAAACACCCAGACTCCCAAATGTCACAAACATCTGTACAGCGGCGTCGATTGAACGGCTGAGAAGTTTTCAAGGCAGCCTGAATGTCTTCTGGGATTTTTCCGGAAGCCATCTATAACCCAGAGATGACGATGGAGGCTTGGAGCCACCTGTCGTGCCAATCGAGACTTCTTTTGCTGTACCATCCGCCGGAGCGAACTGATGCCTTTTCAGAGCACAGACGTACCATTTCCTAAATGGCATGGTACCTGGCTGAAAGCCGCAGCGATCTATAACCTCGTCTGGGGTGCTGTGGCGATCGTCTTTCCGATGCTGTTGTTTCGGCTGGTTGGGATGGATCCGCTGCCGAATTATCCGGAACTCTGGCAATGCATTGGGATGATCGTCGGTGTCTATGGCATCGGCTATTGGATTGCCGCCAGTAATCCGGTCCGACACTGGCCGATCGTTCTGGTGGGCCTGCTGGGCAAAATCTTTGGCCCGATCGGATTCCTTCAGGCAGTGTTGAATGAGCGATTTCCGCTCGCAATGGGACTGACCATCGTCACAAACGATCTGATCTGGTGGATTCCCTTTGCTCTGATTCTGGCAAATGCGAAGAAGCAGGAATCAAAGTTCTCTGCTTCACGGATCGTGGAAGAACCTCTGCCGCAGACAGCCATGTCGCCTGTCCGTCCCAACAACAGTCAGCGAAGCAAGATTGTGTATTCATCGATCCAGGGCGCGATGTCCGATCAGTAACGTGCAAGCGGGTTGTTGATTTATTCGGTTTGAAAACCCGACGCGTCGGGTTGCCCGTAAATCAGTCCAGGTACAGGAACTCGTTCAGATTGAGGGCCACGAGGAAAAAGTATTTTCTCGCCTGCTCCGGATTCAGGCCGTCCTGCTTCTCAAGCGATTCGACCAGCTTCAGACCACGAGCCACCTCTACCGCAGACGGTTCACGCTGGCTAACACGGGCCAGTGCCATTCGCACTTGCGATTCCAGACAGTCAGGATGTTTTTCCGCGGCCATCGCAGCCAACAATTGAGCCTGCTCCAGAATAAAGTGGCTGTTCAAAAGTCCCAGGGCCTGCGTGGGCTGTGTCGTGGCAAATCGGACGGGACAGGTCTGATCGGTGTCCGCCATGTCAAAACTTTCCAGCAGCGGATCCAGCAGCGATCGCTTCACATGAATGTAGATGCTTCGACGAGCGGCATCTTCCGGAGACGAGACTCCCCAGCCAGCTCCGGGCTGCGACTGCCCGGCCTTCACCTCGTCAGGTATCTTCGTATACACCGACGGTCCGTACATCCGATCGGCAGTTAATGTGCCGTTGACCCAGAGAATCGAATCGCGAATCTCTTCGGCCGACAATCGTCGCATATCGAAGCGCCAGAAATGATCGTTGTTGGCATCCTTAGCCAGCGCTTCTTCACGACCTCGGGAACTCATCTGATAAGCCGCCGAATTCATGATCAGGCGGTGCATGGACTTGATCGACCAGCCCTCCTCCACAAAGCGCGCGGCCAGCCAGTCGAGCAGTTCAGGATGAGTCGGCTTGCTGCCCTGAAATCCAAATCACTGGTCGTCCGCACAATGCCACGTCCAAAATGAAACTGCCAGATACGATTGGCCATCACTCGTGAGGTCAGCGGATTGTCAGGACTTGCGATCCATCTGGCCAGGGCTGTTCGTCGACCACTTGAAGCAGCGCCCTCTGCAGGCGCAGCAATCTCGGGTTGCGGAGGCGACAGGACAGAGGGAAACGCCGGCTGAACTTCATCCCCCGGTGACCCAGGGTTTCCGCGCAGCAGCACGTGTGTCGGCTTCACTCCTCCGCGATCTTCTTTGACACATAAGGCCTGCGCCATTCCCGACGGCCGATTGTCACGAAGCTGGTTCCGACGGTTCGTCATGCCACGATAATGATTGACGTCGTTCTCGGTCAGAAGTCCGCCTTGTCGCTTTTCGATCAGTCGTACACGATTGACTTCAAATTGAAATTCATCATTTTCGACGCCGGAAAAATCAGGCTTCACTTTCTCTTCGATCTTACCCAGTTCCCGTTCCGCATGTGTCAGATCGCGCTCCTGCTGAGCCACTGCAGCCGCATACAAAACGGCGTCTTCCGGCCGAGCAATTTCCGTGACAGAGTTTTCAATCACAGACTCGCCCGAACGAACACCGTATCGGCGCACGCCACGGAAGAAGGCAATCAGACTGTAATAATCAGACTGCGGGATTGGATCGATCTTATGGTCATGGCAGCGGGCACAGTTGATGGACAATCCCAGCAGGGACTGACCGGTAGTCGTTACGATATCATCAAGGTCATCGTAGTAGGCCAGTTCAGGATCAGCCGGCTCATCATCCCAGCGGCCCAGTCGATAAAATCCGGTCGCTACAATGGAATCGGGTGTTGGATCTGCCAGCTCATCACCGGCAAGCTGTTCTGTGAGAAATTCATTGTATGGTTTGTCGCTGTTGAACGACTGAATCACGTAATCTCGATATCGCCACACAAACGGCTTTGCTCCGTCTCGTTCGTAGCTGTTAGTTTCTGCATAACGAACCAGATCCAGCCAGTGACGTCCCCATTGTTCGCCGTAATGAGGCGACGCAAGAAGGTCATCGATCAGACGAGCCCAGGCCGCGGGGGAAGGATCGGCCACAAATGCGGCCACAACTTCCGGAGCTGGCGGCAGTCCCGTCAGGTCATAGTACGCTCGACGAACCAACTCACCAGGCTCGGCCCGTGGATTGGGGCTCAGACCATTTTCCTGCAGCTGCTTCAGGACGAACGCGTCAATCTCATTCTTCGCCCAGTCCGAACTGACCTGTGGCGGCTGCGGTTTTCTGACAGGCTGAAACGACCAGTGCTGCTTTGTTTCGTCATTGACCTTTGGTGCTTCACGAGGCGCTTCAAAATGCAGTGGCTTGCCGTCCTTTGACCACGCAAGTCCGTCTGTCACCCATTTCGTCAGAGTCTCAATTTGCTTCGGCGACAACTGACCGGTCGGCGGCATTTCGTAGCCATCGTAATTGACGGCCTTCAGCAAGAGGCTTTCACTAGCCTGGCTAAGATCTGCCGCAGGCCCCGATTCGCCACCCTTCAGAATCGCTTCGCGGCTGGTCAGATCGAGTCCGCCTTTCGGTTTGGTACCGGCGTGACATTTCAGACAGTTGGCTTCCAGAATCGAGACTACGTCTTTTTCGAACAGCTCTCTCTGCTCGACGGAAAATTCTTCCGAGGAAGCGGCTTCAGCTTCAGCGGTGCGAAACAGGCCCGCCACAAGAAAGATCAGCCCGATGAGGAAAAAGCGAATCAGCATGAGGAGCTCGAAAGCAGAGTCTGGTGGAAAGTGACTAATTCCGACATTAGCCGGTTCAGGTTCGGCTGGCGATCAGTGGACCACTGACAGGCTACTTGCCTCCTGCGATGGTGTCAACGTGGCACAAGCGACCTGGCCCTCAATGGTGTGGACTTAAGGAATTTTCTTGTAGACAAAGTGACTGCCATTGGGCGGCCAGGCGGTCATTCTACGGCCAGGCGTTCGAAGCCCGACACGCCTCCGTTGCGAGCAAGGAATGTCAGGATTCCCATCAGCAGTCTGGCGTTTTCATCATAATTGCCACACCGATGGCAAATGCGAAGGCACGCGCCCGAGGCAAGGCTTTCACGCCAGCCATCCGGCAAACGGCAGGCAATGGTCTGGCCACGAACGACAATCAGCGGCCGAATCATGTCCGACCCCAGACGCTCGACCCAGTTCACTGGGCATTCGCGAGTTCGAAAGACGTCCCGCAATCCGCCCAACACGGTGTCGTTCGGAACGAGCAACTGCAGTTGTCGCTGATCGACATGATAGAGCACCTCGGTCAGCCCCATCCGCACCGTTTTTTCAGCGTGATTGTACGTATGCAGTCCCTGCTCACCTGGAACGACAACCAGAAAGCGAGCTCCGATATCACCGGCCAGGTCGGCCGCGCGATGCACATCATCAATCGCACGGTTGTAGGACATGCCCAGTGAACCCGTAAAGCCGCCGGCAAAGCCAAGACAACTGATGGAGATCCCAGCGTCACCCAGCACATCCTGCAGTACATGCTCACCAAGACGAAGCACCTGCTGGCGACGAAGTGAGATGTAGCGAACTCCGCGGCGATTCAGCTGCTCAGCTTCTGCGATCAGTCCTTCGACTGTGCAGGCTTTGAGTGGCATGGAGACCGCAATTCGAGCCACCAATGATGGCTTAGCCCACTCAGTCTCTTGTTCAAGGAAGACATCCATGTAGACGCTGCAAGACCAGTGAGGAAAGATCACAACGTCGTCGACGAGACGGTCCGACAACTAACAAACGCATTTCCAGATTTTCACATTAACATTCAGTGTGATGAGTCGACATTCCGTCTTGTCATTCTGATACCGCGCGATTGTCGCGACTGCGGATCACTTCCGAGCGAGCAGTACTGTGCATCATTCCGATGTTCTTGTAAACGCCGGACGAGTGGCTTTTTTGCGACTCGGTAAACTCGAATCATGGCCTTCCATTCTGCGAGATAAGAACCTTGACGCAATTCTTCCAAAGCAGTAGTCATCAAAGGACTCTGACTGTTGACTGACCAGCTTCATTGAACTCCAGCACGCGCATCATAACGATTCGTCAGACTGACACGTGTTAAAAAAAGTGTCCGATGCAATTCCTCGGAGCCTCATCATGATTGTCACTGGCCGCTGCGATGGACAGACTTCGATGCCGCTTCAAGTATGTGTTCCAACCTGCGCGCAGAGGCCTGAATGGACCATTCGGATTCCACCACCGCCTGCGCTTCCCCTGCCCTGCTTCTGGCAGCGGCCGTGTTACTGACAACAGTCTCTATTCCCGTGAGCAGCGCTTCACTGTCATTCACCATCACCAGCTCGCCAAGTCGCCCCTGCTGCAGAATCTCAGCGGGGCCCGAATGACAGTTGGCCGACACAACCGGAGTCCCGCAGGCCATGGCTTCCAGCAACACATTGGGCATGCCTTCCATCAGAGACGGAAAGACAAAAGCATCTGCTGAACCATACCAGGCCGCCGCGTTTTTTTGAAAGCCCATCAACCGCACTGTGTCATCCAATGCGAGATCACGAATCTGCTGCTCCAGTTTGCTTCGGTGCGGTCCTTCGCCAAGCAGCGCCACGCGAAATTCGACGTCAGGATATCGCTGAGGCAGTTTCGCTACAGCAGCCACTAAAAGATGAAATCCCTTCTCGTGATTCAGTCGGCCAGCAGAAACTATTCGAAAGATCCTGGCTCCAGTTTTTTCAACCGGACTGTTCCACCAGGAATCATCGACATTCACTTTCGCCTGCGACTGAATCCACTCCACATCGACACCATTTCGATGCGTCATGATTCGATCGCCGCGAATTCCATAAAAACGCATGGCCGATTCTTTTGCACCATCCGACACAGCCAGCACCCGGGCAGACCTGTTGTAAAGCCGGTGCAGAATCCGTCGCTTAAACCATTGAAATCGCCCGGCGACCGGTGCAAAACCAATCTCCGGATCTGTCACGATGGTCGAAATATTCGGGATGCCGGCGCGCTGAGCCCCGGCCGCTGAAATCAGGGTCATCAAAAACGTGCGGTCGTAACTGACATCGGCACGCACTTCCTTCAGAAACTGAGCGAAGTCCTTCAAACGACGCGAATGCATCAGCCCTGGCAGATAAAATCGAGATTCCCGGACTCGCTCTTCGAACGACACAACGGGGACGTCCTTCGGGACCAATTCCAACAATGGACCCGAGCGGTACACCAGATACAGAAACGGTTCAAACTTCGCCCGATCCAAATGCTTCAGCAGCAACACAAGTTGCCTCTCTGAACCACCACCATGCATGGCGCCGATGGAGAACACTACTCGAATGCGCGACATGGATGACCGACCGACATTGGAAAGGGGCAAAGATTCATCGAGAGGGATTGCCACACGACCGAACTTATGTCGTCGCGTTGCGAAGCTCACCAGCGGTGCTGACGTTTTCCAAAGCTCCGTTCAACTCCCGGGCAATCGGTGAGCCCATGAAGTGTAGGAAGTTCTCCCATGAACGTCCTGCATGTTATAGACGGACGGAATGTTTCAGTCGTCCCGCATGTTCCAGCAGAGTCCTTCGCCAAAGTTTCCCGGAATTCCATCAGGACAACGACAAGACGTCCACAAGATTGTCAAATTCGTCCCGTCAACATACCTTCGTCCGTCCGTCCCCGCCTGCTGATACCATGTTTTAAGAGAAGCGCCTGTGAAAGAACCGCGAACTCGAGCCAAAGGCCACGAGCGAACTCGCCGCGACCACGCGACCGAACTGACGCAGGACTACGTCGAAGCCATTGCCGAACTTCAACGCAGACTTGGCGAATGTCGCGTCCGGGATCTGGCAAAACACTTTGCCGTGAGCCATGTGACGGTCAATCGAGCGGTCGCCCGCATGAAGCGGGATGGCTACGTCGATACCGAACCCTACGCGCCAGTCACGCTGACAGATAAAGGACTCAGCCTTGCGGAATTCTCCCAGCGCCGTCACGAAATCGTGTATCAGTTTTTGCTCGCTCTGGGCGTCAGTCAAAGAACGGCTTCCATCGACAGCGAAGGCATCGAACACCATGTCAGCGACGAAACTCTGCAACTGATGGAAAAGTTCAGCAAAGATGAATCCCGGCTTTAGAAAAGCTGTTTTCCACGGACGAATCTGTCCTGCAAAAAAACGATTTTCGAATCCGGAATTCCGTGATCCGCTTGAGGACGCTCACCGTTTGCGACAGAAGTTCCGCCGGGATTTGTCTGCCCACGGGCAGAATTCCACTGGACTCTTTCGGAACACGGCACTCCCTGCCCATTGATCCGGCAGGTCAGTCCGGATAACGTCCGATGGGTCTTCAGATGGTTGAGCGAACACGGAGTTCGCAGATTCCAGCGCAGGATTCTTTCGATGACTACAAACGTTCCCGACTCACAGGCTTCGTCCGACCCATTCAGTTCATCCATGTCGATGGCCTTGCCAGAAACACCGTCGACATCATGGCCTGAAACAACAATCGATGCGATCGTCGTGAATTCCCACGCCGCGCCAAAACGATTACAGCCTGTGCGATTCGCTTCCGGGCTGCTGCTGTCAACGACGGGCATGGGCATGATTCTGCTCGTGGGAATCCAGATGCTGGAAGTTCAGCAGTTGGCCGGAAACTTTGCCCTGGCTCTGGTTGCCTTGGGTATTCTGACGGGCGTGACGCTGCTGGGAGGCGGCTTCGGTTTGATGGCAACCGCATCGTCTGGATTCGACGAAAATGAGTTCGACCGTCTGCTGAAAGCCGGAAACATCGCGTCAGCCACGATGCCCATCGATCCACTCTCGGACAGCGACACACGATCGGCCGCCTGACCAGGCATTGCAGGGAACAGACAGCTGTGACTTCCCGGCATTGGCGTCAGCTGAACAACTGCCCGCGCCCGGTGGGCTCAAAGGCGTTGGGATAATGAGTCAGCTGGGGCTCCTTGCCTTCTTCCGGCCAGAGAATGGAAACGATGTCAAAGCGAGCTCGCTGTTCCAGTCGGCCGTGCTTCTTCAGCCAGGCCAGCGCAAGTCGTGTGAGCTTGTCCTGTTTTTTACGATCAACAGCTTCGAACGGCTGACCATCATTGGCCGACGTTCGCGTTTTGACCTCGACAAAGACAGTCGCCTCGCCGTCCTGAGCGATGATATCAACTTCTCCAAAGCTGTTTCGATACTGCCGCGCAAGTATTCGATAGCCCTGCTTCTTCAAAAAGGCAACGGCAGCCCGCTCACCTCGATCGCCCAGTAATTTGCGAAACAGATTCTTCATCGCTGAATCCTGAAAGACGATCAGGCATCTCATACCGCGCAGCGAAAAGGCGACAGCCTGAGGAACCCGAAGTCCAGGCTGTCGCCCATCGTTATTCAGCAGCAGTTCTCAACAACTCAGACGAACTCAATTCGCAGAGTCGTTGACCTGTGCTTCCCATGGCTTTGACTTACGTTCTTTAAGGCGAGTTGCCTTGCCCGTGCGCTCACGAAGGTAAAAGAGCTTCGCACGGCGGACGCGAGCGTGGCGTTTGACTTCGATGTGCGAAATCTTTGGTGAGTTCACCGGGAACTTACGCTCCACGCCTTCGCCCTGCACGATTCGGCGAACCGTGAACAGCTCACCGGTGCCGGTGCCGCTGCGAGCGATCACAACACCACTGAAAATCTGGATGCGCTCTTTCGTGCCTTCCAGAATTCGAGTGTGAACATCAACACTGTCGCCTACTGAAAACTTCAGCGGCTGCTCACGCAGGCTGGACTTTTCAACAGCGAGGATCAAATTATTTCGCATGACTGGGTTCCTTTTCGACCTCTTCAAACTCAGCACCAGCTGGCTCTGATTATTCCAGCAGATCGTGGCGCCGTTCGGCCGTTCTCTGCAGGCTCTGAGCCTTCTGCCACTCTCCAATTTTTCCATGATCACCGCTGATCAGCACATCCGGCACCGTCATGCCGCGAAACTCACGAGGCCTCGTGAACTGCGGATGCTCCAGCAAACCGGCGTTGCTGAACGAATCGTATCGGCTGCTGGTTTCGTCGCCCAGAACACCCGGAATTAGCCGAATGACTGTGTCCACGATCAACATCGCCGGGACTTCTCCACCATTGCAGATGAAGTCGCCCACTGAAATCTCAGTCGGCTGCAGCCCCTGGCGAATGCGGTCGTCAAAACCTTCATATCGCCCACAAAGCAGCAGCAGTCGAGGCTCCTGAGCAAGCTCCTCGACCAGCTTCTGATCCAACTTTCGCCCCTGAGGGCTCATCATTAACAACCGACCCGGAGACTCTGTCTGTGCCTGCACCGTTTCGACACAGTCGAATACCGGCTGACACATCAGCAACATCCCCGGACCGCCACCAAACGGCTTATCGTCAACCTGCTTTCGCTTTCCGGGAGCGTAGTCCCGAAAATTATGCAGCTGAATACCCACCAGACCGCGTTCAATCGCCAGTTTCAGGTGACCTTGCCCGAGATAACTCTCGAACATCTCCGGAAACAGGGTGAGGATATCAAACCGCATAACAGCTGACTCATACGTTGAAGAGCCCACCTTTGGGAGGGCGAAGCTCCTGCTGAGCCGACCGAATTAAAGACCGAGTCCTTCAGCACAACAGTTCGGCAGACACGATGTTCTTCCGAACCGACAGCAACATCCTGCCACACTTCCGCAGAGCGGATGGGCAGAACGGAACCACTTTACTCGGCGGCTGGTGCTTCAGCAGTTTCTTCTGCAGGAGCAGCCACTTCCTTGACCTTTGGCGCCAGCATCGGAGGTGGTGCCTGAGCCTTCCCGAACTTATTCATCTTCACCTTGCGAATCAGTGCGTTCACTTTTTCGCTTGGCTGGGCGCCGACAGACATCCAGTAATCAACTCGCTCAATGTTCAACTTGACGCGAGCCGATTTGTCCTGAACGGACGGATCGTAGAAGCCAACTTCTTCGATCGCCTTGCCGTCACGCTGAACGCGGGAGTCCATTACACAGATGCGAAAGAACGCTCGGTGCTTGCGTCCCATCTTCTTCATTCGAATTCGAACAGCCATTGCTACTCCTGAACTGACAAAAACAAATCACTCACTGCTTCACAACGCGGTCTGAAATTGTGAATCAGTCAGCGTAACAGGTTTTCTGGTAAAACTTCGTTCGTTTCACCCGGGCCATTGGCGAGACTCACTATTCGCCAATGGCCCGGACTAAACGACTCCAACACAAACTCCGGCAAAATCTGCCGGTTCACTTCTATTCACAAAAATGCACAGAAGAAGTCCTACTTCTTTCGGTTTCGCTTCTTCGCTTTTTGTGCTTCTTTCTTCTGTTTCTTCTTCTTCTCGCGAGCTTCATTCGGATCGAGCGGTCCGCGAGCACTTCTCATCTTCTTATCAACGAGCTGCGCACCCGGATTCATAAACCCGCCGTCTGCCATGCCCTTCACCGCCCGCATTCTGTCTCGCAGGCCAAGATTGGACATGCCCTGCATCATTTTGCTCATGGAACCGAAGTCCTTGAGCAGCTTATTCACATCTGCAGGCAGAACACCGCTGCCACAGGCAATTCGATTGCGACGGCCACGGTCGATGATATCAGGATTCTGACGCTCCTTAGGAGTCATCGAATTGATGATGCCTTCAATCCGCCGCATGTCATCTTCTGGATTCATGTCACCCAGCTGATCAACCACCGCCCCCATGCCCGGGATCATTTTCATGATATCCCGCATGGAACCCAGCTTTTTGATCTGCCGCATCTGCTTGCGGAAGTCTTCCAGGGTGAATTTACCCTGCTGCATCTTTTCCTGCTGACGAAGCATGTCCTCTTCGTCGAATTCCTTCTGAGCTTTCTCGAACAGCGACACAATGTCGCCCATGCCCAAAATTCGGCCCGCCATTCGGTCCGGATGGAATTCTTCCAGCTTATCCAGCTGCTCGCCAACACCAATGAACTTGATCGGAACGCCGGTCACAGCTTTGACGCTCAAAGCGGCCCCGCCGCGAGTGTCACCGTCCAGCTTCGTCAGAATGACTCCGTCCAGCTCCAGCGCTTCATTGAACGCTTTAGCACTATTGACGGCATCCTGACCAGTCATCGCATCGCAGACCAGCAGGGCCTGATCCGGCCCGACGCTGTTATCAATCTGCTGGAGCTCTTTCATCAGAGCCGCATCAACGTGCAATCGGCCGGCAGTGTCGAGAATCACGACCTTCGCACCGACTCGCTTCGCTTCTTTCACCCCGTTTTTGCAGACCTGCACGGGATTGCTGGTCTTCGGGTCTTCGGCATACACCGGACAGCCAATCTGACCGCCAATGACTTTCAACTGCTCAATCGCCGCTGGACGCTGCAAGTCGGCCGCCACCAAAAATGGCGAATGACCTTCTTCTTTCAGCTTGCGAGCCAACTTTCCGCAGGTGGTCGTCTTACCAGACCCCTGCAGACCACACATCATAATAATAGTGACGCCGTCGCGTTTGATCCCCAGCGAATGATCAACCGGCCCCATCAGATCGATGAGCTGCTGATGCACGATCCCGACGATTTGCTCGTCAGGACGCAGCGATTTCAGGACCTTTTCGCCAATCGCCTCTTCGGTCGCCCGCTTCACAAAATCCTGGACGACATCGTACGCGACGTCAGCTTCCAGCAGAGCCGTGCGGACCTGCTGCATGCCGTCGCGGATGTTGCTTTCCGTGATCTTTCCGGTACCCCGGAAAGCGGAAAATGCCTTACCCAGACTTTGTGTGATGGTTTCAAACACGAGGACGAAACTGCTTCTGTAACGAAAACCGAGCGAGTGCCCCCACGCGAAGGCAACACCAAAAAATGACGCAAGCTCTTTCAAGAAAAGAACTTACACAGCAAGCTCGCACCAAAATGCGAACCGCAGTCCACTCTGCGCGCAGAGCGGGCCGGAAAATTCGAACCGCGGATGATATCGACGCCCCAAGTCCCTGACAAGCCGTTCGTGGCGTTTGCCCGCGTTTGGGGTCGAATTCCACGGTAGCCGAATGCCCAGGGATCAACCCCGCCCGATGATCGCTCGGCGGCCACAACATCCGCAGCAGCTCGCCTGCATCGCCTGCGCCAGCAACCTTACCGCCGCAGACCCCGGAAAACAAAGCCAACACGTCGGCTCCCCAAGCCACCAACGACGACGCTCACAGAATCCGCAATATTGTCAACTCCGACAGAAATATGCCCCCTTCGATTGTTCCCGAAACACCCGTAAGTAAGCTCCTCGCAACAAATCATCCCAATCCCACATTCCGGAGAATCCCCCCAATGCTCAGCTCCACGATGATCCCCAATGCCGCAGCCTCCTGCGAGATCGCCGATTTGCTGCATCGGGCTCTTCAGCAATTCGATGGCCCGCAGAGTGCCTCGAAGATTGCGGGTAAGTTGCCCAAGGCAATTCGTCCAAAGCCTGCGGTCGCTGATGAACTACTTCAGCAGGAAGTGGCGGCGGGGAAGCTTTGGCAATATCCAGACGTTCGGAAGAAGCCGCAGTTTGGGATTCAGTCACCGGTCGATTTCGCACGCGTCTGCCTTGTCCGTGAGCTACGACGCGGGCCGAAGTCGGAAAAGGCCGTCCTGAAATCAGTGACGAAGCAAAAGACTTTGGCGACTGTTTCCGCTGCAGCCGTGCAGCAAATGCTGAGCGAAATGTTGCAAACCGGCGAAGCCTATATTTGCCCGCCGTTGGTTGGCGTGAAGCAAACGAAGGCCTCGCCGAAGATCGTCAGTTTCTTCAAGCCCGATCCCGCTGACTACGTGAAAGACGCGTTGCAGAAAGTCGCCGCGACTCTTGGCGCTTCCTTTGAGGACGTTCTCAAATCCACTGTCTCGTTTGCAAGTCGCGAACTGCAGGACCTTGAGCTCGACAAGCAAATACCGAACGTGTCCCGCACCGCAGCCGATGTATCTGCATCGTCTTCACAAGACGAACGTCTGCTCGAAGCCATGCGAACGGTGAACCCACGAGTTGATCAGGGTGACATGGTTGACATTGCCAGCCTGCGAAAGGAGCTTGATGCTCACATGCCGGGAGCAGATTTCGATTCGGCTGTGCTCGATGCCGTCTATCGACAGCGATTCGCCATTCATCGCTACGACCGCCCGGAATTGAAGTCGCCGGAAGAACGCGATCAACTGCTCCGTGACGACAACGGTTTCTACCACAACACCATTTCGCTCTGGAGGAATTAGCGATGACCGATCCGACTCCTGCGAATTCCAGGGACGCCCTGTTCATCACGCCGAATCCATTTCGCGGTTCAATCGTTGGAGACCCATGGAAGACGACGAACGATGAAGCGGATGTTTCACGCATTCATCAACGCGTCTTTGAATCCTGCTGTTCCGCCGTTGATGCGGCACGAGCGAATACGGGAAGTGCCGGGCTGATCATTCAAGGCGAACCTGGGAGCGGAAAAACGCATCTCATCGGCCGACTGCGCAAGCGTCTCACGGACGACCTTGCGCATCCGACGCTGGAGAAGCCTCGTCAGGCTTTTGCATACGTTCGACTTGATACGAATGCGGCATCGCTGGCTCGCCATGTTCGTCGGAGAGTTGCCGATGATCTGCTGCGCAAGGTCGGTGGTCCAAATCAGTTCGAACGACTTGTGCTGACACGAATGATGGAAGTTGATGGAGGAGACGGGCATATCGCGTTGTGGTGGGAACATTTTCGCGATGAACGACTGGATGACAGTCGAAATCTTCTTACGGAACTCTGCCTTCGTGAAAGCATCTCTCCGGCATTCGTGGAAGTGCTGACGCACCTGGTTGCACAGCGTCACCGTCTTGATGTCATCACGTGGCTTCGCGGTGATCCTCTGTCTCCGGCAGCATTGGAGCGTCTGGGTGTTGCGGCAGAAGATACCGAAGATCATCCGGAAAACGTGGCTGCCAGATTCCTTGTCGATCTGATGAAGCTGGCTGGCACCAATATGCCACTGATTCTGTGCTTCGATCAGGTGGAAGCACTTCAAACAACTCCGGATGACAGTCAGTCGATCTTTACGTTTGGTCAATTGGTCAGCCAGTTGCATGATGCCGATAACAACCTGGTGATCATCTCTTGTATGCAGTCCTCACTTTACAACGATGTCGTGCGAGCGATGCCGGTCTCGATGCTGAATCGGATTTGTGGCTACGGAACGGAATCGCTCAATCCGCTTAACACCGAACTGGCTTCCCTGCTTGTTTCTCATCGCCTGCAGGTTGCAGACATTGCCGGCATTAAGCCCGGAGATGCATCGCGTCTCTGGCCGTTCAGTGAATCTGACGTTCACTCGTTTGTTGGCAAGACAGGAACGACGCCCCGCCGATTACTTGATCAGGCCGCTCGACGATTTGATGAAATCGCCAGCCGCACCGCGATCAGTGTTCATGTTGAAACCGTCGACCCGATGAGTGAAGAATGGGAGCGGCGGCTGGAAGAAACCAGCCGAGACAATTCGCCGAAGAAGTCCGTCAGTACTCTCAGAGACAGCATTGCCAATCTGGTGCATCTGACCAATCCGGACTGGAAAATCGAAACCGATCCCGGGCACGACGATGTTGTTGACTTTGTCATTGCATCACCGGACGGCGAGGGCCGAGTGGGAATTAAAATCTGTGACGATTCTTCGATTCGACTTTCAGCTCAATTGCGGAAACTCAATCAGCGATTTCCGAACACTTTGAGAATCCAAAAGCTCGTCCTTCTCAAGGACGAACGAAGCCCGATCAGCCGAAAGGCTGTGGCCACACTCAATCACCTTCGACAGATCGAAGTCAATGGCGGGATTTATCACCGTGTCTGCCCGGAAGCCATCGCGGCTTTGGATGCGATGAAACAACTGCTGGCCGATGTGAAGGCGGGAGACCTGTCGTTTGATGGTCAGAACGTTGCCGTGCGGACGGTGATGGAATGGCTCCGCAACTATCTGCCGACGTCGCTCGATGATCTCGCGGAAGTGATGACTATGCCCGCAGCCGGAGGTGGATTCGATCAGCCTTTGTTGGTCGAGAAACTCCAGGAGTTGCTCAACGAACGTCGCATCTGTCGGGTCGAAGAAGCGTCGCAGTTGCTGAACACATCGACCACCGAGCTCGTGGCTGCAGCTTCAGAACGAACAGATCTGTTTCGAGTCCTCGAAGGTCGCGTTCCTGTCCTCTTCAGTGTCCGCACAAGCAGTTCAGTGATCAGTGAGTAAGAATCAACGGCGAGCGGCTGGGCGTCA
>JBDNHX010000157.1:0-8974 GCA_041688565.1 Planctomycetaceae bacterium
CAATTGCCGGTCTGGAGCGGGACTTCGACATTGTCATTTCGACAAAGCGCGTCACCAATCGGAGATATTACTCAAGTGTCAGCCTTCAAATGACGACGCCCTCAAGCCAACGGCGAGCGGCTGGGCGTCAGCCCTCCGTGTGCGCGTTGTGCAAGCTCATTAACAACTTCGCAGACAGGTGGACGCCCGGCGTTCATTGCCTGACCAGCGCTCGGGGAAAGTCACTCCAGCAGGAACTCGACAGCTGCAGCGCTGGCCGAATCATGATTTTCCGGGTGTCCGCCCCATCTTCTTGCAAGATTGCAGCCGTCGGAGACTTCGACGTGGCTCAGTGAAGTGGCTCCAAACATTGGAAGGCAGGGTGACCGATAGAAAACGATCGAGGCAATTACTGATGCCGAGCGCGGGAAAATGATTAACTACCTAAAGGACACTGGTCTGAAACTCGGACTGCTCCTGAATTTCAAACACTCCCGACTGCAATGGGAACGGATCGTATTGACTTGGTGAAGGAAATTTGACCGCGAATGGACGCGAACAGACGCGAAGGAAACAACAAAGAAGACGAGATTCTGATTGCTGGTTCCTGTGCAACTATTCGCGTTCATTCGCGGTTCAACCCAGCACTTCAACATCACTTTCCCGAGCGGCTCTCGCCAGCCAAATTACGGAGCGATGACGCAGCGGAATCCGATCGCGTCGCTGGCGGCGTAGGTGGGCAGTGTCAGGCGGAAGTCGCTGGTGAGCAAAGAATGGTGATCGCGCCATGATCCGCCGCGAATGATTCGTGCAGACGTAGCCGCCGGAGTTGTTTCATCATTGCGACTACCCGCTTCGGAGCTGGTTGCGGCGTACGGCTCCGAAACGAACTCCCAAAGATATCCGTGCATATCGTACAAGCCCCATGGATTGGGCTTCAGGCTTCCAACCACGGGATCGTTTCCAGCGGCGTTGCCCGTGTGCCATGCGTAATCATTCAGCAGAGCGGCCTGGTTTTCCGTGTCGCCATCGGAAGTTGCTGAATCCCCAAAACTAAAACGGGTTGCCGTGCCAGCTCGGCAGCAGTATTCCCACTCCGTCTCAAGTGGCAACCGGACTTTTTCATTCGCAGCAATCAGTTTCCGCGACTGCAGGACGGCCGTCAACCGCGTGCAAAACAGTTCAGCTTCCTGGCATGAAACCATTTCGACGGAATTTCTCGCGCCCTTCCAGCGACTCGGGTTTGTTCCCATCACCGCCTGATAAAGCTCCTGAGTCACCTCAAACTTGCTGATCCGAAAAGGCTGTTTCACGGGCACCTCCCTGGCCGGCGCAGCGAACGGGCCCGCGATTCCACCGCCCATCTGAAAGGTCGCGGGAAAGGGATCTTTACCCGGGGAAATTTGTACGCAGTCGTCCACGAACTGCTTCAGCAGAGCATCGACGGTTGTTTTTGCGGCGGGTTCCTGAGCAGAAACCGACACTGCATTTCCGGCAGAAAAACTGATAATGCTGGCCACGATCCCAAGGGTCAAGCAGCAGATTTGAGGTTTCATGAGGCAGCAGATCCCGTGGATACGGCGTTTTGGGGCTGAGAAAGTGGAGACACTGCGGCGGAAAAAAGCGAATTTCCGCAACGCGAAGAATTCGTTATCGTTCAACAAATGTCCCCGCGCATCTCCCATGAAGATTCATTTGATCAGCGATGGTTGCGAAGTGCAATGGATCTCGCCATTTGCTTCGTTATGGCGGTGATTATGCTGCGAGCCTTCGTGCTGGAAGGATATTTGATTTCCACGGGCTCCATGGCTCCCGGTCTGCTCGGATTTCACCGACGAATCCAATGTCCGTCATGTGAGTTTGATTTTGCCTTCGGCGTTTCGTTTGATGATTCCGTCGAGAACGGCGCCGGTGCGATTCACGAACCCGAGGGGCCTCGGCGATACGCCACGTGTCCCAACTGCGGGCAGATCAACATTGATGTCTCGGGAGTTCCCAACAGTCATGGGGACCAGCTGCTCGTTCAAAAGCACGTCTACGATCTGCGTCCACCGCATCGCTGGGAAACGGTCGTGTTTCATAACCCTGCCTCCCCAGGAGAAGCGTACGTCAAACGCGTCGTTGGATTGCCGGGCGAAAACATTCGCGTCCTGAACGGCGATGTTTACATCAACGGGCAGATCGCGCGAAAGGATTTTGCTCAGCAGCAATGGATGCGAATTCCGGTCTGCGATCTGCACCATCTTGCGGCGGCCGAAGAATGGCAATTGCCGTGGGAACTGGACGACACCTGGACGGCCTCGGAAGGCAAGCTGCAACTAAAATCGGCTCCCGAAGCGGAAGCGACGTTCGATGCGCACTGGATTCGTTTTCGCAACTGGCGCTGGTTTGGCGGACATCACGTGGCGGAGACACCACTTTCGGCGGACGGCCTCAAAGACTGGAAGTCGTTTGCCGAGCGATTCAATACGTTCCCGGTCACCTGGGCTACGCGGCTTCATTACGATGCGGAGCGAGAAGTTCTGCAGTGCGAAGGCGTTATGCCGGACGACCTGCAGCGCGATTTGCTCGCCGACGCGACGACGGACGATTTCCGGGCGGCCATTTATCGACTGGCCGCTCTTTCGCATCTGTCGCCGGTGACTGATCGTTATGGCTACAACGCGATGGTGGCCTCGCCGGAATATGTCGTCGACGACCTGATGCTGCGAGCTGCGCTGTCATGGATAGAGCCCCCCGAATCGATTCGCGTGCAGGTTCCCGTCGGAACTCAGACGTTTGAAATCATCGTACTGCCACAGGAATCCGTTGTGCAGCTAATGTCGCTCGACGACCACAAACTGCTCAGCAAAGGAACATTGCCGGCCGATGCAGCCGGTCAGCAGACCGTATCGGCCAGTGTGGTTCTGGAAGTTTCCAATTTTGATCGGCAGGTGATTGTGGCCATCAATGGAGTTCCCTGCCTGCCGGCTTTGGAAGTGAAACCGGACGCGTCGCCTGAAGAAGCTCTGGAAGCCAATGTTGCCACCGTGGCCGGCCAGAAGATGGATGTGCGAAAAGCGTCACAGATCACACTGCGGCTTGAACAGCAAAAGCGGTGGGCTCTGGGCGTTGCCGGAAACGGAGTCCAGATTTCCGATCTTGAAATGTATCGGGATGTTTTTTACACGCCGGGCCGAAGACGGAACGCCATTGATTCGGAATATGCTGTTCCGGAAGCGTCCTATTTTGTGCAGGGCGACAACAGCCCGGTCTCTTCCGACAGTCGCAACTGGGTCAATCCCAGCGTGCCTCATCGATTGCTGATCGGCAAGCCTTTTCTGGTCCATTTGCCTTCTCATCCGGCAGTTCTGCAGTTCGGCGGTCAGCAGTGGCCGATTCGAGTACCGGAATGGTCAAGAATTCGTTACATTCGTTGAGGAAATGGCCTGGAAAATGGACCTTCGACCGAATGTTCGTCTTAGAGGCTCTAACAAAAGTGGGACAGGCACCCACCCTGCGTCATTTTTCTGAGCATTTTCCGCAAGATACGGGAGCCAGTCCCAGTTTTGTTAGGCGTTCTTAGGACATTGTCGCAGTCTACACCTGAATTCGGCGAATGCCGGGAACCTGAACTCATGACGTCAAGCCGAAAAAAGAGCGACGAAGCCGAAGCCAGCAAGGCAGCAAAAAAGAGCAAGAGCCAGCCGAAATCGCAGGAAGGAATTCGCGAAACCATCGAAGCCGTCGCCATTGCGTTTATCCTGGCGTTCGTCTTCAAAACATTTGAGGCCGAAGCGTTTGTGATCCCAACGGGCTCAATGGCACCCACGCTGTATGGTCGACACAAGGAAGTCCCATGCAAGGGCTGCGGGCTGATGTACACGATAGGAGCCAGTCAGGAAATCGATCAGGAGTCCGGAGTTTTGAATCCGGGTGGTCGACTGACGAACTCCAACTGTCCCAACTGCCGTTATCGCAACGACGTTCATGCGGCTCCGGTTTTCAACGGTGATCGCATCGTTGTGAATAAGCAAGTTTCGAAGTACAAACGGTTCGACGTGGTGGTGTTTAAAAATCCCGAAGAGCCACATGTCAATTACATCAAGCGACTTGTCGGCCTGCCGGGTGAAACCGTTCGCATTCGTCAGGGAGATATTCAGGCGCGCCGCGCTGAGACGGATCCGTGGATCGTTCAGCGAAAAGACGATCCGAACCGGCAGCGAGATATTCAGCTTCTGGTTTATGACGACAACCATCCACCGCATGATCTGCTAAAAGCGGGCGCGGAAGAACGCTGGGTTCCGGCAAGCTGGAGTGACGGTGATACGCTGATGGGCGGCTGGCCAGCTGCAGAGAATGCCTGGAAGCCGGTTCGTGAAACGCGAAAATACGACGTGAATGCCGCCGATGAACAGCTGCACTGGCTTCGTTATCGGCATCTTGTTCCGGGGCGTGAGCAGTGGGCGAGTGTAAAGTCTGGCGGCCAGATTGAACCGCCGCTGGAGCCCCAGCTGATTGCCGACTTTTGTGGCTTCAACAGTGATGGCGGCATGGATGAAGAGTTGTACTGGGTGAACGATCTGACTTTGGATCTTACGATTAATATCGAATCGGCTGCGGAAACTTCGCAACTGCTCATTGAACTGGTGGAAGGTTTTCGCACGGTACGGTGTCAGGTCAATCCTGTGTCCGGGCTGGCCGAAATTGTTGTGATCAGTCGCGAGAAGGATGCTGCGAACCCGACATCGGAAGTCATCGCCAGTGTTCAGACCGAGATCCGCGGGGCAGGTGAGTATCAGCTTGCGTTTGCCGATGTCGACGATCGGCTTTGTTTGTGGGTGAATGGCGAGCTTCTTCCGCTGGGGGACAACGCGTCGTTTGGGCCGGCGGATCTGAATCTTCCAACGGACCTGGATCTGGCACCGATCGGGATCGCTGTCAACGGGCTGAAGGCCGTTGTGTCAGATCTTGAGGTGCGTCGCGACATCTACTATCGGAACGACGTGTTGAACTTTGAACAGCAGAACGGAATTTCCCCGGATCCGACTTCAGCAGAATATCGCTGGCAATATCAGAATGGATCGATCACGGTCACGGAGGTGGATTCCAGCCGCTATTCTCGCCTTGCAACGGCTCTTCGTTCGCCCAAAAATTACGCTCGTGAATATGCGGAGCTGACCGGCATTCAGGAGGCTCAGTATGGGCGGTCTCTCGAGTTTAAACTGAGCAATGATGAGTACTTGATGTTTGGTGACAATTCACCGGCCAGCAAGGACAGTCGTCTGTTCGATTATTACAGTCGGCCGTTACGCGGAGTTGGCAGCAGTCGGTATGCTGTTCGTGAGCAGGATCTGATTGGCGAAGCGCTGTGCATCTTCTGGCCGCACGGGATTCCTTTCCTGAATGGCGGCAAGGGATATTCGCTCATCAGTCATAAGGGCTACAATGGGCGTGGCGGCGTAGAAAGTGTCAGTGATTATCCTCTGTACAGTATTCCGTTTTACCCCAATATTTCCAGAATGAAGATGATCCGTTAAACTCGGGTGGCATCAAGACTTGATTTGGTATCGGAATGAGCATTTTTGCCGTTCTGAATGTGATCTGACCGGGATATTTGCTGAACGGCCCTGGGCCAATGGCAGTCGGTTTGCGATTATAGTAGCCATTACTCTCCGAGTGATGAATGCCCTGAGCCGCGTTTTGCGGCCTTCGTCACTCGCAGAGTGACGTCTACTTTGTCAAATCGAGTGCCATTGGACGCTGGAACTTGCAGGCAGCGGTTGATCTGTGTCATGGTTCGCCGGTGAGAAGGATTCTCCAATGGCTCTGCTGAAATGCGAAGGACTTGTCAAAGACTATCCCGGCAAGCGCGCCGTCGATGGCGTCAGCTTTTATGTGGATGAAGGCGAGATTGTCGGTCTGCTGGGTCCGAACGGTGCTGGCAAGAGTACAAGCTTTCGCATGGCGTGCGGTCTGATTGCTCCGACAGAAGGTCGCGTCATCCTGCGGGATAAAGATGTCACGTCGTGGCCGATGTTTGAGCGGGCTCGCTTCGGCCTTGGATATCTTCCTCAGGATACCAGCATTTTTTCCAAGCTGTCGGTCGAGCAGAATCTTCTCGCCATTCTGGAATATCGTGGACTGAACAAAAAAGAGTGCGGCGATCGGACTGAAAAACTTCTGACAGAATTTGGACTGTGGGGCAAGCGGGCTCAGCGATCCGGATCTTTGTCCGGGGGGGAAAGGCGACGTCTTGAGATTGCGAGAGCACTGGCCAGTGATCCGCGGATCATTCTTCTGGACGAACCATTTACGGGAATCGATCCGGTCACGATTCACAGTATTCAGGACATCATCAAGGGACTGAAGGATCGAGGCATTTCCATTTTGTTGACCGACCACCGTGAACGAGAAACGCTCACCATCACAGACCGCAGTTACATCATTTGCGACGGTCAGGTGCTGGTCTCGGGCAGTGCAGAAACCGTGCTGACTGACCCGAACGCGATCGCTCGGTATTTCGGAAAACGATTTGACGCCAGCTCCATCATTGACGGCCGTGAGTCATTCCGCAAAAGTGCCTGATAAATTGGCTGAAGTTTTTTACGCGAGCCTTTGAATGAAGTCTTCAGGAGTTCATAGACCGCTTCAGATTTGGTGTCTTTGAATTCACACTTTTTGATTCCGCGACAGAAAACCTGTCTGGAGTAGTTTTTCTATGAGTTCCGGCTTTGGAGATGAATCAAAACTTCCGCCTGTCACGACGCGCGGCCGGGACTGGCCGTGTCTGCGGCAGTTTATCGTCTTTCTGGAAAACCGCGTCGGGTCACTGCACGATCTGCTGCGGCGAGTGGAACGCGACGATCTGAAGATTGTGTCGCTCAGCATTCTGGACTCCGCGGATTGCGCTGTCGCTCGAATCATCGTCAACAATTATGAGCGAGCTCATGAACTGCTGACCTTTGCCGGCGTGACCATGTTTGAAACCGACGTAATCGGCGTTTTACTGCCGGACACCGATCAGCCGCACACGTCAGTTTTGGGCAGTTTGATGTCGGCGGAACTGAATGTGCAGTATGTGTATCCGCTGATGTATCGCAAGAATGGCCGCGGTGCCGTTGCGATCTACGTCTCCGAAAAGGACGAAGCCATTCGTGTTCTTCGGGAACGCCAGTATCAAATGGTGACTGAAGATGATCTGATGCACTATGACGAATTCTTTTAGTTCACAACGTTCTCCCGGTCGTCGACAGTCTGCGATGCGGGGTTCTGAACTGGCCACTTCGATCAAAGTGTCCAGGATCGTTTTACGTTCCGTGGGACAGAGAATTTTACTCCGGTCGCCCGGCTTTCTGGTCGTGCTCTGCGCTGTCTGGAATGTTGTTGCCAGGGCGTCCGTGTTCGGCATGCAACTGAACGGGCCTGATGCGAGTCTTCTGAACGACGTGCGTTCGTTTGGCTCGCCTCAGATCCTGGCAGCCACTTTGATCCGCGTTCGGGAGATGGAAAACCACCTCCGCGCTGTGCAGGTTCGGGAGGACGGTTCCTTTGCCGAGAATTCCCTGATCAGCCTGGAACAAATTTTTGCATACCGGGCTGATGTGTTTGAAACGGATCCGGAAACCTCGCAGTCTCGCAGTATTCGTGCGGAAGCTCTGCAAAGATTGCGACAGGCGTCACCATCCGCCCAGCGACAGTGGGCGCAAACAGTTTCCGTGCTGGCCGAATCACGCTTGAGGCTGGCGATTCAGGCGGGCGATCGCAACCAACTTTCGAACGTCGCTCGACAGTTTCCGTACACCGAATCTGCCATCACGGCAACTGTGGTTGAGCTTTCAATGGATTTCCTTCGCGGATATGAGACATCAATTTCACAGCGTTTGCTGCAGCTGGAATCAGAAACTGCGGGAACGATTCATGAAGCATTTTTGAAACAAGCGGCCGGACCTTTATGGGCCATGCTGAAGGCCACCGCAACAACCGCTGATCCGCAGTCAACGGAGCAGCCGATTGCTGTCACAAAGGAAACGGCGCTGTCAATTGCGACAACCGATGTGGGCGGAGATGTGTCTCCACCATGGCCATCGGTTAAGTGGCAGTGGACGGAATCCGTTTGGTCCTACCCTGGTGCACCGCAGCCACAGGCCGGAACAACACTGGAATCGTTTCTCCCGGATACAGATAATAATCTCGGCGATTTTTCCAACTGGCGTCCGGTCTTTTGGGGCGACAGTGTTGTACTCCGAACGCCGTTTCGGATCGTAGCGTGCGATCGTGTCACTGGTGCCGAGCAGTGGTCGCTTCCGACAAGCACTTTTACGCCAACAGAATCCAGTGCTGACTCGCACGGAGCGGAGTCCGAGGAACTGAGCCCCCGCTTTGCTCGTCCGTTCGATGTCGGAACGATGGTCAGCGGCCTGGCGGCGTATGGCCTGTTAGCCTCTGATCGTGCGTTTTTGTATTTCGTGGATGGCTTTGATTTCTTTGGCGAGGAATCCGAAGACCTTGAACTCGGAAAAAGAATAGGCGTGTTGAATCAGTTTCGAATTCGATCTCGAGAATCGAATACAGATTCGTCATCGAAAAAGGCAACTCGATTAACGGCACTTCGTCGCGACGCGGCGACGGGTCGGCCGGTGGTTGCATGGACGGTTGGGGATTCTGAACAGGTAGATTATCGGTTTGTTGAACCAGCATCCGGGACGGACGGGCTGATTCAAAGCCAGAAGGCATTGAGAGCCTCGTTGAATGTTGGCAGCTTTGTCGATGCTGAGTCTGTGACGCCGTTAGAGAGAATCGACGATACAGACTTGGCTCGGCCTTCGGTCACGGGACACCGCTTTCTGGGGCCTCCGATCGGGCAGGATAATCAGCTGTTTGTTTTGACGATCCACAATGAGACGACGTGGCTGAGCTGTCTTACGCGGGGAACAGGGGCCGTTGAATGGCAGCAGCCGTTGATTTTCGCCACCGATGATGGATTGAATCAGTTTCTGGAAGCGGCAAACCCCGC
>JBDNHX010000018.1:0-14689 GCA_041688565.1 Planctomycetaceae bacterium
AGGTTGGCGAGTTCGCCGAGTCGGAACTGAAGACGCTGCTGAATGCAAAGATTCATTCGGTGAAGGTCACGCCGAGAACCCTTGAAGGAAATCTTATCACCTGGTCGGCATGGCAGAAGTACAAGCCGAACCTGCCCGTGGTCGGGTATCTTGAAATTGAATACTCAGAAGAGATGCAGCGAAAGATGCTGATGTTGGAACTCGGCCGGGTCGGCGATGAACTGAAACTTGTTAACTACGTTCCGGACGGTGACCGCAAGCCGCCCGAGTCCTTGAATCCGGGACCGTCGATCACTGGCCACCTGGAACAACTGGCCGACGGCACGTTTCTCTTGACGGACATCATCACCAACCCTGGCACACTGCTGTCGGCTCATTTGGCGAACGAAGAGATTCGGCTTCGGGATTTCCAAAAGGAGTGACAGATGCCCGTCGGCGGAGCGACGGGTGTCCTGTAGGCCGGTCGCTCCGTCGACCGGAACGTGCCGCAGCTTTATTCTCTTCGCATGCCGCGGATCTCGGCGGGGTGGATGCCCTTGCCAAGATGAGTGTTAACGTAAACGGCTTCATAGGCTCGATGAATGCCAAAGTGGACGGCGGCGGAAGTATCAGATTCCCCGAGCGCCAGTTTGGCCGTGATTGCGGCGGCCAGAATGCAGCCGGAACCGTGAGTGTTGTTCCGCTTTAGGCGTGGGGTTTCGATGCAGTGATCCGCATCTTCCAGTCCCAGCATGTGCTGGGACTGACCATTCACCTCGCCCAGTTTGATCAGTACGTATTTTGCTCCGAATCCCTGAAGACGATAGATGGCTTCCGAAACGCTGGCTTCATCGATCAGCTTCAGGCCCGTCAGTCGTTCGGCCTCAAAGCGATTGGGCGTCACCAAAAATGCGTGCGGCAGTAGTTTGGTGCGATAAGCGTCGACAACATCGTCGGCCGCGAGCAGATGACCGTGCTTGCTGACGAGCACCGGGTCAACCACGATCGGACATTTCACATCGTTCAGTCGCTCGGCCACTGCACGCACGACGTCAGCATTTCCGAGTGCTCCGATCTTGATCGCTCGTGGTGGAATGTCGGACAGCACAGCGTCGAGCTGATCAAGGATCAGTTTCGGCGACAGCACTTCCACATGAGTCACCGCCTGAGTGTTCTGGACAGTGATCAGCGTGACAACTGACATGCCGTACACGCCGAGCTGCTGGAATGTCTTCAAATCCGCCTGCAATCCGGCTCCACCACTGGGATCAGATCCAGCGACGGTCAGTGCCGTGGCATCGGGGTAGAGGCAGGTCATTTGAGGCACGCCCGCTATGACGTCATTGTTGTTCGGTTCACGATTGTCGTTGACAAAAATACAAGCTCGAAGCGCCAGCGAGTGAGCCTTTATGCGCCCTTCGACTCACTCGCTGGCGCTTCGAGCTTGTATAGAGGCAGGACCTATTGAACAACGATTATGGCTTTGGAATGTATTCCAGCGTGTAATAAGCGGACGGGTGCAGCAGCGGGGTTCCGGATTTTGATCGCAGAGCGTCCGCGTGGAGTTCGTGGATGTGACCACGCTGCAGGCTGTCAACCTTCAGATACACCGACAGGCCACCATCGGAAACTCTGATCTCGGGAATCGTTGGTTTTGTGTGATCGACTTCCGGACTGCCGTAAGAAGACTGAAAAATATAGCAGTAGGTTTCCAGCTTCCATGTTTCCGGATTGCGAGCGATCTCGGGATCGACGGGCTCCGTAAACGTCAACTGAAAGCCATCGGGCTTCGCTCGCATTTCGTGGATTTCGAACGGTACCTTGCCGGTCCATCGCATTCGTTCCAATGAAAACGGTTTGGTGCCTCGTGAACCCCAGCCGCGGTTGGTACCGCCGACGAACATGGAACCATCGTCCGTCATTCGCAGTGCCAGCGTTCCGGAGCCGATGCCTTCACGAAACGGAAAGCAGGCGCCCTGATAATGACCGTCGACTTTCTCAAGGAAGCACCGCATGACTGTGCTGTGCGTTACATCGCCGACAAACAGCTGATTCTGAAACGGTCCGAATTTACCGCCACTGACATCGCACGCAATGCCGCTCGCGCTCTGGCCCATCTTTTGGTACGGGAACAGGATAACGGGCGGTTCGAACTCGGGGATCTTATTGGCTTCGACCACAATGCGGCTTCCGCTCTCCGGTTCCTTTGGAGCAGACTTCGCGCCGCCTTCGGTTTTGGAGAACCAGCGGTTGCCACCCGGATGTCCCTGGAACGAGCCCGGACGCAGCCACTTCAAACCGGACGTGCCGTTCCATGGTCCCTGGTTGTCGGTGTAGAAGACGTCGCCTTCCGCATTGAAGGCAATCCCGCCCGGTGACCGAATGCCGCTGCATGTGGGGATCATTTTTCCGTTTGGATCAATTCGTACCGCCCAGCCACGCCACGGGCAATCGCTGCCGAACGATCCCGTCAGACACAGGACGACCCACATGTTGCCGTCCTTATCGAACGGCGAACCGAACGCATACTCGTGATAGTCGCCGTTGATGCCCCAGCTGTCGCTGAAGGTTTCGATCTCATCGGCCAGGCCATCATCATCGGTATCTCGTAGCCGAGTGACTTCTCCGCGTTGAGTCGCGTACAGCCAGCCGTCCTGGTACGTCAGCCCGAGCACTTCATGCAGTCCCTGTGCGAAGAGTTCATACTTCGCAACCGAAGGATCTTCGTTCCACGCATCGGTGACGCGATAGATGTCGCCGCGGCGAGTCGACACGGCCAGCGTACCGTCGGGCAGCGGTTCGATTGCACCGGCTTCGAGGACGATACCCTGCGGAATCGTGAAGCGAGCCAGCGGATAAAAATCGTCTTCTTTCGGCGCGGCCGTTTGAGCGAGGGCGATGCTACTGAGAAGACAGTAGAGGAAAGCAGTGAGAAGGTGTTTCATATGTTGAACCTGGTTCAGGATTTGGCGGTGGTGGAAGTTTTGTATCGCGACAGTCCCCTCTCCCCGGAGGGGGCTTTCGAACTCGTGAGCCGCAAAGCGTTAGCTGCGGGTGAGTGTCTTGGAATCAAAATGAAAACACCCGCGGCTAGCGCCTCGCGGCTCAGGTTGTGATTAAATCAACACCCCGCAGGGGCGAGGGGGTTTTGCGATTGATTGGACTCTGTTTGATTGATGACGTGCACACTAAAGCCCCCTCAACCGCCCTTCGGGCACCTTCTCCCCCGCGGGGGAGAAGGACGTTTTGTGTTGATGACTACCAGACGATCGTAAACCTCACCGTCGCTTCTTCGCCGGCCGCTGCAGTCAGGGGCACAAGCAGTTCGCGGCGATCGTTGATGGTCCGAACAATCGGTTCAATACCCTCGAATCGGAACTGCATGCCGTCGATCACGAGGGCATCATCCACCTCTTCGACGTTTCCAGCGACCGCAATTCGCAGGTAAACGTGTTCAATTTTCGACGCAGACTTTGCCGTTAAAGTACGCTGCAAACCATTGTCTGGGCTCGCGATGAACGGCGTAATTGTGTCGGTCACAATGATCTCGTCCCAGAGATATTTGAACGTTGGAATGCCATCTTTGTTCAATGAATAGCCTTTGAAATGGAAGCCGCTCTCACGCGGATTGGTCGTTGGCCAGGCAACATCTAAAGACACCAGATTTGCCAGGGGCGGGCCTGCTTGCAGCGTCATGACGTGGTCACCAAGCGGAACCTGATTACCGGGACCGCGATCGACCCAGTGCTTGGAGGCATCAATGAAAGCCCCGTGCCAGATCAGCCGCGGCGTCATGTGCTCGGCATCCCAGGCGAAGTGGACTTTCTCTGCAAAGCCAACCGCGATGCCTCGCGGAGAAAGGCCTTCCAGGAAGTTGCGATAAACGATCGGACGGTCGACAGGCTTCAGCTCAATGGCTTCCCGCTGCAGACCGCTCGGGACTTTCGCGTTCTGACCATCGAGCAGATACGTCCAGATGGCTTCGATCTGCACATTGGAATCACCATTTAGAATGTGAGGAACGACCGAGCGGCCATTGGGCCACGCGGCCGGCATGCGAGTTCCGGGACGGTACTTCTGGGGATCCAGCAGATAGCGATGAAACCATTCGTTCCGCAGTCGGCGCGTCATGGTTGTCATGTCGAGTGATTGAATTCCGGTGGCCGCGTATTTGTCGAACGTGTGACACTTGATGCAGGACAGAGCCTGATCGCCGACCATCAGACGGGCGTCTGCTTTGATGCGATGTTCGGGCTCCGGAAATGTCATGGGCTCAATCGCCGGAAGCATGTCGGTGTCGATCAGCTTCTGAATCAGTTCACCGGTTTGTTCCACACCAAACTTCGGCATCCGAGTCCCCATGTACGGCCGATCCTTCGCGCCTTCGTTCAGCACGGTCTTCAGCCAGTTCACGTTCAGCTTGTCGCCCGCGCCGTCGAGCGAAGGAGGAACTCGGCCTTCGTCGCCCATTTCCGGGATGCTGCCCGTGAAGACGTGGTTCATCGGTTCCGAAACTCCGCCGAGCGAGTTTCGTGTGTGGCATGCGTAACAGTTCAGCGTCAGCAGTGTTTGATGAATCTCGTGCTTTGTATCGGCCTTCTCCGCGGCCGGCATTCGAGCGGCTTCAAGAGCGGCGGTGATGTCCTGTCGCTGCTGTGGACTGAGAGCGAACGCGGGCACTTTTGAATCCGGTTTCTCGGCCAGGCAACCACCCGAGGTTTTCATCGCTGCGAACTGAGTCGCCTTGCCAGTCCAGGTGAGTCTCTGATCTCCGTCACCGTGCTGATGGCAGGCCGCACAGCCCAGTGCGATGAAGGCCAGGCGTCCCTGTTCAATCAGTTCGGCGGGCACAGCCGCGATCGTTTCAACTTTTGCACTCTGTTCCGGCGTCAGCGTGATCAGTCCGGCCAGCGGTTGACGAGGAAGTTCCGGGCCTTCGATTTCAACCGCCAGCTCTTCACCGCCGTGGTACTCAAAGTACTCGACGACCAAATCATGAGCACCCGCTTTTAGCCGCTCTGCCTGGTCTCGAAATCCGCCCGGATGAATTCCGTCGTTGTCGACGATCAGCTTTCCATCGACCAGAAGTTTGGCACCATCGTCGGAGCTGACAAAGAAGCGATACTCGCCGTCGGTCGGGATCTGCAGAAAGCCACTGAATCGAATTCCAAACAAATCCTTCTTTGGCGACACACCCACAGAAAAGTCGGTCGTCGTTCCTGAGGCGATGGCCTTGAGCTTGGAAAAATCCGGTACATTCTGCCAGTCGCCTTCGAAGTATTCAAATTGGATATTCGCTTCCACGTCGACATCCTTCAACAGGTAGCTGGCAATGTCGCGAGCTTCTTCCGGAGTCAGATTGAGGGACGGCATTCGGCCCGACGGACGAACGGCATGAGGGTCGCGAAGAAAATTGATCAGGCTCGACAGGGAATACTTGAGGTCCAGTTTCCCCAGTGGCATAGCAAAGGCCGGGCGAGTCCATTTGGTTTCCTGTTTCGGTTCGGAGTGTTCTTCCTCTTCCTGATCGGCTTGTCCAACGGAGATGCGTCGTCGAAGCTGGTCAATGACTTCATCACTCCGTTGATCCGCATGACACGCCGCACAGCCAACTTTATGAAATAACTCTTCACCGCGTCGAACCGCATCGACTCCGACTGCGGTGGCTCGCCAGGCAGAACCCTGTGAAAGAAAAGCCGTGATCGCATCAATTGTGGATGGATCAGCCTTAAATGTGGCGAGTTGCGGCATTGCTGTGCCGGGCTTTTGCAGCTGAGGATCTGCAATGAACTGCCGGATGTAATCGGCGTTCGCTCTCTGTGAGATGTTCGTCAGGATCGGAGCCTGGCGAGGTGGCACGACTTCATTTGCCAGCTTCCCATGACACGACTGGCAGTTCAGCTCGGAGATCAGCAGACGCCCGGCCTCTGCTGGTTTCAGGTGCTCCGTTCGGAATCGCGCATACCCGGGCACAACCACATGGGGGTCAGCCGCGTGCGAAGCCATGGAACCCCACATGAAACTGGAAAGCAGAACAACAGTGAGAAGTGTTCGTGTCATCATAGAGAAGGAATTGTTCGGGCCAGCAGCCCAGGTCGGGGATGAGTCGAGGTTGAAGCGAGGATCTTGAAACGATTTGAGACGGAAAGCAACAGAGTGCATATGGGTGGACAATCACCATATAAAAAAATAGCGGCTGCAGAATGGTGGATGTGATCAGTTTGATGTCATCAGGATGATTCGGATGACATGATAAAAATGCCGGTGTTGCAGGGGAGTGATCACAAGTCGTTCATACAAAGCAAGTTATGGAATGGTTCAAAGCGACGGCATGAAAGATGAATGTGAGGATGACGATGGCACCACGGTCTGGTGCCGGAAACATGTCACCCTTCACGACGAAAAGGACACGGCCATGAGAACTCACTGGATTTGCGGAATTGGACTATTCGGTCTGCTGATGGCATCAACAGCCACAAGCCAGGCCAATGACATCGTCAATTTTCTGAAGGCCATCAATGGCCCGGCTCCACGGCCGCATCAGGCAGGTCGCCCGGTGATTCAGCCGGTCGGACATCATGGCGAGCGAAGCCATCATGAACAGGCCACAGCCTATCGTGGGGGCTATGGCAGCGGCTATGCGGGGCCAGGAATGTCCAGTCGCGACGCCTACAAGTACCAGACGCAGGTCGTCGACAGAGACAGGAACACCTATCACGACTCAGACAGTCGCTTCGGAAATGGGCCTTCGTCGCGAGGAGATTCCTATGACCGAGTGGACCTGCGGCATCACGGGTATGGACAGCCTGGCTTCAGTCGTTCCGGTGGTGCAGGTCGATCGGGGGCTCAGCTGAGCTTTCGAGTGAGTTCAAATGGGGGAATGAATGCCGGGTATGGGCAACCCGTGTATGTCCCGGCCCAGCAGCCGGGCGTGATTCTGCCACCCGTCCAGAATTATCCGTCCGCTCCGTCGTATCCACAGGCTCCGGTTTATCCGCCGATTCAGAGCTACCCACCAGGTCAGGGGTACCCTTCGCCTAACGCATTTCCGCATCAGATTGGCGAAATTGTTGACTGTCAGGTTCCTTTGGCGACCTGTGTGCGAGTGGAAGATGAATGCAACATCGCACCCAATGCTATTCCTGTTGTTGTGGCCGTCCGGGATCCATATTTGTGTGCTCATGAATGCCATGAGCGAGTTGCTTACGTGCAGATCTATGTGCCTCCATGTTCTCCGCGCTCAATCCGGGTCTCACCCTGCCGCACTCGACTCACAATGGACTTCGGTCAGTATCAGGTGGACATTAAATCGGTCAATGGGTTGATCGTTGTGGACTATGACAACTGATGAGCGGGTGCATTGAAGTCTCCAGCCGGATTCTCGAAGTGAACCGCTGGGAAAAAAGATGTTGCTGAGCCAGACGGGTGACCTGGTTCAGTCCCTGGAAACGGGCACAGAGGTCTTTGACTTCTGTGCCCGTTTCTTTTTGCGCCGGCCCGTGCCATTTGAGATTTGCGTGCGTCACGCATTCGCAATGCGGCTGAGCTGGGGCCAATGACAGTGCATGTCATTGAGGATTGCGGGTTGTTGATTCCGTAATTTTGGTCAGATGCATATCACAACCCGACGCGTCAGCGAGGGATTTACGAACATTCACCGCGAAACGCAGAAACACAATCCCTCACTGACGTTTCGGGTTGGGACAACGCAAAACTCGCAACTTCAAAAAGCGTCAGCGTGGGAGCTATGGCGAATGACCTCGCCAGCCATTTGCAATTTGAGACTGGGAATCAACCCCTCAAACCTCAAACAATGAGGGCGGGCAACTCATCCGTTGCAATCGATTCTGGCGACATAAGGCCGTTGAGATGTATGGTCGAAATTCGGTGTCTGCCTCTGCTGCCAGGCTACAGTCAGGGAGGACAGGTCTGTTCCTGCGCCGAGAGCCGTCATTCCCGTAGCGCTGGAGTGTCAATGGATCAGCTAAACAAAAATCTCACGTTTGTCGTGGGCGCAGTTGTCGTGTTGACGATCGTGCTTGCATCCGGCAGGGGTGAGCGTGAGCCGATCAATGATCCGTGGTTCAGTCAGGCGGTTCTGGGCAGTCAGACGCCTGTTGTTGTGAAGTTTGGCGCTGACTGGTGTGGCCCGTGCCGCAGCATGGACGCGGCGATCGACAGTCTGGAGCCAGGGTATTTGGGGCGCGCAAAGTTTTTGAAGATCAATGTCGACAAGAATCCGGAGTTGTTTGCCAACTATCGATCGGGAAGCGGGATCCCCCAGATTATGATCTTCAAAGACGGCCACATCGTCGCTCAACAGCGAGGCTTTGGCGGGCAAGACGGGCTGAAGCAGTGGCTGGAAGACAGCCTATAAATGCCGGGGCCGGTTACAAAGCCGGGGCCGATAGATTTACAGAGCATCCCAGCGCGATGTTTTGCCGGTTGTGGTGTCTTCAACCACGAGCTGCGTGCGGGTCGCTTCGACGACGCGATACGTATACGTGTCGCCAAACTTCCGAGTGAGTTTTCGAAAGCCTTGCTCTGGAACTCCGCTGATCACCTGCTGAGTCAGAGTCGTTCCTTGAAGCGACCACTTCAGCTCAAGCTTCAGTTCGCGGCCATACAGAACAGCCGCCATCGTGCTCAATCGCATCGTCAGAGTCGCCGTTCCGTCTGGCCTGGTATTCAGAGTCTGAGTACCAAACTGAGAAGACTTCCAGCTGCCAATCAGCACTTGATCGTCCTCAGAAGTTTCCGCCGCCGGAGTGCTGCTGGCCTTTGTGTCGGCAGATAAGGGCAGAAACATCAGCAGGCTCAGGGCCAGAGAAGCATTGCGTCGATTCATGGATCAGATCCTCAAAAGAGCCGAAACCTGGATTTTTCCAGGGCGAGGCCTGCGAGAAACAAAGTTCGCTGCATGACTGAAAGGCAACTTGAATGCCAGTTCAGAAAAAAGCGAAGTTGTTTAAGACAGGTTTCATCCTCGCTGCACAATCGCTGCATTTTTATTGAGGAAGTTGCCTGATCCGGCTCAAAGCTGTTCTTGAAATCGTCAGGCGGGCAGAGAAGACTTGAATGAGCGGGCCAAAGAATGCCATCAATTTGCGGTCATTGGTTGTCGGAGTGATGACATTTTCAGGGCCGCGGGAATCCATCGGCGAAACGCTTCGGATTCAGTCACGGGCAGATTTTTTTTTTCGCCACGTTTTCCAGAGCGAGGGGCATTCACGTAACCACGCAGTCGACCACGTGGACGGTAGATTTCATGGTTTTTCACAACCCGAAACGTCAGTGAGGGATGGAATTGTGTGGTTCTTCGTCACACATCCCTCGCTGACGCGTCGGGTTACAATTAATCAACAGGCCTCATAGCGGTCGGCCCCTGCTGTTAAATGTCGGCTTCGGCGGGGACCACAAACGGAGCTCGGTATTCGCGTGTCAGGAAGGTATTCGCGGCCGTGTTGTCGACAAACTCCTCGAGTTCAGAGTCCGGATGCAGGACAGCTCCCAGGACCAGCTTTGTGGATTCGACATCCACACCGTTGTCCTTCAGGTGCTGCAGAGTGCGATCGAATGTGTCCTGAACGTTGTCATGCACCTTCATCGTGTTCAGTTGATCGCGAACTTCCACGATCCCGGCCTCGCGTCCCAGACGCCAGGAAATATTTCCCGCGTGACACAACGCTGTGGACTGGTGGCCTTCCACAATCGGCGCGTTGAGATCTTCCTGTTTTCGGCTTCGAACAGCATTGATAAAGTTGGCGAAGTGATTTTCGCTGGGCCGAGTGCCAGCGAACGTGCTGATCATTTTTCTATCCGGATCAAACAGCGATGTTCCGGCAATTGAGCCTTCCGTGCCATGGAACAACCAGCCTCCGGTGAAGCCCGGGCGGAATTGTTCGGTCTTCAGGCCGCGAGTTTCTGAGACGATCGTCTTATCACCAAAGTCAAAGATGCAGACCTGAGTGTTCGGTGTTTCACCTGCGTCGACATACCCAAAGCGGCCTCCATAGCTGATCGTGCTCTGGCCGAGCCCGGTCAGACCAAGTCCCCAGCGGCAGATGTCCAGTGAATGAATGTTGTTGTTGCCGAGTTCCCCGTTGCCTGTCTGCCAGTCCCAGTGCCAGTCATAGTGCAGCGACTTTCGGGTGAGTGGAGTCAGAGGTGCTGGTCCGGCCCACAGATTGTAGTCGATATTCGCGGGCACCTCATAAGTGCCTCGAGGGCCAATGGAACCACGCAGGCCGTAGATAATGCTCCGAGCCAGTTTCACTTCGCCGAGCTTGCCGGCCTTCATGTAATCAACAGCTTCCGCAAGGGCCATGGTGGATCGGTTCTGCGTTCCGCCCTGACAAATGCGTTTCAGCTTCGCCGCCGTCTGCACAATGCGGCGTCCTTCACTGATGTTGTAGCTCACAGGCTTTTCAACATACGCATCCTTGCCGGACTGCATCGCCCAGATGGCCGCCAGCGCATGCCAGTGATTGGGAGTCGCGATGAAGACCGCGTCGACGGTTGAGTCGTCGAACACACGTCGCATGTCCTGAACGGCCTGAGGTTTGTAGCCGAGCTTCATTTCCACAATCGCGGCCAGCTCACCCGCAAGCTCTTGATCGGGATCGCAGACATACGCGATCTCGATGTCGGCGACGCGTGCTAGTTCGTCGACATGCTGCTTGCCTCGGATGCGACATCCAAGGATGGCGACACACACTTTGTTGGCCGGGCTGCCGGTGGATTTTTCGTCGGCCTGAGCAGGTCTGGAAAGCAGCGTCGTTCCCATTGCTGCCGTTGCCATGGCGGCCGTGGCCAGCATCGAATCTTCCAGGAACTGACGGCGAGTTTGTGATCGCATGAGAGACTCCGGAGACTAAGGTCTTTATTGGGTTTATTGGGTTTATTGGGTTGGGAGGGGGGGCAGGCACTTCAAACTTCAATCGAATTGGCCTCTGTGATTATGGTCATCAAACAAAGGTTCGATTGAAGTTTGAAGTGCCTGACTGCAGTTGTTGCCGCAAATCAGATGGCTCGTAGAACTGCTGCGGCACTCTGGCCCATGGCCGTGCGGTTGACGGTGATCGCGGTGCGGTTGCTCAGGCGAGTTGCTTCGCCACGAGACACATTCAGACGACAGCGCGGGTCAGGAATTTCGTAATTCAGAGTCGCCGGGATGTAGCCATTCTTCAGTGACAGAAGAGTTCCTGCAAGTTCGACGGCTCCAGCGCCCGCATCGAAATGGCCGATGTAGCTTTTCAGAGCGGTTACCGGAATCTTCAAAGCGAGGTCACCGAACACGCGGTGATAGGCCCGAGCTTCCACGATGTCGTCTGGTTGAGTGCTCTTGCCCTGAGCGTTAATGTGGCCGAGTTCTGAAGGCAGAATTCCGGCACCCGTGAGGGCCGATTCCATGGCTCGAACCAGACCGACACCGGCCGATTCATTGGCCATCCCTTTGCCGTCACATCCAGCGCCCACGCCCAGAACTTCGGCGTAGATGTTGGCACCGCGGCGAACGGCGTGTTCATAGCTTTCTACAACGAAGGACGCAGCGCCTTCACCGACAACAGTTCCGTCGCGTTCAAAGTCGAAAGGACGACAAGCGCGGGTTGGGTTGTCGGTTCGGCGAGACAGGCCTTCGAAACTATGGAACTTGGCAATGTCCACAGGATGAATGTTCGAACTGCAGGCGCCGACGATCATGGCGTCTGCGCGGTCTGCCTGGATGACTCGAACGGCTTCTGCCAGTGCCAGCAGCGCGGATGCGTCGCGGCAGGTGATTGTGTTGTTTGGACCACAGGCGTTGTGATCGATGGAAACATGGCTGGCCGGCATATTGGGAAGCTGACGCAGCAGCCAGAGCGGTGCGATGCAGGCCAGGGCCTCAGGGCCCCATTTGTCGACGTCAAAACCGCCTTCGCTTCGGCAGGCGTCAACGGCAGCAGCAAGTTCGGATGGATGACAGGTCATCCGGCCGGCGCCGTAGACAACTCCAAAGCGGTCCGGATCAATCCAGCCGTTGGAAACAGCCGCGTCCTTCACCGCCAGATTGGAGGAAGCCACGCCCAGCTGAATGTCGCGGCACATCACCTTTACGAACTTCTTGTCGCGAAGAAACAGAGTGGGATTGAAGTCGCGGACTTCGGCACCAAATGCTGATGGCAGCCCGTCGGCAGGCATCGACTGCAGGAAATCAATCCCCGTCCGATTATGTACTAAACTGTCCCAGAAGCGATCGTTGCCAATGCCGATTGGAGAAACAACTCCAACGCCCGTAACAACGACGCGAATCCCATTGCGCCCAGCCATGGAAACGCCTCAATCAAAAGCGCCCGGTACGACTCAATCGTTCCAAGTGCCTGACCCATCTTGGTACACCGGTTTGTTCCTTCCGGTGAAAGATTGCCTTCGTTCCCCACGAATTTCCGGCAATCAGATTGTTGAACGAACAGTCTCATCCCTTTGCTTCCGAATCTTTGCCCCCGCAAAAAGTCGAATCAGGATGAAACTCTTCAATCCACCTTAGAGTGTTTTCGGACGCAAAGCCTCCCCGCTCCAGCATCCTGCACTCTTCCTCACCTATGATTACACGCCTATTTACCGTTTATGTCAAGCCGATCTGAAATCCAGGAAAGGCAGTAGTGCTGGATTAGTGTACGGGAATTCAGTTTAATTGAATGAATCTCGCGTGATCGGCGCGAATCGGGAAGGCCTGACAAAACCCGCACTGACCGATGGGCAACGCGGGAAAATGCGTGGGAAAGGCCCTCGGAATCGCCCTGTCTCGGTTTTATTCGGCCGTCTGGTCGTCGCGTTTAGCGTTTTCTTCAGGGAACAGCTATCGCGATGGTTTTGTAGCGGTTACGGCCGCCTGCATCTGTTCGGCAAAAGTCCGGACGACATTGGAGATTTCTGCCGGAGATTTCGCTTCGGCAATTCGCCGAACAATGGCCGAGCCCACGATGACTCCGTCAGCCACACCCGCGAGCCTCGCGACTTGTTCTGGGCTGCTGATCCCGAATCCAACCGCCAGCGGCAGATCCGACTGGGCTCGCAACGCCTTCAACTGGTCGATCAGTTCCGGAGGCAATTCCTGGCGAACGCCCGTGGTCCCGGCAATGGAAATGCAGTACAGGAACCCGGTCGAAGCGGCCAGAATCTTTTTTGTCCGTCGCTCGGTGGTGGTAGGCGCAATCAGCTGGACGAGATCCAGTCCATGCTGCTTCGCGTGAGCCGACAGATCGTCCGCTTCGTCGGCTGGAAGGTCCGGAATGATCAGCCCACTGAAGCCCGCTTTGGCCGCATGAGCGACAAACTCCGCGGCGCCGTGTCTAAAGATGATCGCGAAAGAGACCATCGCCAGGACAGGCGGCAGGTTCTGATCCTTCAGCGATTCTACCGTGGAGAAAATGCCGTCAACGGTGATGCCGCTTTCCAGGGCTCGTGTGTACGACGCCTGAATCACGGGACCGTCGGCGATCGGATCGCTGTAAGGAAATCCCAGTTCGATGAGGTCAACCCGGGCATCTCTAAGCGCCAGCAGTACATTCGCTGTCGCCGCCAGGTCAGGGTCTCCGGCCGTGACAAACGGCATAAAAGCCATTCGAACTTCACGGGAAGAACGGTCAAACACTTCAGAGATACGAGACATTGCAGTTAACGCCTGAGGCACAAGGCAGGAAGGCTACACGAAACAATAAGCCAGCCGAGTAAGTATCGACTCATTGTCAATAAGGCAGTTGAAGGCGGGCAGACTAACGCGGACATCTTCAAACGCCAACTCAGCACAGACCAGGATTCGTGCGAGGGCAAGGATTTTGGTCCGAGCGCGTTGGGGTCCCATTCGGGTCGTTGATTTAATCGCAGCCCATCGCGTCCGTTTGAATTTGCGCGAATGCGAGGATGCCAACCCGACACGTCAGTGAGGGATAGAGTTTTGGCTGTCCGGCTGGGTGCCCGAAAATCCCTCGCTGACGCGTCGGGTTGGGACGACCATTTGACCTTAAAAACAGTAAATCAACAACCCGCATGCAGCTTTTCGTTATCCCGGAGATCTGGACAGATGAAATTCCTTAAAACATTGATAGAATCGCACGCAGTGCAGGGGCTGTGTGCCCCCCGTCCATGGAACTTTTTGGTGCTCGTGCCGCAGACTGCCGCGTATGCCTCGCCCCTCAAAGCCTGATCGCAAGCAGATTTACCAGACTGTCGTTTCCCGGCTGTGTGCCTATCCCGAATTTGCCATCGAAGAGATTCGCGAATCCAGTGGTGAAGATTATCGTCACGTAACCGCATATATCGTTCGCGAACTGGTCAAACAGGGTTCCCTGCAACAGCTTGAAACAGACCAGGGGACTCGTTTTCGCTGGAAAAATGACCCACAGAAATTTCCGGTCGAGCCGTGGGTGAATTCGCAGGTCCATGGAACTCAGATCACAGAAGCTCCCGTAGAAGATCGGCCTCGCGAACGCCTGATGCAGCACGGAGCGTCACAGCTTAAGTTGTCCGAACTGCTGGCGATCCTGATCCGCACCGGCCGCACCGGGGAGTCCGCGTTGCAGGCTGGTGAACGGATCGCGACGCGTTTGGGGACTCGTCTGGAAACGCTGCCAACTCTGGGCCCGAAGGAGCTGAAGGAATACAGCATCGCTGTCAGCGAACCGGCCTATTGTCAGATCATGGCCGGAATTGAACTGGGGCGGCGAGTCGC
>JBDNHX010000158.1:0-3048 GCA_041688565.1 Planctomycetaceae bacterium
AATCGCGGAGAATCTCGCATGGCTCCGACGCTTCACATTATCTCTGCTGAAGCAACATCCTGGCAAAGAAAGCCTCGCCATGAAACGCAGAATCTGTGGTTGGAATGATGACTTCCTGATGGAAGTCCTTGGTATCAAAGGCACTTAAGTGTGCGCTGGCCTGGCCTTCCGCCCCAGATCAAAAGACGTTTCTCGATCCACCGACAAATTCGGCAGCGTTTTGCAATAAAGCCCCCCGGCTAGTTGTTATGGTGGTGTTTCATGAATAAATTCGCGTTCCGGCGTTTTCATACCTTGCATTTAGATAGAAGAATAACCTCAATATGGCATTTTCCACTGCAATAACAGTCGCCCACGGCGACGGCATCGGCCCCGAAATCATGGACGCGACCCTGAAGATCATTCAGGAATCTGGCGCAAAACTGGACATCGAAACAATTGAAATCGGCGAGAAGCAGTACCTCAAGGGAAACTTGGCTGGGATTGAACCCAGCGCGTTTGAAAGCCTCCGGCGAACGAAAGTATTTCTAAAAGCTCCGATCACCACTCCTCAGGGGGGTGGATTTAAGTCGCTGAACGTGACAACTCGAAAAGCGTTTGGTCTTTACGCAAACATTCGGCCTTGCCTGAGCTACGATCCCTTTGTTCGAACTAAGCATCCCAAGATGGATGTGGTAATCGTTCGTGAGAACGAAGAGGATGTTTACGGCGGTATCGAGCACCGACAAACCATTGATGTGATGCAGTGCTTGAAACTCATCAGCCGGCCCGGAACCGAAAAAATCTGCCGCTATGCATTCGAGTACGCTCGTGCCTACAATCGCAAGAAGGTAACGTGCTTCTCGAAAGACAACATCATGAAACTGACCGATGGTTTGTTTCACAAGGTCTTTGACGAAATCGCTGCCGAGTACCCCGAGATCGAGAATGAACATTGGATCGTCGACATTGGCGCTGCAAAACTAGCCGACACGCCCGAGGTTTTCGATGTTATCGTAATGCCCAACCTTTACGGCGATATTTTGTCCGACGTTGCGGCTCAGATCGCTGGCTCGGTCGGATTGGCTGGCAGTGCCAACATTGGTGATGCCTGTGCGATGTTCGAAGCCATCCACGGATCGGCTCCTCGACGAGCTGGTCAGAATCTTGCAAACCCCTCCGGTCTGTTTCTTGGTGCCGTGCAAATGCTCGTTCATATCGGCCAAGCTAGCGTTGCCGAGCTCGCCCACAATGCGTGGCTCAAGACGATCGAAGATGGCGTTCACACATACGACATTTTCAAGGAAGGTATCTCGAAGGAAAAAGTCGGGACGAAAGAGTTCGCTCAAGCAGTCCTCAGCCGTATCGGTCAGAAGCCGCAAATCCTAAAAGAAGTCGATTACTCGAAGGCTCCATCGCGCCCTTTAACGACCCGGCCACCCTATGTTCGATCTACGGAGAAGCGAGAGCGCGTCGGTGTCGATGTGTTCGTCGCGTATACGGAGTCAGCGAACTCATTGGCTGCGATCCTGGAACCTCTGGGAGGCGATGGCATAAAATTAGAGATGCTTTCGAACCGTGGCATGAAGGTATGGCCAGACGGGATGGAAGAGACATTTACTGTCGACGTGACTCGATGCCGATTCAAGCTTCCTGATGAAGCAACCGGATCAGTTTCAGCCAAGGCCATCACTGCATTGATGGATCGAATTACTGACGCCGGCGTTGAGTTCGTCAAGACAGAGGGTCTCTACAACTTTGATGGCAAGCCAGGCTTCAGCAAGAGCCAAGGTCAATAACGCAAGTTCGCTGCCCGTTTTATTCGTCACTTCAATCAATGCGATGGGGGGTGACTGCGAGACGACCTGACATGCCTGGGATCAAAATCAATCCGCTGAAAATGGAAGACGCGGTTCTGCTTAAAGGAGAAGGGTAAAGTCGCAACGCTGGCGACCTCCCAGCAGATTTTTGATGGCGTTTCCGATCGCGATCTCCCGTTTTCGGGATTCTTCGATATTCATCATTTGACGAGCGGAAACCATCGGATGCAGCTTCAAAACAGAAACTATGATGCCCCGTAATAGAACAGATCCTGACACACGAAGCGTCTCATTGACGAAATGATCGACCTGATCCAACAGAACATTCGCGAAAAACTGAGTGGTAAGGTTTCCGATGGGCAGCCCCCTTTGGGCGAAGAATCTCAAGGAGATCATCGCCCGGAAAATACTCGTTCGTCGCTTCGTCGGTTAAGACCCCCTCGCCCGATGTGAGGACCAGATCAATCAATCGATTGGCGTCAAAGTGTCGCCGACTATTACTGGTGTGAAGGATCTTTACGTCAAGTTCGTCGGAGGCGGCGGGTATGTTTTCGATACCCGAAGCTTTTCATTTCAACGGATCGCACCAGGGCTTAAGCAAATTGGTAGCTCGTTTAGTGCATCAGGTTTTGATCTGGAATCAGCGCCAGCAGGTGCCCCGATCGTCATCAAGAATGCGCGATCACGGGGACACAGCATTTATTGATACGTAAGCCGTCTGAGCGTCATTGACTGCCTGTATTTTTAGGAGGGAAAACCGTCGATCATCGCGTGGCGAAGATTACAATCCCTGGCAAACCGAGTGTCACGGCCCGGTCACCGCAAGAAAGTGCCGCCGCCTCACCATCAGATCGCGACTCCTGCGACTTTCTACACCTGTGCTGTGTCGCGACAATAATAGGATCCTGCCCATGGTTCGCCATGATTCGCAGGTGCCGCCGACCGGAATCCAACTCGCCTTTGGATGTGTCAGAAACGGGCAAAATCGCCTGAAATCAGCCATGCTGATTTTTTGTATACTTCTCCCTGTGATTGAACAGCAGGATTTGGCTATCAACCAGTTCACTTGAAGGACTGCGTACAAGTAAATGCTTGTTCGGATCGATCCATTTTTCAGACCTGCCGCTCTCCCACTGGAGTTATTTTCAATGTCAGTGCAGAAGATTGGTTCCTTCCTGAAACGCTTCGATCGACGTCGGCAACAGGCACGCAGACTATCGCTCACCACACACACGGCCGTTTCCACGGA
>JBDNHX010000159.1:0-10951 GCA_041688565.1 Planctomycetaceae bacterium
ACGCCTGCCCGCTTTGTGTAGACGGGCCGCCGATCTTTCATGCCGAAAAGCGAGCCATTCCCGGCAACGGTGTGAAGTATTTAATTGAGTGAATTTGCTGTTGTTCCGGGCCGAAGGCCCATCCGTTTGCTTAGCCCGGGCCGTCGGCCCGGGAATTTGAATCCCGTGATTTTGTTAGGCCCAAAGGGTCGGCCATTTGAATACCCATTTCCTGTGTACAAACGGTTGGCCCATTGGGCCTTTTCGATGATGTTGGCCGCTGGTCCCGGCCGATGGCCCGGGCTAGGCAATCGAATGGCCCTTTGGGCCGAAATCGCATGAAATCCTTAACAAAAATGCTTCACAGCGTTGCCTTCCCGGGGCAGGCCAAGCTCGCTTCTGAGCGTGCGTCGTCAGTTGATGCATGTCGCGATCATTTGCCGCAGTAGTGCAAAAGTCGATATGAACCCACGAGACGAACTCGGACGAGAAGGGCTCTGGGCCGCAACGTTCGACGACAGCAGGGCACAGGCGATCTCGGTTGAGAAACGTGCGCAGCAGGACGCCTCAGGAAACACGACTGGAAAATCGGCCCGTGACGGCGGGATTGGTCTGCAGACTTAAATTTTACCACAGAATGAGTGGTCGTCAGCAGAAGCGTCGGAGGCCCGGATGCGTTTCAGGACGGGCGAAAAAGCTCCGTCCTGTTCTCGAATGACTCTGACGTGCATGCACATGGCACGCAATGAAGATCCTGCGCTGACAGCGGTTCAGATTACTTCTGAACGGCGTGGCAGGTCTTGCAGCGAACGGCACCACGAACGATCTTGCCGCATTTTTGGCATCGCTTGGATTTCTTGGCGATTTTCGCCTTGGTGCGGGGACGTTGAACCATGGAAGAGGCTCCCGAGAGGGGTTGACGGTGGACGATTGAAAGCGGGGCACTGTAATGGCCTCCCGGTGATTCGACAATCGTCTTTTATCGCCAGGAACGCCTTCCCGATGCGAATACCCGATTTGGGTACTCATATCTGTCGTATTCCGCACCCGAAACCCCTGACGCCCCATCGACCAAACGGCCATCTTGTCCAGCTTTGCCCTCGCCCTTTCAATGTTTCCCCACAGCGTCCGCCAGATCCTGGCCCGCGGCCTTCAATTCGGGGGTCTGCGTGAAATGGGCGATGATTGCCTCCTGCGGAGGGGTTGACTACGGTAACGATTTCCGCGCCTCGTCATCATCTTTCCGAATGAAACGATCGTCCGATCGTCGAGTGACCTCGCCTTATTGATACTTTATTCTGTATCGTTCCTGCAGCTTTGCGGGATCGTCCTGAACAGGTCCCTCATGCGTATCGCACTGGTGAGGCAGCATTGTCTCACGATGCGGACGGGCGGGTGGCGAATTTGATTTGACGGAAATGGCTGACCGGAGTTTCTTCCATGGCGGGTTCTGTACGGCTGGTGCTGACGTTTCACAATCATCAGCCTGTCGGTAATTTTGATGGTGTCTTCGAACAGGCGTATCGCGACAGCTATCTTCCTTTTCTGGATGTGATGCAGGACTATCCGGAGATTCCGTTCGGTCTGCATACGTCAGGAAGTCTGCTGGAATGGCTGGAGCCCCATCATCCGGAATACATCGACCGCCTGCGCAAGATGGTCAGTTCGTCGCAGGTGGAAATCATTGGCGGCGCATTCTATGAACCGATCCTGGCCAACATTCCGCGGCGAGATCGCATCGGCCAGATTCAATCGTTTACACAGCATCTGAATCAGTTATTTCACACGACAGTGCGAGGAATGTGGCTTCCTGAACGAGTCTGGGAACAGTCCTTTGCCAGCGACATCGCGGCCGCCGGGATTCAGTACACGATTATTGACGACTATCACTTCCGCTGCGCCGGAATTCCCCAAAATGAGCTGGCCGGTTATTACGTCACCGAAGACGAAGGCCGGTTGCTGTTTGTCTTTCCAGACAGCGAAAAGCTGCGTTACCTGATTCCGTTTTCGAAGCCGGAAGAATGCATTGAGTATCTGAAGGAAGTGGCGGCGCAGTACGATGATGCCGTCATTGTCTTCGGTGACGATGGTGAAAAATTCGGTTCGTGGCCGGAAACTTATAAGCATGTCTACGAAGATGGCTGGCTGCGAAGTTTTCTGGACCTGCTGAAAAAAAATGAATCGTGGCTGAAAGTCACAACTCCGTCAGGCGTGCTGGATCATGTCGCGCCGATTGGCCGCTGCTATCTGCCGGATGCCAGCTACCGTGAAATGACCGAGTGGGTTCTTCCGCCGGCCGCTCAAAAGGAATTCGTTTCGCTGACGCGGATGAATGCTGACAATGTGGACTGGCAGCGGCTGGTTCGGTTCACTCGCGGCGGCTTCTGGCGAAACTTCCGGACTCGCTATCCGGAAAGCAACGAGATGTACGCGCGGATGATCGACGTCAGCAATCGTCTGGCGGCATTGATGGCCGATCCTTCACTGGGCGATGATCAGCGTGAACTTCTTGAGGACGCTCGCACACATCTGTACCGTGGCCAATGCAATTGCAGTTACTGGCACGGAGCCTTTGGTGGTCTCTATCTGCCGCACCTGCGAAATGCTGTGTACAAAGAACTGATCGATGCAGACACGCTGATCGAACGAGTGACTCGTGAACCGGGACCTTGGATCGATGTCTCGGCGGCCGATTTTAATCTGGACGCGCGGCAGGAAGTGAAGCTGAGCAATCATCGACTGATTGCATGGTTGTCCCCGGCCACCGGCGGCCATCTTTATGAACTGGATGTGCGTGCGAACAGTGTGAACCTTCTTGCGACGCTGAATCGACGGCCTGAACCCTATCACCAGCGTATTCTGGATTTTGGTCGAAACGTGGAATCCGCCGATGATGCAGACCTGGCCTCGATCTCAAAGGACGTAAAGTTCAAACAGCCGGATCTGGACAAGAAAATTGTGTACGACAACTGGCCTCGCAAGAGTCTGGTGGATCTCTTCCTTCAGCCGCGACTGACGTTCGATGCGTTTCGGCGCGGTGAAGGTCTTCTGGGTGATTTTGCGACCGGGACGTATGAGGCCAGTGTTCGCAAGGGCGAGCAAAAGATCGCGGTCGAAATGCGTAGACGTGGTCACATCAGTGACCTGACCGGGGAAGTGCGGAAGATCGTGATGATGTCAGCCGATCGGCCGAACGAAATTCTGATTCAGTATCAGGTCTCTGGTTTCGCAAAGCATGTTCCATTGCATCTTGCGGTCGAACTAAACTTCGCCGCGATGCCGGGCGGTGCGGGCGATCGTTATTTCTACAATGGCAGCGGTCAGCGGTTGGGAACTCTGGATACCATTCTGGATCTTGAGGGCGTGGATCGTCTCAGCCTGGTCGACGAATGGCTGGGTCTGGATGTCGGGATTGAATCGTCGAAGGCCGGCGGCTTGTGGGCGATGCCGATCGAAACGATCAGTCAGTCGGAAGGCGGCTTTGAAGCGGTTCATCAGAGCGTCTGCGTTCTGCCGCACTGGGAGTTTGTGATGCCCGAGCAGGGACCGTGGGTTGTCGACCTGCGTCTTGTGATTGATACGAGTGTCGCGGCCGCCCGACAACTGGCGGCTGCAACGCCTCGCACAGTGAGTTCCCCCGTTCTGTCCGCTGGCAGCCCGGCCAGTCATTAGCGCGCCGCGTTGTCTTTTGCAGGCGGTATGAACCGCCGCGTCGAGCGAGTTGTTGACTGAGTGAGCCGCAAAGCACTAGCTGCGGGTGTGTGTCTTAAAACACGACGAAAATACCCGCGGCTAGCGCCTCGCGGCTCAGGCTGAGACTAAATCAAAGAACCGCTAGTGGTCTGTCACAGCTAAATTTTAGGGTACGACGGACTTCCAGTCCGTCGACAAAGGTTACCGCCGACGGACTGGAAGTCCGTCGTACAAGCAAGGCTCAACCCTAAATTTAACGCGTGACAGACCACTAGCGTTTTGCGGCTCACTGAACACCCTTCGAGCTCGGGGGCGTTTGTTTTGACGACTCTTCACTATTCTGCGGACAAGACCGCCGCAGGCAGCTGACGAGGCCAGTTGCCAGTCCAGGTCAGATCACGGACTCGGGCTTGTGTTTCGTCCTTGAAATGAAACAGGCCAAACGATCGACGGTGGCTGGCGTCGAGCGGGCGACGGTAAATCACAACGTCGTTCAGAGTCAGCGTCAGCGTATTTTTCTCCAGCGTCACCTGCATCGCGTTCCAGTCGTTCGGCTGAAGTGGCAACGACTGGACGGTTTGAAATTCAGGTTCTGCCTCGGCTGATGCAGGGTCCGGCCAGGTGCGATCCCACAGCCCATTGCTGATGCGATGCAAAAGCACGCCGCGTTCCGCATCCAGCAGGAATGTCAGCTGATCGAGCGCCGGGTGAACCATCTGCCGCCCGGGCTCATAGTAAAAGCTGTAGCTGATTGCCCCGTCCTCAAGCATCGGCCGAGCATACTGCAGCAGGCTTTCAGATTTCGTTGCGTCCAACGATTCTCGCAAAGGACCGATCAGCGCGGACTCATCCGAACGCCAGTCCGAAGCCGCTCGGCTGCCTGGAAGAAAGGGCTCACCGCCTCCGAAAAATGGACGCCCCCATCCCTGCAGAGCGGGCCCCGTGTCCAGAGTCACTGCCGCGGGGATTGTCGGATTTCCTGACAACCGCATGTTGCTGATAACCGGCCCCGGCGTCCTGGTCGCTCGCACACATAACCATGGCGGTGATGATACGGGAAGCGTGTCCTTTATGATCAACTGATCGTTGATTGTGATTGACACCTGACCCCTCTCAATGGACAACCGATATCGCCACAGTGCGTCAGGATCGGGAACAGCAAACACCTTGCCGATGGCGATGGAATCCCGGCCCAGCGGCAGGCGACGTGCATCATGTTCGGAATTCCCCGGAATCTCGTAACAACCACCATAGCCCATCATAAGATGCTCACCCCGTACAGGCGTGAGCTCACACTCAAAGACAAAATCGCCCTCCATTGGCATCGCATAACACACCATGTCGTCTTCAAATCCGGAGACACATTGCAGGCTACCCTCATCGCCCATGTGCCACACAGGCTGCGGCAAACCGGCTTCGCTCTGATCGGCTCGCACAATCCGAAACGGTTGCCAGAGCGGCGACGCGGACGCATCGATTGCGGACAAGCGACTCAACTCGGCTCTGACGCGCAGACAATCCGCATAGTGAACCAGAGACGTCTGTCGTAGCGACCCGTCGGACCACACGGGCAGCGTTATTCGTTGCAAAAGCAGGCTCACGTCTGACCGCAATTCAGGCACCGCCAGCGATTCCTGACAGGCCAGCAACAGCATCGATGCGTGCTGCTCGCTGACGGAATTCGCGTCCGGTCCACCTGTCAAAAGGCTCTCAAGAAGAGTGCTCGCAGCATCGGCTCGAGCTTCGGCAATTGCGATCAACAACTGCAAGCACTGCTTGTCGATGGACTCAACGTCAGACGGAATCCCATCGACCCGCGCCTTCAGATCAGCAAGCAGACCAACTTCTTTTGCGACATTCACCAGCTGCAATCCAGGACCAATCAGATCGCCACTGGACTGTCGAATTTGTTGCCCCGGCGGACTTTGAGCAACCGCGTTACGAGCGACCTCGTTAAGCTCAATTCTTGTTGAAACGCTCGGCGAGGTGCTCGGTGCAGTGATCGTATCCAGACGCCAGTCAGAGTGGCTGGCCCCGGGAAGAATCCAGTCGACCAAATATTCGTACCGGTCTTTCGGCGACAGCGCGGCGGCATGCGTCATGATTTCAGGCAACGTTGCCGAAAACGGCTTTTGGCCGAACATGCGAGCAACACTATGCTGCTCCACTGGTGTCAGGCTTGCCGTCGCGACGTCAAACATTTGCTGCCGCGGATCGTCGGTGAACGACATCGGCCAGTCGCCCTTGAGCACCATGTTTCGCACGGCCGCCTTGGACTGATTGCGGAAATGGAACAGACCAAACTGCCGGCTGTCTTCTGGACGTAACTTGTGGGCATAAATCTCCACGTTGTTCACCGACAGCGTCAGCAGATCATCCCGCAAAGACAATGCAGCCTGGTTCCAGCCCTCGGTAAGCTGCAATTTTCCCGCACCCCGCTGGTCCGCCAGCACCGTCACTTCGTTGTCGTCTGGTAACAAGTCCGCAACATCTCGCTCGGTGGTGATCCAGTGCAGCGAAACTCCATCGGGACGGATCAGAAACGCGAGCGATCCGATGGCTGGAGAGCAGGTTGTGTCCGTCGGCGAGTCAGCAAACTCCCAGGCAATCGATTCCCCAGACAACAAAGGCCGATCGTATTGCAGCAGGCTCTGCTTTCCTCCAACTTCCGAGTCCATGCTCCCCAAAATCATTCCATCTTTCCACTGCCAGTCCAGCGGCCTGTTCGTTGCCAACGGTGAGTCCGGCAAAGCGTCGGAATTGTTGCTGAGGATCGCGGGTTCTCGCCGAGCCTCGCCGAAAACCTCTGACCTCCAGCCACGCAGCTTTGGATCATCCGACATTCGCACTTCGCGTGGAATCTCTGGCGAACCAGTCAGCGTTGGAAATCGCCACACGCCGCGTTTGTGATCGCTGGTGTGAAGCGACAGCCACGGGCTGCCAGTCGTACCGCGTGATTCACGATAAACCGGGTGACCATTCACAAGAAAAGTCACTTCCTCCGGGCTTACGCGGACCGTCCGGCGTGCGAACTCTCCTGCCGCACTGAACTGCAGCGAACGTCGCACGCTCGTCTGTTCGCTGATAGCCGACACGACTGAAACAGCTCGCTCCGGCAGCAGATCATGCATCAATCCGTCGAAACCAACGCCGCCGCCATGAGCAACATCGTGGAACGACGACACTGCAAACTCGAACGTGCCAGTCAGCGGCCATGGGAAGTACAATGTCTCGCTCGTCGGAGACGGCTGATGCATCAACACGCATTCATGAACCGGCCAGCCATGTCTGATCGCGGCGACGAGTTCATCGTCTGGAAATCGTTGAGTCCCGATCCATGGCGTGGCGGCCGAACGCTTTTGAACGGACGCAGCGGCCGGAACTTCGCTGGCTGTCGCAAACGCTAGCGCAATCGCCGCCGACTCACGAACAACCGGATCGGCAGCCCGGACGTTTTCTTCCAGGCCACGAAGAATTTCAATCGCATCGGCACGGAGTTCAGGGGTCTCAAACGCACGCATGGCGATCAACAGTTCGAACGCCGGCTGACGTGCAGCATCGGTCGTCGGGCCGCGATCTTCATTCGTAACTTCTCGCAGAATGCCCTGCACAATCGCCAGTTTTTCCGCGGCCGAGCCCGTTTGCAGCAACAGCATCGACAGCAGGTATTCGGCACTTGAAACGCCCTGCGACTTAAAGTTCAGCAGATCAGATTTTAATGCCTCCGCCTGGCCAGATTCGACCGCCGCATCGATCAGCATCTGAGCGGAACTGACAACGAGTGTGCGAATCTTCGCTGCGTCCGAACCTTGCTGCGCCAGTGCGTTTTGTTGAGGCAGCGACTCCTTCAAAACGTCGCGTTCAGACACGGACTTAGGCAGAAGACTTCCAAAAGCATCCGGAAGAGTCGTTGTGGTATTGAGTGTCAGCAATGGAACCAGCGGCGTGCGACGATTGATTCCAAAATAGCAGTAACGCAGAATCGGCAGTCGCTGTTCAGACGCAAGGCGGCTCATCAGCGGCACAAGCGACATCAGGCGGGATGTGACGCGAGTACTTTCCACGGCGGCTTCTGATTCGAGAGCCACGATTTCATTCAGGCGATCCATCGCCGCGTCATTCAGACCAAACTGCAACAGCAGCTTTGCGATGGTGACATGATGATCCAGCAGCAATTGAGAATTTGCCGTGCCTGATCGGGCAATCGCGATCGAATCCAGATCATGAAGGGAATTGACCGCTGCGGCATGGTCATCGCGTCGCATGTGTTCGCGAAATAACAGCATCGCAATTCGCAGGCTGAGTTCATCATCAAGCTGGCCTCCACTTTCTGCGATGCGGTTCAGCGCTCGATCAAGAGCCGGCAGGCTGGCATCACGCAGAGGCCGCTTGTTGCTGCACTGGAACAGCGAAGTGCAAATCGCGGGAAGACTGGTTCGCGGTGCAAAAGCGGCAACTTCCGGAGTGAAGGCCTGCAAGCGGCTGCGAACCTCCGGGATATTATTTTCCGCAACCGCCAACTGCAGCAACAGATGCCACGCATCGACGGTGGCTTCGGGATGTGGCATCCGGTTTTCAATGTGGGAACGCAGCTCGTCGACTTTTTTGAGAGCAATGGTCTGCTGGATCAACAGCAGTCCAATGGAGTCGCTTGCCGTAGGAAAATCGCCTGAGTCCGTCAGTCGACTTGCGTAGACACACACTTCATTCGGGCTATTCGGCGGCAGGACGACGGCCAGCAACGTGTCCCAGACCGCAACGGGATCAAACTTTTGTTTCTGCCACGCCAGGAACAGAGTCTGCAATGTCTGCTGGATCGTGGCGTCCGTTTTTATCTGCCACTCATCGGCGGTCAGAACTTCTTCGGCGGTTTGGCGTAGCTGGGCTGCAGGTCGACCTGCGACGAGCGCTTCGCGAGCCGCTCGCAGACTCAGATTCTGGATTCCATTGTCCGCAGCAAGCCGACTGACTCCCAAAATTCTATGCACCTTTTCCGCCGAGAACTTTTCGAGCGATTGTGCGCACACGACACCAAATTGGCTGCTGAAGGCGCAAACCAACATCGTCATCCACAAAAGCGATCGCTGCGACGCGGCCATGCATCGGTCCGAAAGCGACGATCGTGGGCAGGGCCAATTGTTTAATGGCAGAAGACGCATTTTCTAAACGGCCATTTTCCACGCGGACAAAACAGGAACTCTTCGAATGATCACGAAGTGCGATGCTCGCAGGATGACAGAATTCCGTTCCGTCGCAATCCACCATTGATCGGACTTGCCAACTGCATTCCGCGTGCGGCCAATGTGCCGTGGCAACTCGCCTAACGGCACTCGATACTTAGAACGCCTAAAAAACTGGGACTGGCTCCCGCATCTTGCCAAAAATGCTCAACAAAATGACGCAAGGAGGGTGCCTGTCCCACTTTTGTTCAATTCACTGGGCGAGCGGCAGAATTCGCCGGAGGACGCGAGTGTAAGGAGACAATGCGAGCCGCTTTTCGCCACAGGGCGCGATCTGCGGCAGGATCGTGAAGTCGTGGCTCGGTTTTCGTCTGGGGCGAGCGGAATGAAGCTGCTAAAAATGCCCGGCCGATTGTCGTCGACGACATCCTCAGTCACGTTGCAGCGTTTGAACCATGATCAAAAATTCAACCTCTCTGATCTTTGCAGCCACCGTCCTGCTGACAGCAGCCGGATGCAAATACGATGGTTCGTTCATGCAGATGGACAGCAACTCCGGATCGCCATTCTTCGGCCTGCAATGGGCCGTCGACTCGGGCAGTCGACCCAGTCGTTCAGCGGAAAATGTCCGCAGATGGAATCACTGAGATTTCCAGACGCGGCATCCGGCGAACACTCAACCCACGCTGCTCGCTCCCTGGCCCGCCCACGATTCAACGGTCCGCCACTGTGTACGGTCTCCACCCACGGAAACTCCGCTGCGCCAAAGCCTGCGATTTCCCACAATCACAACCCGAAACGTCAGTGAGGGATTGCGTTCTGGCTGTTCGGCTGCGTGGGCACGAATCCCTCGCTGACGCATCGGGTTATGAGTAAGCCAACACCCCCCCCCTAAAGCGTCGCGGATCATAAACGCGACCAAAACAGGCCGCATGTGCGCGGTCCTTTGGCACAGGCTTTGCATAATTCTTGTTGCAGAACCAGCGAGCTCGCACAAAGCGAATCCCGCGTACGTCTACACTTTCAGGAGAAAAGCCATGTTGGGCTATGCATTGTTGTTTTTTGTAATTGCGTTGATCGCCGGAGCAATGGGGTTTGGACTGGTAGGCGGAATGGCCTACGGTGCCGCGAAGCTCTTTTTCTTTGTCTTCCTGGTCCTCGCGGTGATCACGATCCTTCGCGGCCGAAGAGTGAATGTCTAAAGACGTTCAGCGTCGCGGCCACGTTCGTTATCGCAAAACGAACAGCACGGGCGTTTCGGAACCGCTTCCTATCGCTCATTGATGGCGACCTGACTTCAGGTCGCTATTCTTTTGCGCGTCGATTAAGACCCCAAAGCCCCGATTTCTGAATCCGGGCTCTGCTTTCCGCTTGCCGAAGCGCGGGTTCCAGATCGGCTGGCAGACCAAAGTCGGATAACAGTTTCGCGTGCCCTTCGGTCAGAATCTGCTGATTGATCAGCACGCCGTTCGCATCAAAAATCCAGGCCAGCGTGCGACCGTAACGATCCTTTTCCTTCTCATCAACCCGCAATGTGACTTCGTAACCCTCCACGCGGTCCCTCAGCCATTCTGTCGACTCTTCGGCCCAAGGCTCTGCGATTTTTCCATGAAAACCAGCTTCGGGCGCATCGATCCCCAGCAGCCTGACGCGGCGGCCGTCGACAAGGTCCAGAGTGTCTCCATCGATCACATACCGGACCGTGGCGATCGATTTGGTGGACCGCACGATCAGCGATTCAGGCCGGAAGACAAGCAGTCGCAGCATTGCCAGCAGGATAAAAACAATCACCGCAATGGTCGCCGGGGACGCAGAGCGAACGGTCATCCGCCGCGCGCCTGGTGTCGGGGAACTCAGTCCGGATCGCTGAGAAGAACGAGGTGACATGCGATGCCGACGGGCAGTTCCTGAAGAGTTCGAATTTGAGAAAGCACAACCTTAACGGAACAGGTCCCTCGGGCTGGCCTGACGAAACGGTGTTAAGCAGCTGAAAGTACATGGTCGCATTTTTTTGGCCTCGAGTCTTTGTAGGCTGCGTTGCGGCGTGCCGTTAGTGTCTTACCGAGACTATCTTTAATCCACTTTTGCGTCGCCTTGGA
>JBDNHX010000019.1:0-8407 GCA_041688565.1 Planctomycetaceae bacterium
ATTCTTCTTCAATGCGAGTGTTCCTGTGCCGGCAACTTCAGTGATTGGTTTGCAGTGGGGCGACGAAGCCAAGGGCAAGATCGTCGACATTCTGACAGAACGTCATGACATCGTTGTACGATACCAGGGAGGCAACAACGCCGGACATACCGTCAAGTTTGATGGCAAGACCTATAAACTGAGCCTGCTGCCTACCGGGATTCTTCAGAGCCACGTCAAATCCGTGATCGCGCCGGGGGTTGTGGTCAATCCACTGGCACTGCTTAAAGAACTGGATGGTCTGACGGCCGGTGGTCAAGACTGTTCGTCGCGCCTGATGGTCAGTGATCGGGCGCATGTGATTTGCCCGTGGCATTTGCTGGAAGAAGGCGCGCTCGAAAAATCGAGAGGCAGCGCGGCCATCGGAACGACAATGCGTGGCATCGGGACCTGCTATCGCGACAAGGTCGGTCGGTCACACGCGATTCGGATCGGTGACCTGATCTGCCGTGACACGTTCGCGGCGAAGGTACGCGAGATCGTTCCCTTCAAACAAAAGATTCTGAATGCTCTGGACCCGGACGGTCCGCAGATGGACGCAGAGCAGATCATCGCCGAGTATTCTACCGCCGCAGACCGTGTGCGTCCGATGGTCGCCGACACCACCACTTATCTGCTCGACGCTCTCGATGCTGGAAAATGGCTGCTGTTTGAAGGGGCTCAGGGAAGCCTGCTGGATGTTGACCATGGAACTTTTCCTTACGTCACTTCGTCCAACAGTTCAGGCTGCGGCATTCATAACGGCAGTGGTGTTCCGGAAAGAGCCATCGTCAAGATGATTGGCGTTGCCAAAGCGTACACAACGCGAGTCGGCGGCGGACCATTTCCATCTGAACTGGACAATGAGATCGGTCAGCGAATTCGGATCGCAGGCAACGAATTTGGAACTATTACCGGCCGACCCCGGCGCTGCGGCTGGTTTGATGCCGTGGCGACGCGGTATAGCGCACGAATCAGCGGCGTGGATTCAATTACCATTGCTCTGCTGGATGTACTGAGTGGATTTGATGAACTGTTTGTCTGCGAAGCCTATGAGATCAATGGCAGAGTGACTCAGACCCTGCCGAGCCGCTGCGAAGATCTGGCTGCGGCAAAACCCGTGCTTCGTCGAGTCCCCGGCTGGACTGAGGACATTACCGGCATCACAAACTTCGGCGACCTTCCCGCATCGGCTCAGCAGTATTGCCGTGCCATTGAGGAGATCGTTGGGAAACCCATTGAATTCGTGTCGGTCGGCCCAGATCGCTGCCAGACCATTCGCATGTGCTGATTTCGTCGCGGCTCAGGGCTCAATGGCACTCGATTTGACTCTTAACCATGAGCGGCAAAGCGCTAACCGCCGTTTTTTTGGGGCCTCATCCGCCGCTATCGCCTTTTTTGAAGTTGCGCTAATCGAAATTCCGGATGATGAATTGGTAAAAACGAAGGGAAATGATCCCAACCCGACGCGTCCGCGAGGGATTTTGGGAACATCGCGCGAGACTCAAAACTCAAGCCCTCACTTACGTGTCGGGTTGGGATTGTGGAAAACGCGCAACGTGAAGACTCGCGTCTTGCGGCTCACAATTGCCACGAATTGAACCAGCGGGCTCATAGTTTGGGAATAAAAAGTTCCGGCGGTGCCTGCGGTTCGATCATGTCCTGGCGATCCACTTCGGGACTCTGATTCTCAGCCGTGCTTTCACTGTCGTCAGGGCTGCCGCTGGCGTCAGACCGTTTGAATTTGCCGCGAAGATAGATGCCTTCGTTCTGGGCGGCGGTTTTCGTTTTTGATCGGGCTTCAGTATCGGTCACGCGGCCTGGCGATTTTGAACTGTCCCGATCCGTTGCGGCATCGCGCATCTGTCCCAGTTGCTCCGAAACCGCTCGATGTCCAGTATCCGATGACGACATCAGTCTTACGGCAGCCACATAATCCGCTTCGGGGCCATCGTAACGAGCCATCTCCAGCAATTCGTCGGCGGCACTGTCAAAGCCTCGCAACTTTTGAAACGTCCCCGCCAGCAACAGACGATCGGAAGACAACGGCTTCTCGGCAAGCCAGTTCCAAAGCTTAACCCCGTGTGTCCTCGTTCGTTCAGCGACTCTTTGCCCATAAAGCTCGTCAGCTGTAACCCACGCGCGGGTTGCGTCTGCAGGAGTCATCAGCCCCGTCTTCAGGTGCCGCACGGCATCGCCAAAATTCTCCAGGGCAATCTGCGCCAGCGCCATTCGGATCCAGAGACTGCGACGATCGGGTGCCAGTTCGAGCCCCGACAGATAGGCGACGGCCGCCGCTGCGTAATCTTCCTTGCGAAATGCTTCATCACCTACAGACTGGTAACGCAGGCTGTTGATCTTCTCGGCAAGGCCCGACACTTTTGCTTTGGGTTCGCCGGAATCAAATTCGTTCAACAGGGGAGCATCAAAATTCGGCATGGGCTCCGCAGGTGCATCAGGCACAAGCTGCTGCCCGGCCGGAGGAAACTGCTGAGCCGGAGCAACAACATCCAGCAGTCGCGGATCGTACAAAGTGTATGCGGCCGTCGACGGAACAAATGGTTGCATCGAAAGATTCATGCTCAACAGGGTGGGCCCCAGAATGGAGCCGGGATAGTACGGGTTGACTCCGCCGAACCATGGCAGACCAGACGCATACCAGGGATCAAACGGAACCAGCTGGCCGCTGACCGGATCGATGGTCAGAGGCGGATAAATCATCTGACCCATGTTGTTGCCCCAGGCAGGACCGTTCGCAAGAAATGGCATCGGAGCCATACCAGGAACCATCATCCCGCGACTCAGGTGCATCACGCCGGCCGGTGTCCTGACAACTCCAGCCGTCATTCGTCCATTGCTGTAGGTCGCCGACGAGGACCCAAGGCTCTGAGACTGCTGCTGCAGAACGCCCAAGCCGTAAGGTGAATACAGATGATTTTGAACTTGCGGATATCCGCTGCCGCCCGGATAGGAATGCCCGGGCCCGTGATAGCCGCGTCCCGGGTTGAAAGTGCGAGCATCAATGCCACGGTAGTCGCGAGGATGCTGAGCCGCAGCAGGCGCCGATGTGAAAAGCGGCATCAGCAGCACACAGGCAAATGGAATCCGGGCGATCTGTCGGAAAGCTTTCACAGAAAACATTAATTTCACGTGAAGCATGAAGTCACTCTCCTCAGGAGAAGATTTTAGCGGTGCCGTTAACGGAACGAACGTTTTAATTGTCCGATTCCGTTCATCACTCCGCAAGAGGCAAGAAGCAAAGAAACCCGGCGGCGTTACCCTCTTCGGACCGCAACGGACTTGACAGTAACAGGAGCCTGCTGGTCAAATTAGTGCTTGCGTCGAATTTCAGTTGTGGAGGCTTTGGGGAAATCCCTAAGGCCCTGAATTTCGTCTGGGTGGCTTTTGCCACAATTATCAGGGAGTTTCGAATATGATTCATCGCTTTGGTTGGTTATCGGCCTTGTTGGCCCTCGCTTGTTGCGTGTCTGTTAGTTTCGCTGCAGACGAGAAGAAGGACTCACCAGAAAAGGAAGAGGCCAAATTCGCAGCCAAGTGTCCGGTTTCCGGTGCAGACGCCAAAAAAGAGCAGTCTGCAAAGTACAAAGAAAAGGACGTCTATTTCTGCTGCGAAAAGTGCAAGGCTGCATTCGAAGCGGACAGCGCTAAATATGCCACGAAGGCCAATCATCAGCTTGTCCAGACAAAGCAGTTCAAGCAGACGGTATGCCCGCTCTCCGGTGGCAAATTGAACAAAGAAGAATCTGTGAAAGTCGACGGCGTTAAGGTCACTTTCTGCTGCGAAAAGTGCAAAGGCGCTATTGAAGCCGCCACAAAGGAAGAACAGCTGACAAAGATTTTTGCCGAAGAAGTCTTCGCGAAATCCTTTGCTGTTAAAAAGCCAGCGAAAGATAAGGAAACGACTGAAGAGACCAAATAGTTTTTCAGTCGCTCAACGACGCTAAGCCAGAAGGCCGCAGTTTTCGAACTGCGGTCTTTTTTTGCGCCGTGCGATTCTGCCCCGGTTTGCTAACGCAGACAACCGGGTTCTTGGTTCTTGGTTCTTGGTTCTTGGTTCTTGGTGCAGGGTGCAGGGTGCAGGGCGATCAATGGTGCAGAACACAATGCCGTTTAGGCGAATTGCGCGTTGTAAACTGGTTTCGACGATCAGGCGGCCTCCGACCGCAGGGCACCTTCAGTTGAGGAGAACGGTTTTTCCGGTCGCGGCAATTCTGCAGGTGAAGTCGCTTACGGAACCCGGACGAATTTCGGCAACATTACAACCGTGAGCTATGTTCAATTTATCCACCGCGTTGTTGACAGCTGACGACAGCCTGACCAAACACCGCCATGAACACCAAAGGATCTACTCCATCATTGTCTGACTGAAGTTATGCGTCGCCTTTCATCAAGTATGCGAATCGTGCTGGGACTGGTCAGTCTCACCATCAGCGCGCTGCTCGTCGCCGGGCTGCTGGGGCTGATTCCAAACGTTGGCACAGCCGCTCAAAAGAATCGGTCTGCATTCTGTGAAGCCTCTGCCGTCACTTTCATGGCGCTTGCACCGCGGATGAATGGAGACCAGATCCGCGAAACGTTCAATGCGATTCGAGAAAGAAATCCGGAAGTCGAATCTCTTGCCGTTCGAACCGACGAGGACCATGGGCTGCTGTTTACTTCAGGTCCTCATGAAAACATCTGGGAAACACGAGGTGCTTCACCGAAAAGTTCTCGCGAATTCATCGTCCCTATCACCACAGGTGGGAAGCACTGGGGCCAGCTGGAAGTTCGCTTTCTGGAAGTCTCGGCTGGACCATTCGGAAACCTGATGCGTCCCGAGTTCTCGCTTTCGATTTTTCTGGGAACAGGGCTCTTCTTTTCGTTCTCGATCTACCTGCGCAAGGTTCTCAAACACCTGAACCCATCACAGGTTATTCCCCATCGTGTTCGAGAGGCCCTCGATGCTCTTGCTGAAGGTCTGCTCGTGATCGACACCGACTGCCGGATCGTGCTCGCCAACAGTGCATTCTCGCAGTACGTTGCGATGCGAGTCGAAGAACTGATCGGCAAAAATGCAAATCAGGTTGGGTTCCGGCATTTGGCTGAAACCGCCAGTACCGAACTTCCGTGGCAAACCACGGTGGCATCAGGAGCCGCCCGGCGCGGCGTCATTATGAAGATCAACACGGGCAGCGGGGAACGCACGTTTTCCGTCAGTTCCGTTCCGATTCATGATGAAAAAAATAGATGCCGGGGTGTGGTGGCCAGCTTTGAAGATGTGACGGAACTGGATCGCAAACAGAAGGAACTCCGGGACGCACTCGTTTCGCTCAAACAGACCAGCGAAGAAGTCAGGCAGCAGAACCGTGAACTGGAATGGTTGGCCACGAGAGATGCTCTGACCGGTTGCGTCAATCGACGCAGCTTCTTCAAGGACTTTGAATCCATCTGGGCCCAGGCCAAAGCCTCAGGCTTAGAGCTTTCTGCCATAATGGTCGATATCGACCATTTCAAAATGATCAATGATAACCACGGGCACGCCATGGGCGATGAAGTCTTGCGCAAAGTTGCCGCTGTGGCAATTAAAACGGCTGCGGAAAACGACATCGTCTGTCGCTACGGAGGAGAAGAATTCTCTGTGCTCATGCCAGACACCAGTCTCGATGATGCAGAACTGCGGGCCGAACGAATTCGACTTGCCATCAAATCGCTTCAGGTGGGCGAATTGCGAGTCACCGCCAGTCTGGGAGTTTCGTCGATTCGGCAAAACGCCGAGTCGCCTCAGGATCTGCTCGATCAGGCTGACAAGTGTCTGTACGTTGCAAAACGAAACGGGCGAAATCAGGTCATTAGATTCGATAAGAGCCAGAAACAGATTGCTCAGCTCGGAGAAACTCCGGCCACCGCGCGGAAAGAAAAACAAAGACCACCAAATGTTACAATCCCGTTTCAGGCCGTCAGCGCGCTCGTCGCAGCGATGTCGTACAGAGATCAGCCCACAGCGGCGCACAGCTGTCGTGTGGCCGACCTGTGCGTGGCAACAGCGGAGGGACTGCTGTCTATGCGGGAATGCTACAGCCTGGAAATTTCAGCCATGCTGCATGACATTGGCAAGATTGGTGTACCTGATGCTGTACTGCAAAAACGCGGGCAGCTGACGGAAGCGGAATGGGCCGTGATGCGGCATCACAGATCCGTCAGCGTGCAACTTGTTCGTGCTTCATTCGGCTCGGAAACGCTGACCGAGATCATCCGGAACTATGGTGTCTGGTTTGATCTGAGCAACCAGTCGGAAACCAATCGCGAATCTGCGCGTCCAAGCATTGCCGCCCGCGTCCTTGCGATTGCCGATGCCTTTGACTCAATGACGTCTGATGCCATCTATCGAACACGTAAATCGCGTACAGAAGCTTTCGAAGAGCTTCGCAGGTGCGCAGGGACTCAGTTTGATCCGGAACTTGTGGAACGATTCATCTCCGCGGTCCGCCTTCGCTCCGGCGGACGTGCTGAAATGCCTGGAGTCTCCACCGACATCGCTCTGGACATCGGTGTTCAGATTGAGCGACTGGTGTCCGCGCTTGACGACCAGGATCTGGATGAACTGCGTGAACTGACAACCAAACTTCTGACGACCGCAGAACGGGCGGGCATCGACAGCATGGCCGATGTGGTCCTCAATGCCGCCTGAAGCCGGAACTACAAACTTAAATCAACAACCCGATAGACAGCTGCTGGGGCCCAAGGGATCCACCGTTCGGCAAATTCTGCGGTGATCCGAGTTTTGAAATCCTTCCGCAAAATCATTAAATCCTGCCTGATCGTTAAAGTCTGCCAAGCGCCGGAACCGATCTCTGGAGACACGCCAGCGTCCGAGTTTTGGAGCGATCAAGTTGCTTCCTCGACGAACCGGTGTTTGTCTATGGAAGTCATACGATGATTCGGCAGAATTTACTGGTTCTTGCTTTGGTTCTCCTCACCACCACCGGCTGCAGCGTCATGCCGCAAAATGGATGTCAGTGCGGAGCAGGCCGCCCTTCCAGAATTAAGCCTGTTCACAAACAGCGAGTTAAGTTCGGCAAGTGCAAGTGTCGCCACTGCGCAGCGCAGACTCCAGTAGCTCCGCTTTTCCCAGGTGATCCTTACCGCCAGATGAATTACGGCGCGATGAATTTTGGCTCTCAGGGTTTCGAGAGCAGCTGCGGCATTGACGGCTGCTCAGCGTCCGGCGGATCCTGCAGTGCGTTTGGGCAGGAAATGTACACGGACGGATGCTCCTCATGTGGTTCCAGCATGATGGACGGCGGCATGATGGACGGCGGCATGATGGACGGCGGCATGCCGATGCAGGAATCGCAGGGCTGCAGCTGTGGTCATGAGGGTGGCTCGATGCAGATGCAGATGCCGAACTTTGCGCCTCAAATGATGCCATCCCAGATGCATCACCCAATGGCCCCTGGCCATGCAGCGCCGCTGGCACCGGCACAGATCTTTGAAGCTCCTCGTCCGGTTCCGAGTGACGGTGCGTTGCCGCCCGTGCCAAATGATCCCGCTCATGGTGAAGGCGCTCCTCCTGCCACTCCGGCGGTGGATCCAGTCAGCTGGCAGATGTCTTCTGCACGTCCTGTTGCACCGCAGCGTCCGTACCCGGCAGCTGGTCCGTATTTACGACGCGTCGAGCCGATACCGACGGCTATGCGTTAAGCCTTCCCGCAGTCGTAAGTCGTTGCAACGAATGGACGATTGTTTGAAACTGAATATCCACAATATCGTTGATGTCCAGAGCATACCCTCCAGCCATGACGATCACGACCGGCCAGTTTCTGCTGCGGCATAACTCGTACAACATTTGATCACGCTCGGCCAGTCCGTCTTTCGAAACCGCCAATCCACCGAGCGTGTCGCCAACATACGGATCCGCTCCGGCCACAAAGTAAACGATATCAGCGTCAAAGCGTTCTGCCACACAATTCAGGCCTTGGTGCCACGCACGCAGATACATCTCATCATCCGCTCCGGGCGGCAGTTCGAGATCAACATCTGATCTCATCTTCCGTGCCGGAAATGCTTTCGCCGCGTGCAGAGAAAATGTTTTTACGGACGGGTCGTCGCGGAAAATGAAAGCGGTGCCGTCGCCTTGGTGCACGTCGCCGTCTGCTACAATTGCGTTGCGAATCCGACCCTCTGATTGCATCGCACGCACCGCGACGGCGACATCATTGAAAACACAGTACCCGGCTCCTCGATTCGGAAAAGCATGGTGAGTTCCGCCAGCAAGATTTGCTGAGACGCCTTCCACCAACGCACATCGCGAAGCAGCCACCGTGGCTCCCGTTGAACGTCGGCATCGCTCAACCATTTGCAGGGTCCAAGGAAATCCAATTCGCCGCAG
>JBDNHX010000160.1:0-7634 GCA_041688565.1 Planctomycetaceae bacterium
GAGATCACAATGAGTATCAAACAAGTCCGCCTGTCGAATGTGGTATCGGCTACATGGCTGTCCATGGATTCATCAAACGCATCGATGACCTTGTGCGGCTGACAAGACAATCATAAAATTTCTAACGAATTGGCACCTGAGCATAGCTGTTCCCGCCGCCTCCGACGATGACGATCCAGCGCGTGCCGGGGCGTCGCGGGCCTTTGAGGTTTTGTTCGGCTGTTTCGAACGTTAGCGGCAGGATCTGCAGGGCGATCTCAAAGATGACGGCGGAGTTGTTTGGATTGCTCGGAGATGCCTTTTGTCATTGGTGACTCAAGTATGAAGTCGCTTGCGGGATAAGTGATCGAGCAGAATACTAAACGAAGTCCGTGAACGCCCTCCAGCAACTTCGTCTCAAACGAAAACATCCTGCGGCTTCATCGTAAAGCGGCAGGCTGTTGGCACCGATGCGGTTGATGGTTGGCAGGGCCTGAGGGTTTCTTGGCTGCCGCTTTGAGTTGCTGAGTTGCCTGGTCTTGCTGGGGTTGACTCGGCTTTTGACAATTTGCGAAAGGCGAATTGTCCGAAGATTCAGCCAACTCGTGAGGCAGAACGCACTACAGGTCCAAATCGATGTCCGTCAGAGAAAAGAGAACCTGGGCTGCTCGGTATTGCCAGTCGCTCCTGGACTCAGGCAAGTTTGAAAGCCGTGCCGCCCTCGCCCGCCATGTGGGTGCCAGCCGGGCTCGCGTGACTCAAGTCCTGCGACGACTTCAGAACGGCGAAGACGACGAGGCGCAACGCTCGTTGGCATAACGCGTCACCCAACCTTTGGTGGCTGGCGGATGCGATCCAGCAAAGACTGGTAAGCGTGTTGCAAATGATTGCGGGTTTCGTCTTGAGCCAGCGACACGTCGCCTGCGACGAGAGCGGAGTAAAGCCGAGCGTGCGATTTGTCCGTGTCCGAGTGCCGCTTTGCTGACCAGCGAAGTTCCGTGAGATGGGGCGCCAGTTCTTCCATCACGGCGCACAGCATTGCGGCCATCACGGCGTTTCCTGACAGCCGGGAAATCTCCAGGTGAAACTCGATGTCGAGTCGGACGTAGTCCTCACCCCGTTTTTTTGGCGGGATCGACGCCATCTGCTGCAGGATGTCGCGCAGCAAAAACAAGTCCTGGATCTCGCGTTTGCGAGCGGCTTGGGCGATCAATGCCAGTTCCAGCGTCTCGCGCGCATCCAGTAAATGAAACAGGTTCTGGTTTTCGGCAGCCAGCAGCTCACGCAGGCGTCGTCCCAGTCGCTCCGCCGAAGTGGAGTGCTGAGTGGATTCGACCAGCGATTCGACAAAGGCACCAGCTCTCGGCAGCAGTTTGACGAGTCCACGGCCCTGGGCATCCAATAACGCATCTCGGACAAGGCCCGCCTTGACTCCAAACTGATCTGCCAGATCACGAATCGACGGCAGACGATCGCCGGGCTGGAGACTCTGCTCCTTGATGAGACGACCCAACTGGTGGACAAGTCCCGAGGGATTCATTGTTTGAGTTGCGGATGGCAATGTACTGATCCTCTCGATTCGCGATTTGGTGGCGACTGATCGATTTGGGCCACCTGCTTGACACCGCCAAACTGTTCAATCAACATAATCACTGATCGATCAGTATGCAATCAGTGGCCGATAGTAAAGTCCAATCTATGGGAGAACTCGATGCCATTCATTCGGACGCTTCTGTTGACCGCACTGACTTTCGCAGTGTGTTCGGTCGCACTCGCTGACGATGCGACGGATATCGCGTTCTTTGAAAAGCGAATTCGCCCTGTGCTGATCCACCACTGTTACGAGTGCCATTCGGCCGCCTCGTCGGAGCTTAAAGGTGGTTTACGACTGGACAGTCGCGACTTCATCCGCCAGGGCGGGGAGTCTGGTCCGGCGATTGTTCCTGGAAACACTGAAAAGAGCCTGTTGCTGGACGCGATCAGGCACGAGTCGTTTGCGATGCCGCCTGACAAGAAGCTGCCCGACGAAGTCATCAAAGATTTCGAGAAGTGGATCGAAATCGGTGCCCCTGATCCACGCGACCAACCGCCTTCCGCGGAAGAGGTCTCGGAGCTTTCCTGGAAAACAATGCTCAGCGCACGCCGAAGCTGGTGGAGCCTTCAACCGGTCGATTCCGACGTAGCGAAAGTCGCCGAGACTTTCGGCCGAAACTCTTCGCGAGTTTCGCTACTTATTGACGACCTCATTTCAGCAAAGCAACAGGCGGCGGGAATCAGCCCGGGAAAGCCTGCGAGCGCGCGAGTGCTGGCGCGGCGGCTAGCGCTTGTGCTAACGGGACTTCCGCCGACTTCCACCGATGTCGAACAGTTTGTTAATTACTATGAAAAGGATCCCGATGCGGCGTACGAATCGCTTGTTGATCGACTATTGGACTCGCCGCATTTTGGTGAACACTGGGCTCGTCACTGGATGGACGTCGTTCGTTTTGCCGAGACACATGGGTACGAGTGGAACCACGAAATCCGGGATGCCTGGCGATATCGCGATTATCTGATTCGAGCGTTTAATAACGACGTGCCATACGACCAGCTTGTCCGCGAACACATCGCCGGTGATCTGCTGGAAAGTCCGCGAGTTAACGAGCAGCTTGGTATCAACGAGTCGATCATAGGCACGGCATTTTGGCGGTTCGGTGAGCTGGGGCACGACGACTGTGTTGAGTTTCCGGAGATCCGCTTTGATGCGATCGACAATCAGATAGACACCTTTGCCAAGGCGTTTCAGGGCTTAACCATTTCGTGTGCCCGTTGCCACGACCATAAGCTGGATGCAATCTCAACTAAAGACTACTACGCCCTGGTTGGCATGCTGGAGAACTGCAGCCAGGTTGTTCACACCATCGATTCACCGCAGCGGATTGCGGACGTCGTTGTGGTGACGCAGCGGCTCAAAAAAGAGCTTCGAGAGCAACTCGGAAAACGCTGGCTGGCTGCGATTGAACAGTCGCACGATCCCATCGCGTTGGCGATCTCAGGAAGTCGTAGCGAAAGTCGCCAGGACTTTCGTCAACCGGCGGAAACCGAAACTCTTGGCGAGTTTCGCTACGAATTAGAGAAGTACATCGCCGATGAGAAACTCGATCGCGATGATCCGGGATATGTTCTTGGTCGACTGGCTCGACGCGATGCGGGTACCAGTAATGAATCTGCAGCCGACACCGGTGACCTTCGCCAGGCCCATTGGCTTTGGTATCCGGAAGGCAACGCAGCAACGGACGCGCCGATCGAGACCCGCTACTTCCGGCGTCGAATCGTCGTGCCCGAGGATCGGCGGGTGACGAAGGCCCTGTGCTTCTTCGCCGGAGACGACTCGGTGAAGTTCTACGTCAACGGCGAGCACATCGGCACAGGCAACAGCCACCCGGCATTGGTGGGCGTGGACCTCGTCCGCAAGCTCAAAGCCGGTCCTAACGAATTGGCCGTTGCCAATACCAATGGGAACCCGGCGGTTCAGCCAAATCCGGGAGGTTGGATCGGCGTGGTTCGCGTGGAGTTCGATCGTGGCGACCCGCTGCTGTTCTACTCCGACTCGAACTGGAAGAGTTCACGTACTGCAAAGGAAGGATGGCAGACCGACAATTTTGCCGACGCCGACTGGGTTGACGCGATGGAACTCGGAAAAGCCGGGATTCCTCCATGGGGCTTCCCGTGGGCCAAACAATCCCACGTCCGCCATGAAGTCGATCTCGCATTGCTCTGGCCGATTCTCAGGAAGGAATACACGGCTGAGCAGGATCGTCGGATGAGATCGAATGCTGAAAATTTCGAAGTCTGGGCCGACTTCAGGGCAGCCGAATCACAGCGCGTAGCGAAAGTCGCCAAGACTTTCGGCAGAGACGATGAAACCAAACACGCCCCAGCCGAAACTCTTGGCGAGTTTCGCTACAGCGAATTGGGCTGGTCGATCAGCGGGCTTGGCCTGTCGCAGGGGCCAAGCCGGTCGGGCGAGTTTACTCTGACGCATGAAGGTGATCAGGTTGTTGCCGCGATTCTTCCAGCAGGTCTTTATACCAACGTCACTTCCGACCGCCTGAACGGTTCGCTTCGATCACCGTGGGTTCCGACCCGAAAGAAGTTTATCAGCGTGCAACTGGTCGGAGATGGACGCAGTATGGTTCGTCCGGTCGTCGACAGTTGCGGCTTGAACGAATTCGCTGGCGGTGGTCTGGAGTATCTCGCTGGTGGTGTCACAACCTGGAAACGTTTGCCGACCAGTGCTGGTGGCTCGCATCGATCGTTCGTGGAACTGACCACAAAGTCAGACAATCCCCGCTGGCCGGATCGCCCCGGTCGTGCCGGGACGAATGATCCGCAAGAACTGAACTCGCCTCGATCATCCTTTGGCGTGATGCGAGCTGTATTGCACGATTCTCCTGCGCCGCCGTTGCCGGAACTGACGCACATCCTCCGCCTGCTTGAAGTGACGAAGCCCGGAACTGAAAGTACTCGAGAAAGTAGCGAAAGTCGTCAAGACTTTCGGCAGCCTCGAGAAAGTAGCGAAAGTCGCCAAGACTTTCGGCAGCCCGCAGAAAGTAGCGAAAGTCGTCAAGACTTTCGGCAGCCCGCAGAAAGTAGCGAAAGTCGCCAAGACTTTCGGCAGCCCGCAGACACCCCGGTCGAAACTCTTGGCGAGTTTCGCTACGACGAAGCCGACATCGCCGAATCCATACAATCCGTTGCACGCGAGGCGGTCATTGCCTGGAAAGATGATCACGCCAGCGACGACGATGTGATTTGGGTGAACTGGCTGCTCAAGGTCGGTCTGCTTCCCAATTCCGTGAACGGCGATCAGCAACTCAGCGGACTGGTTCAAGAGTATCGATCTCTGGAATCGACAATCCCTGAACCACGCGTCGTTGCCGGACTGGCCGATCAGGGAACCAGCATGGGCTTTCCTGTTCTCCAGGGCGGCGACCCGTTGAGGCCGAGTTCCGTTGTTCCGGCGAGGTATATCGAAGTCATTGCCGGTTCTGTGCAGCCATTTGAATCTCACGGAAGTGGACGCCGCGGGCTCGCGGAAATCATCACTGACCCGAGCAACCCGTTGACGGCCCGCGTAATGGTCAATCGTGTTTGGCATCATCTGTTCGGTCGAGGCATCGTGGCGACTCCAGACGACTTCGGTCACATGGGTGAACTGCCGACGCATCCGCAGTTGCTCGACTACCTGGCAGCAGATTTCGTCAAAGATGGCTCGTCCATCAAAAGACTCATTCGCAGGATTGTTTTAAGCAGGACGTTTCGTCAATCGAGTCGTCAGGAGGACGGAGCCGCTCAGCTCGATCCCGCGAACCAGTTGCTGCATCACTACCCGGCGCGACGACTGAGTGCTGAGGCGATTCGCGATACGATTCTCGCCGTGTCCGGTCGACTGGACACGCAGATATATGGTGCCAGCATCCACCCGCATCGCAAGATGGAAATCGACTATCGCAAGCTTTGGAGCGGACCGCTTGATGGAGACGGCCGACGCAGCCTCTATATCAAAGTGACTCGCATGGAAGGACCGCAGTTCATGGAACTGTTCGACTTCCCCAATCCCATGGCCACACGCGGACGTCGTGATCGCACCAACGTACCCACTCAGGCCCTGGCGTTGCTCAACGATCCCTTTGTCATCGATCAAGCGAAGTTCTGGGCAGAACAGCTTGTTGCGACTGATCACGATTCGATCGTAGAGCGTGTTCAGGGCATGTTCCGCCGAGCGCTTGGTCGCCCACCGGATAAAGAAGAACAACAACGGTTGGTCGCGCTGATTCGACAACTGGCAGGAGACGCGTCTGCCGACGACGACGCCATCCTGAAGAACAAAGGCATCTGGCAAGACGCCGCACATGCTGTCTTTAACATGAAGGAAGTTATCTACATCCGGTAGCGAAAGCCGCCAAGACTTTCGGCAAATAACGTTGAATGGTACGCAAACCTGCCGAAACTCTTGGCGAGTTTCGCTGCAGATAAGGGATTGAACAATGAGCATACACAAACAACGTTTGAAACGACTGCCGCCGGAATACTATCTGGGCTGTGCGTGGGTCCACTGGTCGCTGACCATTGAAGACCGCCGAACGGGATGGCTCGACGCGCGGTTTCTCTACAAATTCCGCGAAGTGCTCACGCACGTTGCATTTCGTGACCGGCTGGCGTGTCCGATTTTCTGCCTAATGCCCGATCACATGCATCTGTTGTGGTGCGGGCTGACCGAGAGCACCGATCAGCGGGTGGCGATGAAGCGATTTCGGAAGGATCTCAACGACTGCCTGAAACGAGTTACATTTTCGCTTCAATCGCAACCGTTCGACCATGTCCTGAAGGAAGAGGAACTGGAACGAGACGCCCTGGAAGCCGTCATCGAGTACATCGCTCGCAATCCGGAGCGTGCCGAGTTGGTGGGCGCAGATCAGTTCGCATCCTGGCCATATACCGGGTGCTTGATTCCCGGTTATCCACAGATGGAATTGTTCGAGCCGGACAGTTGGGACCGCATGTGGCGAACGCTTGCGTTCCTGAAACGCACGGAGTGTTTCAGAATTCCCGACCCGATAAGGGAGGAAGTCGTGGAAAGCAACGAAGAAACGTAGCGAAAGTCGCCAAGACTTTCGGCATCCCGCATCCCGCATCCCGCCTGCCAACCTGCCAACCTGCCGAAACTCGAGCCGAAACTCTTGGCGAGTTTCGCTACAAAGAAAGGCTATCGTATGAATACCACGACACAACAGAATTTTTGCCCGGGGCGACTGCCTGTTCCCATCAGCCGCCGACAGATGCTCGCGACGACTTCGACGGGTTTCGGCCTGATGTCGCTGTCCGCTTTGATGGCCGACAAAAGTTACGCTCGTCCAGTGCAGAACACTGCCGCATTTCACTTTCCGCCCAAGTGCAAAAACGTCGTCTTCTTTTTTATGCCCGGCGGCGTTTCGCACGTCGACTCGTTCGATCCAAAGCCGACGCTGACAAAGCACGATGGCGAGGAACTCGGTGAATGGGCGAAACGCGCCGGCAGGAAGTCACCGGCAACGCCCAACCGAAAATGGAAGAAGTGTCCCTGGGAATTTCAGAATCACGGAGATGCGGGAATACCGGTCAGTGATCTGTTTCCACACATTGCCGAATGCGTGGATGATATCGCTGTCATTCGTTCGATGGTCGCTGAGTTGCCTTTGCATGCGGCCGGAAACCTGTTCCTGCATTCGGGACGTTCGCGCGCAGGGTCGCCCAGCCTGGGTTCGTGGATCAATTACGGACTGGGCAGTGATAACGAAAACCTGCCTGGGTACGTGTTGCTCAACAGCGGTGCGGTTCCCCCCGGTGGAAAAGAGAACTTCTCCAACGGATACCTGCCCGCCAACTATCAGGCGACCTCGATTCGAGCCGAAGGGGCTGCGGTGGAGAACATCGTTGCGGCACGATCAGAGCAGCAGCAACTCAAGCTGAAGTGGCTGCTCGGGCAGGACCGAGAATTCGCTCAGACGCTTGGTGAACACGCCGAAATCGAATCGGCGATTCGAAATTATGAGATGGCATTTCGGATGCAAACTGCTGTTCCGGATACTCTGGATCTTTCACAGGAATCCGCAGCAACACAGGAACTCTACGGA
>JBDNHX010000161.1:0-3437 GCA_041688565.1 Planctomycetaceae bacterium
ATGCATAGCAGTGTTCCTTTGTGGCCGCGAATAATTCCGCCCACGTTTCCGTAAAGCTCATCTTCCCAGACCGACTGAATCATGGGCTTGCGGTACTTGGTGCTGTACACGATATGAAACAGCAGATTCGTGAAAGTCGACATCAGTTTTTCTCCTGCTGAAACACTCGAGGTAAATTCAATAGAACGAACTCGAGATCACAATTTGTGATGTCAAGTTTGCCGGTCAAAGCCAAGCCCCTTCAGGTTTGCATTGATGACGTGCTCCAGTTTCGCGGACTCGGCGAACTGGGCGTGCAGTTCCGCGACGAGGCACTGCACCGCTTTCTCAACCGGTAAACCTTCGTATCTTTGATACTCAATGATTCCAGCCTTATGCAGCCTGCGAGTGGCATCAGGTCGGACAGTGTGCCTTTGCCTGTACCACTACCGTTGCAGAGTAGGTGCTTGAGTGTCAGCCATGCCCGCAGTGGCGAAATATCGGTCACGTTGTCGGTGAAGAATTTCAATTCCGTCACCACGCCGTTCTCAATCCTGGGGGATTGGTCCCATCCTGCCCAGTCAGCTTCCCATCGAAGCCCGGATTCAAATCGACCAGCTTCTTGCTGACCGCTTCCAGCTGCTTGTCGGCAGGCATGGCTTGCACCTCCTTCATCCATTGCTGGAAGGCGGGGGCGACGGTGAGTGTCAGCCGTGGATCGACCCACAGAATGTGTGCCTCGTTGGAGTCATTGATCGCTTCGACCTTGAGCGTCAATTCCTGAACACCGGTGACATCAATGTGGAACGACGCCTGTGGACTGGGCTGATCGATCGTGGGAGATTTCCAGAGCAACTGACCGTCACCCACAAGATGAACGAACGTTTGATTGCCGCGCATCGTCCCGTCGGGACGGGCCACGATTCCGTCGAAGCGGGTGTACTTGCCTGACAAGTCATAGACCGCCACCGCCGTGAGTGAAGGCTTGCCTTGCGGGTGCATCGTCAGCCCGTGCGCCGGGACCACTCCGTCGAGTGATCGTTTGGGCCGATTGGGATCGATATCAGCACCGTGCTTGCCAAGTTGTTTGAAACCGACATAGGACTTCTCCGTCAGGTCATCCAGATAGTCGACGTTCGCCGCCGCGTTGCCAGCCTGTGCAGCGTTCGGTGACGAACTCAGCGGTCGCAGTTCCAGCTTGTGGAACTTGAACTGGTGATAGGCCGCTCCGAACCAGACGTTTTTGGCTTGGTTAGTCACCTCGGGAGAGATCAGGCGATTCGGATCCCCTTCCCAGCGAATGATGTCACGATCATCCACCTTCGCCCGAATCGAGCGTTTGCCGACCGTGATTTGAATGGTGTGCCGTTGGAAGTCATTCAGCACCGCTTCGGCAAACTTCGATTCATTTTCGGGGTGGCGTTTGCGATCAATCAAACTGATACCGGAAACAGGCGGAATGTTTGTGTCGAAGCAGACAGAAGCATGGTGTCCGTCAACGACCGCCCCGAACATGATTCCGTCTGATCCCGCCATTCGCTCGACCACAGCGGTCAACTCGTATTCCGGGGGAGGTGGAAAGGGGAGCACCAGACGGCCGGACTTCCCGCCGCCCGGGCTGATCAGGGCACTCCCGTCGCGCGTCCACTCGCCGCAGGTGGGGTGTTTGAAGGTATCTCGGGCCAAGTCAACACGAGCCAGAACGTCGATCACCTCACCCGTCGTTCTCGCAGTCGTCAGGCGGGCTTCGAGCAATCGCACGAACGTGTTGCTCGTTGGGAGGAAGATGCCTGCGAGCAGACACGGCTGGTGGTTGTACCGTCCCTTGATGTTCCTCAACTGTTCGCGCGTCCCCTTCCATGCGAACGCGTTCTTTCCGTCCACGGACAGGGCCAAGCTTACCTCATTGCCCGTGGGGCGCGTGACCTCCAATAGCACATCGTGGCGACGCCCGTCATTGACCGATGCCGGAAGAGTTCCGCGCGGATTCGTCGGTGAGTTGAGTCGATCGACACACAGCTCGACTCGCTCGCCGGACAGAAAGACCTCCAGTCCATTCCCCTCAAACGGCAGGACGAACGACACGTTGCCGCGCTGCGATTCAAAGGCCGCGCTCAGGGTGTACTCGTCGCCCGGCTCCACTGGTAGTCGCAGCACACTGTTGGTTGCGGACTTGCGACTGACAAACGCGGTATCCTCTTTCGACCAGTCCCCTTCGAGCAAGTCCTGGTTCAGATTGACCAGCGGCAACAGATCGATGGGCTTGCCGCCGGGTGCCGTCGTCGTGACGACGGGTCGTCCGTCGTTCGTCACCCATTTCGCTCCGACGATTTTGCCGTGATGGTTGTTGCCGGAGGAATCATGCAGGATGTCGCCCTGTCCCTCATCAAACCGATACAGGGCAAGGGTCTCCTTATCAGCTTCAAAGTTTTCGGAGGGCGAGAAGTCTTTCGCGTAACGAGCGACGGTCGAGAATCGGACTCCGTAGAAAGTTCCGCCGCACCAATGGTAGCCCTTTGAATCGCCATAGCGTTGAGAACCCAGCAGCGTCACTGACGAGTTCCCGCCCGGCATGGAGGTGACACCGGTTGCGGCAACTCGCGGCTTTCTTCCCGCTTCGCGCCCATCGATAAAGAGGACCGAGTCGCGATCATCAAGCACCCAGGCGATATGTTGCCGACGTGGTTCCCATGTCACAGAAACGTTTTGAGAAGAGTCACCCGACTTTGTGCGTTCGAGAGTAGAGAGGATCGTTGCACCGTTATTGCTCTTTTCCGGCTGCAGCTGGCATGCCGCCGAACCTTCCATGCTGACAAGGACGCCCTGTGGCTCTGGTGACTGGATCCAGAGTTCGATGGTGAACGGTCCAGTTGTGTCACGACGCAGCGTCGGAATTTCGACGTAGCTCTGCTCCTGAAACCTCAGCGCGAACTGTCCGGGCTGGCCGAGTGACACGATGTTCATCGCGCGGCCGTTCGATGAGGTATCTCCTGCTTTCGTGCCACGTTCTTTGTTCCCGGTCGTTGAGGCCGTGATGGACATGCGTCCGACCGACTTCTCGCCCAGAACCTTGCCGCCGCTGCTGGCGATCAGCATCTCGTCGACGAGATCGACCTTGACCGTCGTCTCCGTCCCCTTCTTCAGCGTGAACGATTCGGTTTCAAACGACAAATCGCCGCGCGTGACCAGCAGTTTTTTCTCACCAGCCTTCAGAAATATGGGTTCAGTGTTCGCCTGGTTCAGCGTCACAGTCGTCCCCTGCACCTTCACCTCGACCTCGGGATCAAGGATCTCCACGCGCAGCGTTCCGTTCGGTGTTTGGAACAGAAAGATTGTCGACAGCAAGATCAGCAACGCCGCCGCTCCGCCGCCAATCAGAACCCTGCGATCCTGCCACCATGATGGAGGTGAAGCTTTCCGCTTTGTCTGCGACTTCTTCGGTCCCTGGCGACCCTCGC
>JBDNHX010000162.1:0-13403 GCA_041688565.1 Planctomycetaceae bacterium
CTGCGCTCGTATGTTGACAATGGCTCTGGAACTGGCGAGCGAAAACCCGGCCTACGCCGACATGGCTTCAAAGTTTTTCGAACACTACATCGAAATCGCAGACGCGATGAATTCGATCAGCGATGTGGGTTTGTGGGACGAACAGGATGGTTTTTATTACGACCATCTTTACAACAACGGTGAACATATTCCGCTGCGAGTTCGCTCGCTGGTGGGCATCATCCCGCTGTTTACTTCCATCATTCTCAGCGATGTGGTCCTGCAAAAGCTGCCCGGCTTTCGACGCCGTATGGAATGGTTTGTTGAGCATCGCAAGGATCGCATCAAGAACATTACGTTCATGCTGGTGTCGAAGGAAGCCGACGAGACTCGCCCGGCCCGCGGACTCCGCCTGCTGGCCATCCCGACTCGCGAACGCATGGAACGGATGCTGAAATATCTGCTGGATGAGAATGAATTTCTGTCTCCGTATGGAATTCGGTCACTGTCCCGCATTCATGACACTCAGCCGTTTGTGTTTCACGCGAACGGCCAGGAACATCGCGTCAACTACGTGCCGGGCGATTCTGATTCGTCAATGTTTGGCGGCAACAGCAACTGGCGCGGCCCGGTGTGGTTCCCGATGAACTACCTGCTGATCGAAGCGCTCGAACGTTATGACGAGTTTTACGGCGAAGACTTCAAAGTGGAATGCCCGACAGGCTCAGGAGTCATGATGACTCTGGGACAAGTGGCCGAAGAACTGATGCGCCGCCAGGTGTCACTGTTCCTGCCCGACAAGGATGGAATTCGCCCGTGTCATGGCGACGACAAACGCTACTCCGAAGATCCGCACTTCAAGGATCTGGTCCTGTTCCATGAATACTTCCATGGCGAATCCGGCAAGGGGCTGGGGGCCACACACCAGACCGGCTGGACGGCGCTCGTGACAAAGCTGGTGAAGAAGTTGCATCGACGCGGTGCAGATATTGGCTGAGTCGGCTCGGGAACAGTCCATTGAACGAATGATCGGTCAGTGCAATGCTGACGTACGTTCATCAGGGCCGCGATGAAAGCCTGACGGATGTGTTCGAAAATGTCGACAAAGGTGTGCTTGCCTGACGCTTGCGGCTTTAACCACCGGCTTCGATCAACGAAATCAGATCGGCGTGAGGAGATCTGAGTGCCGTGAGTTTCGCCGCCTGAAAATCGCAGTGGAACAACGGGACTTCCGGGATCCAGTGCTGAAGCTGCCGGCCATTGGTGGAAACCGACGGATCTACTGCCGATCCTTCCATCGCTGATCCTTCCGTCGCAGCAATTTCATTCAGCACGATCGCCGTGACAGCAAGGCCTCGCGACTTCAGGATCTCGACAGTCAGTCGCGTGTGATTGATCACGCCCAGACGATTGGCGGCAACAACAATGATCTGCCCGTGCAGCTGCTGCGCGAGTTCCATAACGGTACTGCGATCCGACAGCGGACAAAAAATGCCGCCGGCTCCTTCGACAACCAACCAGTCGACCAATGGCTTCCAGACGTCTGTCCCTTTGAGCAATCTGTCATCGTCGACGGTTCGGCCTTCCAGTGTCGCAGCGACATTGGGAGCCACTGCGGCTTGAAAGCGCTGAGGACACACGTGATCGATGGGCGGCTGATTTCCGCAGGCCGCGCGCAGAGCTTCGACGTCACTCCAGGCTGTGTTGCCGTGTTGGTCAATCTCCGCGCCGCTGCAAACCGGCTTGTACGCGCCGACTCGCAGCCTATGTTGCTGCAGCTGGCGAACCAGCAGGGAGCTGATCCAGGTCTTTCCGACGCCAGTGTCGGTTCCGGTAACAAGAAGAGTCTTCATCCGGTACAGTGCCCTCGCCGCGATGGCCTTTTGTTTCGATTCGTTTGTCTGATGGATGTCATGTCTCAGCAATCGCCCAGTTTAGTAGCCGACAAGGATCTGGCAATTCACCTCGAAAATCGGCCTGAGGAAAATCGGCCTGAGGAAAAAAGAGCCCACCTGACCATTGCGCTGCTGGCGTTGTTTGAGTTCGCCCTGATCGTTGCGACATGGACTCTGTGGTCAGGACGCCGCGAGTTTCCGGCGGTTCCCTTGCTGACTCTTTCGCTTCCCGGGAGTGTTTTCGCAGCGAGCCTGTTATTGGCCGCAACTCTTATTATCGCAATCTCGCACTTTACTCTTCGTCTCGCGAAACGTCAGAGACTCTGGTGCTTTCTGGCTCTGCTGCCGGCAATCTATCTGGTGCTTGCCGATCAGCATCGGCTTCAGGCGTGGCACTGGCTTTTTATGCTCAGCCTGACTGTGCGGCTTCTGCTTCCGGACCGCGAATTGCTGCCGGCCCTGCGGCACGTGATCATCACGGTCTATGTTTGTTCGGCATTGTCGAGACTCACCCCACTCCCCGCGGAGACGATCACTGGCGTCATCGTCCGACAATTGTTGAATATGACAGGCCTGAAGGCCTTGGGAGCGGACGACGCATCGTTCACGCTGCTGTGCCATGGAATGACAGCCGGCGAGTTTCTTGTTGGCGTACTTCTGCTGTGCAAAGCGACGCGGACGGTCGGATGTGTGGCTGCCATGTTGCTGCATTCCGTGTTGCTGATTGCACTTGGTCCGTTCGGGCTGAATCATCACTGGGGCGTCTTGCTATGGAATCTTTGCTTTTTGTGCGTGGTGCCTGCGCTGTTCCTTGCGAACAATCAAAAGCCTGCGGAAAGTCCGGCGACATTCTCACGGCGATATCGAAATCTGGTGGCCTCGGTTTGGATCTTTCCATTGTCTGGCCTGATTGGAATCGCAGACAACTGGCCATCGTGGCAGTTGTATTCCAGTCGGCCGGAAAGCTGGATTCTGCTGGTCCACGAAGCCGATCGCGGCATGCTGCCGCCGATAATGGCTTCGTCGATTGGTGAGCCTGCGCCCTTGAGCAATTGGTGTCCGGTAAAGCTCGACCGATGGTCTCTGGAGCAAACATCATCGCCAATGTATCCCGAGGACCGATTTCAGCTTGCGATCGTGGAGTGGCTGCTGAATCAATGCAAACCAGAAATCCAATTTGCAGTGCAGATCTCATCTCCCGCACGCCCATTTTGGTGGCGACGTGAGTCACGGACAATTTCCTCGCTTGAAGAACTGGCAATAGAACAACGACGCTACATTCTCGGCGCAACGGCGGTTCAGTAGCCAGATGTTCGCCTGCCTTCAGTAGCGGGAGCCGCGAAGGCTATCGGCATTTTGCCGACGGCGCGAGCACGAGGCCGAAGTGGGGCAACGTTTGCATGGAGATGCAGAGATCGCGGCGAGGAAACTCGCGGGATCGCTCGCTAACATTCGCGACGACCGGACGGCATTGAGGCCAGGCAATCGAACCATGCGGTTGCGGAAGCTCGTTGGCATGCATCAAGCCAAGTATTCGGGCCGTGATCCCGGCATCAACAATGGCTCGATGCGCATTGGCCACCGTCGGAACACCCAGCGCGTGTGCGACGGTTGCAAGTTTGGCATCCGCAGCAACTCGCTTACTGCGAGCCATCTGCATGGTACAGATCTGGCCAAATGACTGCGGCATGCCAACACCACAGGTTCGCAATTCGGCCTGCAGGAAGCCCAGATCAAAAGGCGTGTTGTGAGCGACAAGATGAGTCACTCCGGCAAGGCAGTTCATTAGGCTCGGCAACAGCTCCTCAAAAGTCGGCGCCTTCCGAACCGCGGCATCGGAAATCCCATGAATCCGTGACACCTGCGCTGGAATCGACCGTTGCGGATACACAAGCGAATCAAACATTCGCACGACACGAAATCGCTCATCCAGAACAATCAATCCAATTTCCACCACGCGCTCGCCGCGGGCGGGTGACAATCCTGTTGTTTCGAAATCAAGAACCGCAAACAAGGTCACGACAAAAGCCTCACCAGTATTTTCAAAATGCTGCAGAAAGAAATTTGATTCGCATCAAGCCAGGAAAACAGCAGAAAAATGGGCTAAGTTGCAATCGAACGCATCACCCGGCAGCCGCTACTCTGCAAACTCCCACGCCGTTTTGTAACTGCCGGTTCCTTCAATCCATGCCAGAAGCGACTTGAAGAAATCGTTCGTCCCCAGCGTCGCACTGTCACCCACAATGATGAGTTTGCGTTTTGCTCGAGTCAGCGCCACATTCATCCTGCGGGCATCCGACAGAAAACCGATTTCACCGATGTCATTCGACCGAACCAGGGACATAACAACCGCTTCTTTTTCGCGCCCCTGAAAACCGTCGACCGTATCAATTTCCAGCTTGTCATAAATGGCGTGTTCACGCAGCCAGCGAACCTGGGCCGCATACGGGGCGATCACTGCAATGTCTGACGGATTCAGACCAGCCTCACAAAGGGCGTTAACCTGCTTCAGGACAAGCTCACCTTCCTGCGGATTTCGTTTACTCAGACCATCCGGTTCAATCTCTTCCTGCCAGCCTGTTCCTGCCGTATCGATGAACGTCACGGGCTCGTCAGTCACGCGCTCGCTGTGAAACCGAGGCAGATCTGAAAGGACGTGGTCTCGAACAGAATCATCGGCGGTCAGAGTGTTCCTGTAAAAATGCTCCGACGAGAAGGCCATAATCTTCTCATTCATTCGATACTGGACGGTCAGCTGATGAGTCACCTGGTCACCATAGTGATTAACAAGCCGCTCCATCATGCTGACAGCAAAGCCTTCGCGTTTCGCTTCGTCCGAAAGAATGGTCGGCGGCAGCTGCAAATGATCGCCCGCCAGAATAATTCGGTTGGCCTTTTTCATGGGCACCCAGCAGCCGGGCTCGACACTTTGACAAGCTTCGTCGATGACAAGCACATCGAATCGGAGATCGTCCAGAATCGAATCATCAAAAGTCGTGGTCGCACAAACAACTCGCGCATCCTTCAGCACTTCAATGACGGCCTGCTTTTCAATGATCCTTGCCTGTCGCTTCAGTTCACGCGCTTCCTGACGCTGCTGGCCTCGGAAACCAGGTGCCGGACGGCCTCGAGTATACTTCGTCGCCTTGCGTTCGATCTGCTCGGCCTCGCGCATCATCTGATGCACAATCATCATGGACTCATGTCGCCCCACCAGCACGTCCAGCGTATTCTGACGCAGATCTTCGGTGACTCGTGCCGGATGCCCGAGCCGCACAGCTGGTTCACCAATCGCCAGCAAACGTTCCAGCAGATTGTCGACAGCCGTGTTGCTCGGAGCACAGGCGAGAACTCGTTCTCCCCGAGCCACCAGCAACCGAATAACTTCGACAACGGTGGTCGTCTTACCGGTGCCCGGAGGTCCGTGAATAATGGCCAGATCATTGGCGGCCAGAGCATGGCGAATTGCCTGATGCTGGGAAGGATTCAGCCGCTGAGAAATCTCCGTCGGGATTTTTACGTTCTTCTGAAACGTCGGCTCCCGTTCGCCCAGCAGCATGTCTCGCAACTGCCCGAGTCGCCCGGAAGCATTTGCCGCGACCTGCAGTGCACTGGCCTGACGCTTGCGAGACACTTCATCCGGTGATAAATCGAGTCGAAATCGGTCTCCGGCCGGCCAGTCATCAACAGCGACCTCAAGCGTATCGTTTCGCTTCGCGCTGACGACTCCCTGAAGAGATTCGCTGCTGTCATCGCCATTGTCTGAAAGCAAAATCGGACTGCCGACTTTGAAGCGGTGCCACGGCAGACGGTCGGGTGAGCGGCGTTTGGCAAGAGTGATCAGATACCGACCGCCAAGGCCGGTCGTATGACTGCGTACAACCATGTCCAGCAATGTTTCACCGGTTCTCTCGGCCTCCTCGGAGGATTGGATTTTGCGGCGCTGAGCCAGCCGTTGCCGTTCGGCTTCACCTTCCATCTCCAGCCAGCGATGAAGGTTGGAAAAGTGCTTATCCGCTCGCAGCGGGCGTGAACGAAGAGTCATGAAGAACCAGAATTCGTCTCAATAGACACAAAGACCAATGGCCTTCGCAAAGGCCGCATGAATCAGCACACGACGTCAGCGAGATTGCCTCAGCCCGTTGCGGATTCACGGGGTTTGGCCCCCCGGGACTGAGGAGGAAGGTTTCAGGTTCCCTGCATTCGCGTCCCGGAAGTTGGCTTCACCCCATCAAAGTCACTATTTTTTCTTCGGGCGGAACGTATGCGTCGGCTGGCCAAAGATGCCTTCCGCTGCTTCCATCAATGTTTCCGACAATGTTGGATGAGCATGAATTGTGTCGGCGAGATCTCGCGCTGTCGCGCCCATCTCGATAGCCAGCGTTGCTTCGGCAATCATTTCCCCTGCACCCGGGCCCACGATACCGACGCCCAGAACTCGCTGCTTGAGCGGTTCCACGATAATCTTGGTGATGCCTTCCGTGCGAGCCAGCGACTGAGCACGTCCCGACGCGGCCCATGGAAATCGATGCACGAGAACTTCTTTTCCCTGCGCCTTTGCTTCGGCCTCCGTGATGCCGACCCAGGCAAGTTCCGGGTCTGTAAATACAACCGCCGGAATCGCGATGTTGTCAAATTCCACCGGTTCGCCCAGCAATGTTTCAGCAGCGATTTTCGCTTCGCGAGTCGCCTTGTGAGCCAGCATTGGTTCGCCAGCCACGTCGCCAATGGCCATCAATTTTGAATCGGCCGTGCGCTGATTCTTGTCGATCTTGATGAAGCCCTTTTCGTCAATCTGGACTCCGGTCTTTTCAAGACCAAGTCCTCGACTGTTCGGACGCCGACCGACTGAAACGAGAACGCGATCGAACACCTGTCGAGGTTCGACGCCTTCTCCTTCCAGACTAGCCACAATCCCTTCAGCCGTTGGCTCCAGTTTTGCCACCTTCGTATTTAGATGTATGGACGAGAACTGATGGGCGAGTCGCTTTTGCAGAGGAGTTACGAGATCGCGATCGGCGCCTGGCAGAAGTCCTCCGGTCATTTCGACGACGGTGACCGCTGAACCCAGAGCTGCATAGACCGATCCCATTTCCAGTCCGATGTAGCCGCCGCCAATAATCAACAGTCGCTTCGGGATATCCTTCAGTTCCAGCGCCCCGGTGGAGTCCATGATTCGATCGTCGCCAAGAGCAAACATTGGCGGCATCGCTGGCTGCGATCCGGTGGCGATAATGCAATGATCAAAGCTGATCGTCTTTGTGGTCCCGTCTGGGGTTTTCACTTCCAGAGTATCGCTGCTTACAAAGGTGCCGCGAGCTTTGACCAGTTCAACGCCGCGCGCTTTGCAAAGCCCTTCGATTCCGCCGGACAGGTTTCCAATGACGTTATTCTTGAACGTTCGCAGCTTGTCGAGATCGATGACAGGTTTCGAAAATGTCACGCCGCATTCTTCGGATTCCGCTGCTTCATTGATCAGCTTGGCCACATGCAACAGGGCCTTGGAGGGAATACAGCCGCGATTCAGACATACGCCACCCGGTTTAATGCCTTCGTCGATCAGCACGACCTTCATGCCATGGTCGGCCGCGGCAAACGCCGCCGGATACCCGCCAGGACCGCCACCCAGAACCACCAATTGTGCGTGTTGATCAGCCATTGAACCAAAATGCTCCGGAAGAGGAGTGAGATGCCCGTTAAGTCGGGAACTGTAACGGAGATCGGGGTAATTTTCAAAATGCACCGGGTAATTCGCCCAGGCGGGTGGTTGATTTTATGGCAGAACTACGCGTAAACGAAAAGGGGCACTGTCAGTGACAGTGCCCCTTGAGGTCGAAATTCTGCAGGCGATCCGCCGGTTTTTTACACTTCAAAAGTTTCACCTTTGCCTGGCAGCGGTTTTCCAATTACTGAAGTTCTGTTGTCAACCAGCCATCGGCAAGATGGATATGAGTCACGGTCACAGGCAGAGTCTTATCGCCAGCAGCCTGCAGATCCACAGTTGGGCTCAGTTCCTTTCGAACAATTCGCTTCGCAAGGACTCGCTTGATCTGAACTGAACGTGTTGGCCGTCCGGTTACCGCGATGTTACCTGGGTCCATGATGATCTTGCCGTTCTCAAGAGTCATCGAGATCGGAATCGTAACGGTCTCTTCAGGAATCTCTTCTTTGCCTTCCTGACGAATACCCGTTCGCAGCGACAGAATGATCTGGCCGTTATCGAACCGAACGCGAATTGGATCACTCTTGCTGAACAGGAAAATGGTTGGTGGTTCATCAGCTTCGCCTTCGACAACAGCAGCAGGCTCACCGTTTGTCAGCTTGATTTCACGCTGAAACAGATCGCTCAGGGCCACTTCCAGCTCACGAACAAAGTCCTTCTCCGGAATATCGCGGCCCTGAAATCCCAGCGCATCAATCGCATTGTTCAACGCAGACTCGTGAATCTGAGCCGCAGCGCCGCGGGCCATCAAAGCGGCTGGTGGCTGGATCGAACCGCCCAAACGTGAAATTCCCAGCGTACGAGTACTGACGGCGATATGAGTGTTGCTGGAACGAGCACTCGTGCTGTCCGGTGCAACACCACGGCGGTCCAGTGAACTCAGCATTTTGTTAAGCGTGTCGTTGCCGGTTGCAAACTGCTGATCCGTTTCTGACTGAAACTTTGGCAACGCCTCGTCGCGCAGACGTCCTGCCGTCAATGCTTCGGCCTGAGGCTTGGATTCAGCGATTTTCTGAGACGCCATGCGACGAACGATCCCGCGGACGATCGGAATTCCGTCGTATTTGGTCGCCAGTCCGACAGTCCGGCTGTTGGTGTCGACGTTGAAGTTCGCTGGAGTAGCACTCACATGACGCCCGTCGAAATAGACCGAACGGTTCATCCAGAAATAGTGATTTCCGCTGGTCCAGACCGTCGCAGGGCTTTTCTGAGCCTTCGTGTTTGACTGGGTATTGCCGTTAACGTTCACATCAAAGCGAGCGGTTGTTGCCGACGGCCGAATATCGGCACGGACATCCACATTCGTTGTCTGTGACCCGGTCACCCACGCGCCCATAATGCAGTCTGCGATACATCCGCTTTCGGATCGGTAATCCGAAATCAGACGCGACAGAAGCTCTTCGGAAACTGTGAAATGCACATTGTGGTTGAAGTAGTGTTCATTCACGACCGGCCGCAGCTGGTCGGCCGCTGCTGGAAAGCGACTGCGTAGAGAACGCCATTCGGTGCGAGCCTTTTCAGCGTCCGTGGCCAGTGAAGATTTTTCATAGGACAGCAGAGCGCTGACCAGGGAGTTGATTCGAGAATTCATGCCGTCGCGAGCGGCTGCTTCGTCCGTCCCGTAAGCACCCGCAGCCACTGCGGTCTCCAGGGCCGCCTTCAGATTCTGCAGTGCAGGACGACTGAGAAAGACGATCTGAGCATTGTTCATCTCTTTCGATGACGTCAGATTTTTGATCGCCTGCTCCATAGTGGCCGCCACAACATTGCCGCCACGCAGATCCGCAAGATGCAGATATTCAACCCAGCCACTACCGTTGCTCATGGCATTCAGCATGGACTCGGCGTTGATCACGGCTTCAGCAAGCTGTCCCAATTGCAGATCAGAAACGGGAGCCACATTCATCACCTGACTGGCACGAACCGCGGCAACAACCAGAGCCGTACGACGCAGCAGATGACGTTTCAGTACGTCGCGTTGCGGGGTACTTGAGTCCATCGAGCGTGCAATATTTTCAACTTCTGTTCCAGCAGCCGTTCGCTCTTCCGCCGACTTGCTGGAATCGAAAAGGATCGCCAGATTGGGGCTCAGCCCTTCTGAGAGGGCGCCGTCGACGCTCTCCAGCGCTTCATCATTAAGATCGTCAGGTACTGCAAGACCCTGGTCCGGAGCTGCAGCCGGAGTCTCGTCCTGATGAGCCCGCAATGAGGTGCCGGTTGAGGCCGCCGCCATAAGCATCGCTGCTGACAACGACAGAACACCAAGCGATCGACGAACCGAACGCCTGCGTAATGTTGAGAACATATTGACAATCCTTCTCTTACCTGTCTGCAGCCGCAATCTGCCGACAATACGCTTCTACGTATCGTCTCAGACATATCTCAGATCGCGAATTTGCAGAGCAACAATGAAACTCCATATAACCACGCATCTTCTCATTGCTGCCGCAGAATTCCCATTCTTCCCACGCATTTTTTTTTCACAATTCGCTTCAATGGGTACATCTCCCCTCAGTCCCGCAGAGCGACCGGGGCGCACGAGCAACGACGTTCAGTTCCACAAAATTTTCCTCCGGACGCGTCGCGGGAATTGGACGCTGGATCTCAGGCCGAGTGATCTGAATCCCCGCGGGTGCCTCAATTCCCAGCTGAACGCGGTTTGTTCCAACGCTCAAAACGGTGATGCGAATGTTCAAATCGGGGATCAGGATCTGCTGCTGCAGTTTGCGTGAAAGAACCAACATGACCGACTCCATTCCTGTCTAAAGACGAAACGAAAACCAAAACGACCTGCCAGGTTAGCAATTGACAGTTGCTGGCAACTGTCAACACGCTGGCGATAAAGGAAGCGGAGAACCATTCTCCGCTGCTGATATTTAACGTTCAATTAGGCCCGTCGCCGCGTGCCACAAAGCCACATTCAACGCAAGCGCACCACGAAATCTGCCGAACTGCTTCGATGTCTCAGCAGTACTTACCAAACGGCCAGTTTCTCGCTTCCGACAAGCACTCTGAGCTTTCTAGTTCATTGCAAGAGCTGTCTTCCCGCGAAACAGGCCGCCTTTCAGAACAAATGTTTCTGGCCAATGTACGCATCGTGGCCGGCGTAGAGATCGCGTGTTCCATCGGGGATGTAGATGACACCGAGACGATGAAGTCGCACGGTCAGATTGGAGATCGTCACCTGAGCTTTTTCCGCAAGCTCATAAAGTGCGGGCCATGAGGTCACATCAAGATCCCGCACGGCCGTCTTGATCAGCCAGTCCGGCATGAGCATCGACGACTGATATCGATCCACGGCACTGCGTACTTCCGGTGAATCCTGGCCAGCAGTCAACTCTCGATAAAGTTCAAAATAGCGATCATCGTAGGCAGCTCGGTTAAGCACCTCGACGAGCACATTTCGATCGGCCGCCTGTCGCCGAACCACACTCGTCTGCAATTCAAAGCCCGGTAAGCGTGGATGATGCAGACTTGTGCGGTCAATATCGATGTCCCAGTGTCCGGCTTCATGCCCAATCGTACTTCGTTCCAGACCGGGCTTCTTCTGAAACAAGTCCAGATACCTGCTGTTGAGGACGATGCGTTTTTCTTCCGGTATTAATCCGGCGAGGATCTGTTCTCCCGGTTGCTCTTCGATCTCAACCCAGTCAAAGTCGAGCCCCAGAATGCGTTCGACGATCTTTTCGATCGGAACCGGAAACATCACTGGTTCCCCGGAAAGTTGCTCATACTGACGGATGCGCATGGCCGTTACGGCGTCGATTGAACGAGTTCTCATGTTTGTTAGATCATGACGGCGCATCAGCCACACTCCATGCGATGAAAGTAACTCTTCATTGAGTTATCTGCCGAATCGAAAACGCTTCAGTCTACGGCTCACATACTTCGGGATCGTCGAGCCTGCTGTTCGAGCTGTCCTACGAGGTCTTCCAGATCAGCGTCTGATAAGTTGAGAAGCTTTCGAAAAACCCCTGGTTGAGACAGAATTCTGTCGCGGTATGAATCCGGAATTCGCCGTGCTAACAGCAATAATTCATCAGGATCAGCATCCAGTGCTTTGGCAATTCGCTGCAGCGTTTCTTCGCGCGGCGTTTGCTCGTCATCCAGTCGGTCATTTTCGACACGGCTGAGATACGTAAAATTAATGCCAACTTTGTCGGCGAGTTCTCGTTGAGTCAGATTGCGGCTTTTGCGAATCTCACGGATCCGCTGTCCGATCGTGGTCATGATTTCGCTCCTTCGATTCACTGATGGAGCCCTGAATTCCTCAGGGGCTGACGATCAATGGCAGTCACTTTGTCGCGGAACAGGCCAAGCGTTTCGGTTTTCTGCTTGGTAAGCTAACTTCCGAAAGCCTTGCCGGCTTCCGCTACGACGGTTCTCATTCAAAGTGAGTGCCAATGGGCTGACGGGCAGAGGATAGACGTGTTGCTGTCAGCTGTCAACATGAGCCGCGAAAATTTTTCAACCTTGCTGCGAACGTGATCTTCGCTCGCGAGAGTTCTATACTCATTCTCAACGTCGTTGATCATTGCTTCGGAAATGGAAACGAAGAGCAACGACGCCTGCCCGCGCTGCGTGCCTTAAAAGATGACTCGGAGATGCTCCCGATGTTGCGATTTGCTACTGCAATCCTCTGCTGCCTTTTCTGCGTCGGGTTGATGAATGCCGACGAACCGCCTGCTGTTGAGAAGGCTGTCGATGCGAACCGCCTTAAGTATATTGACGAATTCGACCCGTGGTATACAGACGAAGATTTTCCCAAGCTGATCACACCGCAATGGGTTGTGGAAGAACAAAAAGCACACGGAGGGCTGACGCCCAACCGCTCGCCGGAGTACGCCGCCGTCCCAATTGGCGCGGCGGTCGTTGACATCACGCCAGACTATCCCGTGCGCCTCACCGGCTACGGCAATCGCCTCAAAGAATCCGAGGGCGTGGCAGTGAAAATTCACGCGCGGGCGATGGTGATCGGTTCTGCAGGCGATGAAACGGGAACGGAAGACACACGGAGGGCTGACGCCCAGCCGCTCGCCGTTTTGATTACCGTCGACAACTGCGGCGTGCCACTCGAAATGACGGAGGCGGTGTTTGAACGTGTCGCGGCCAAACACAACATTCCACGCGAACGCTTTGCGATTTCATCAACGCACACGCACTCCGGCCCGTGGCTGCGTGGCTTCGCGCCGAACATTTTTGCGGAAATTCCAGAAGACCATGCGACCCATCTGGCTCAGTACGAAAAAGAGCTGACGGACAAGCTGGTGGACGTCGTTGAAAAGGCCATCGCCAGCCAACGACTCGGACATTTGTCCTCTGGGTTCGGAGAAGCCGGCTTCGCGATGAATCGTCGAGCCCTCACCAACGGCAAGTGGTCGGGCTTCGGCGAAGTGCCTGATGGACCGACCGACAAGCGAGTCCCCGTGCTGGCAGCTCATGACAGCGACGGAAAACTCATCGCTGTGCTCGCCAATTATGCGTGTCATTGCACGACGGAGACAGGTGAGTTCAATCAGATCAGCGGCGACTGGGCCGGTTTCGCGGCGGATATGCTGGAATCCGATCATCCCGGCGCGGTGGCTCTGATTGCCATCGGCTGCGGAGCCGATGCGAATCCATCGCCACGAGGAACTCATGAACAGGCGAAGGTGCATGGAAGAACGATTGCGGATGAAGTGAAACGTGTTTTGGCGAGCGGGGTGGCGTCAGCCCTCCGTGTCGACGCCCCTGACAACACGGAAAGCGGTGAGCGAAAGGCGGAACAAAATAACGGTGCCGGAGACGCTGCGGCAAATGAAGCTGCA
>JBDNHX010000163.1:0-6243 GCA_041688565.1 Planctomycetaceae bacterium
CAAAAAAGCTTCCGAAGCAGAAGAAACCGCTGCGGCGCAAGATTTTCGAAACCGAGTAGTTTAACGTTCCAGCTGACTTGACACAAATGAGACTGACATTTTCCGCAAACTGTCGCCGGTTTTGTCCTGCCTCACCGTAAATATCCATTATCATTCCGACGCAAGTATATATATTGAAATGATTTACAACTCGCCATCAGCTGCCCGGCGACTCGCAAAAATCCTCGCGTTTTCTCGGTCAAACTGTCGACCATGAAAAATTGCTTGAACAGTTCGCTGGATTGCTCACACCGTCGAGGGACGACGAAATTCCTTAAATTGCCCTGTTTTTGCAACTTACGAAAGTGAAAGCGGAGGCAAGCTGCGATAGCTTGACAGTTCGGCGATAGCGAGTCGCCGGTGACGCACGGCGATTTTGTCGTGCGGTTTTTCCGCGAGCTTGATGGGCGGGATCGTCGATGCTGCGTGCATTGTCTTTGCTGGGCGTAAGTTTTTCGTTGCTGTTCCTGGCGTTGCTGAGCTCAGCGACGGCCGATCAGACGTCGAAACCGCAGGAGGCGTTGCGAAGCCATCCGCCGCAGGTTTTTGCATTGACGAATGCAACCGTCGTGGTCAACCCGGACTCGCGGCTGGAGAACGCGACGATCATCGTCCGCGATGGCAGAATTGAAGCGGTTGGTGATGTTCAGCCGCCAGCGGATGCCGAAGTGATTTCATTTGCGGGTAAAACGATTTACCCCGGCTTCATCAATTCCTACACCGAACAAAACGTTACCGGTGATCCTCTGGCCGGATCGGCTCGCTACTGGAACGGGCAAGTCACTCCGCAGCTGTCGATGGCTGAACACGCCGGGACACAGGATGGCCTGAGTGTCCTGCGAAAACAGGGATTCGTTGCTCAGCTGATCGCTCCGGCGGACGGTGTCATTCGGGGCACAAGTGCGATAGTGACCACAGCGGCCGGAGATTTAAACACAACGTTGCTGGCGCGAGATGTCGCGCAGCATTTGCAATTGACAGTGCCTCGCCGCAATCGAGCAGGCTATCCGGGCAGTCCGATGGGAGCCGTTGCGCTGGCCCGCCAGGCACTCTACGATGCTCAATGGTATCGCGACGCGCATTCGGCTGTTGATGCAGACCCATCACTGCCGATCCCAGAACAGAACGATGCGTTGGGGGCTCTTCAGCCATTGCTGGCGGGCGAGATGCCGGTGATCGTGTCCGCTTCCAACGAACAATTTGCAATGCGGGCCGATCGATTTGCAGCAGAGTTCGGTTTGTCGCTGATCATCAAAGGCAGCGGCAACGAGTACCGCAGACTCGATGAAATCGCGGCCACAAAAAGGCCACTGATTCTTCCACTGGCATTTCCAAAGCCGCCCAACGTGTCCACGCCGGAGAGTGCTCAGGACGCGAAACTGGAATCACTGCTGCACTGGGATATCGCTCCCGAAAATCCGGCGCGTGTCGATGCAGCCGGAATTCGCTTTGCCTTGTCGACGGATCGTCTCGAATCAAAGGCCGACTTTCTGAAGTCACTTCGAAAAGCTGTTGAACGTGGGCTGTCACCTGCATCCGCGTTGCGTGCTTTGACGGAAACTCCGGCCGATCTGTTCGGGCTGAATCGTCAACTCGGGGCCATCCAGGCCGGAAGGCTGGCGAGCTTTGTGGTGACTGACGGAGATCTGTTCGACGGAAAGACAAAGGTTCTGGAAACGTGGGTCTCAGGAACTCGCTATGAGCATCTTTCCAATTGGGCTCGAAGTGCTGCAGGATATTATCGCCTGGATCTGGAACAGGCGGCCGATTTTCCGGGACAACTGTTTCTTGAAGTGACGGAAGTTGATGACAAACTCAACGGCCGAATTTCAAGACAGTCGATTCCAAAGCCGAAAAAGAAAGCAGCTGGCAGCAAACAAGCAGCCATCGACGAACCCATCGCGGATCCCAATGCGGGCGAAGGCAATCCAGGCTCCGATGCAATGCCCAACGAAGCCGTCTCGTCTGAGCAGACTGGCGATGAACAGACTGCGGACGGCCAGCCAGCCGCCGCCGCTGATTCCGCTGCAGAAAAAAAATCCGCAGAGCAGAAAGAGGTTCTGGATCTGGCGACGCTAAAGCTAAATGATACGGCTTTGTCGGCAACGTTTTCCGGTAAGGACTGGGGCATCGAGGGCACTGTTCGCGTCTCACTGACGTTGACGGAAACGGATGCCGCGGTAAAAGATCGCCCAGCAGGAATCGGCAGCCTCGTGTGGCCCAATGGGACTCGCGTGATTGCATCCGCAACGCGTCTGGGTCAGCCGATTGAAGATCCTAAACCGGCTGATGAAGCGGACTCTGATGCGGTCAAGAAAGAGACACCAGAAAACGAAACGCCCGATGGTGAGCTAAAGACGGAAGTCACTGAGTCAGCTGGTTCGGATGCTGCGAAGAAATCAAAGCCCGCATCTTTTGCAGTGAACTATCCACTGGGTGCGTTTGGCCGGAATGAAATCCCGGCCGCGGCCAAGCTGACAGCGTTTACTCATGCGACCGTCTGGACTTGCGGACCACTGGGGTTGATTGAAGACGGAACTTTGATTGTTGCTGATGGTCTGATCGCGGCTGTCGGCAAAGGGATCGATATTCCTGACGGAGCCGAAGTGATCGATGTTAAAGGCCTGCACATTACGCCGGGGATCATTGACTGTCACTCACACATGGCGACTGATGGTGGCGTCAATGAAGCGACTCAGGCGATCACGTGCGAAGTTCGTGTTGGCGATTTTGTGGATGCCAATGATGTCACAATTTATCGTCAGCTGGCAGGTGGTGTGACGACGGCCAACATTCTGCATGGTTCGGCAAACCCGATTGGCGGACAGAATCAGGTGGTCAAACTTCGCTGGGGACTTTCGGGCGAACAGATGAAGTTTCAGGAAGCTCCCCAGGGCGTCAAGTTTGCTCTGGGTGAGAACGTGAAGCAGAGCAACTGGACCGATGCGAACGGGCGTTATCCGCAGACACGAATGGGCGTCGAACAACTGTATCGAGATTCCTTTGAGACAGCTCGCGATTATGCTCGCAAGATGGATGCCTGGAAGACGAATCGTCGAGGTCTGCCGCCGCGTCGCGATCTGGAACTGGATGCGTTGCGTGAAGTTCTGGACGGTGACCGCTGGATCCATTGTCACAGTTATCGACAGGACGAAATCCTCGCTCTGCTTCGCATTCTGAAGGAGTACCAGATCACGATCGGCACGTTCCAGCATATTCTGGAAGGCTACAAGGTTGCCGACGAGATGGCGAAAGCCGGGGCGATGGCTTCAGCATTCTCCGATTGGTGGGCTTACAAATTCGAAGTGCTGGATGCGATTCCTCATGCGGGCGCCCTGATGCATAAGCAGGGTGTTGTGGTGTCGTTTAATTCTGACGACGGTGAGCTGGCTCGCCACTTGAATCAGGAGGCTGCGAAGGCTATCAAATACGGTGGTGTGCCGCGTCAGGAAGCTCTGAAGTTTGTCACGCTGAACCCTGCGAAGCAGTTGCGAATCGATCATCTGGTGGGTTCTCTGGAGACTGGCAAGCAGGCCGACTTCGTTCTTTGGAGTGGTGATCCTCTGTCAAACTTCAGCCGCTGTGAACAGACATGGGTTGACGGTCGTCGCTACTTTGATCGCAGCGATGATGATCAGATGCAGAAGGATTCGCTTACAAAGCGAAACACGCTGATTCAGAAGATCCTGGAATCCGGCGAGGACATGCGAGAACCGGGCGAACTTGACACTGACCCGGCTCACCTGTGGCCTCGCGTGGATGAATACTGTCATCACTTCAGCCATCAGCGCGCCGTGAAGGCGCAGGAGTAATTCTCTCCTCGTTCCAGGGCTCCAGCCCTGGAACGCACTGTACCGAGGCTCCTGCCTCGCGTGAGCTGTGGTTCTCAAACTGACATACCTTGGGAGGCTGGAGCCTCCTGGCATCCCGTTCCAGGGCTGGAGCCCTGGAACGAGGGAAGGATTGAGTCCCATGAAATTAATACTCCTGCTTGGACTGCTCATCACGTCTTCGACTGCCGTGGCCTCGGACCAGATTCCCGGCGCGCCGCAGAAGAAGCCAGTTGCGCTCGTCAATGCCGTTGTGCACACGCTGACCGGACCGCCGATCGAAAAATGCACGATCATTTTTCATGACGGCAAAATCACCGACGTTGGGCAGCGACTGGCGATGCCGGCCAGGGCTGAGATCATCGATTTGAAAGGGCGGCATGTTTATCCGAGCATGATTGAAGCTCATTCTCAGATCGGCCTCACGGAAATCTCGGCCGTTCGCGCTACCATTGATTTTGCAGAAACCGGTTCGATCAATCCGAACGTGAGCGCTCATGTCAGCGTCAATCCGGACAGCGAATTGATTCCCGTCACACGAGCCAACGGGGTGTTGATTGCAGTCAGTGCACCAACGGGCGGTCTGGTCAGTGGCAAAGCGTCTGTCATGCAGCTCGATGGCTGGACCTATGAAGACATGACTCTCAAACCTGACGCGGCGTTAGTGATCAACTGGCCTCAAATGGTTCAGCGGCCTCGCCCCAAAGACGCGAAACCGGAAGAAGATCAGACCGATCATCCCAATCAGGCCCTGAAGGATCTGCGTCAGCTTTTTGATCAGGCGCGAGCGTACAGCAAAGCGCGTCCGATCAATCCGGCAGGGCAGTCGTTCGACAGTCGCCTCAACGCCATGCTCCCTGTGATCGAGGGCCGGCTTCCGCTGCTGATCGTTGCAGACCGAGCTGATCAGATTCAGTCGGCTGTCGCGTTCGGTGTCGAACAGAATGTGAAGATCATCATCTTCGGCGGCTACGATGCAGAATCGTGTGCCGAACTTCTGCGTCGCTACAACGTACCGGTCATCGTCGATGCGATCCACAAGGACCCTCGCCGCGAACATGACGACTACGACGCTGCGTTTACTTTGCCGGAGCGACTGCGTCAGGCGGGTGTGAAGTTCTGCATTTCAGGTTCAGGCCGTTCGGAAACCTGGAACACTCGCAATCTGCCGTATCAGGCCGCAACAGCATCCGCTTACGGTCTGCCGTATGAAGATGCGCTGCGGGCCATAACCATCTGGCCAGCCGAGATTCTTGGCGTCGCCGATCGAATCGGAACGCTGGAAAAAGGCAAAGATGCCACGCTGTTTGTTTCCGATGGGGATCCTCTGGAAACAGAAACGCAAATCACCGCCGCATGGATTCAGGGTCGCAAAGTGGACCTCACAAGTCGCCATACTCAGCTGTTCGATAAGTACACTGAGAAGTATCGCCAGTTGAAAGACGGACGTTAGACTCAGTGATCGACGCTATCGAAACGGCAAGCTGTCTTGAATCGGTCAGATCGAAATGATATCGCAGTGCGAACAACATAATCCCTATGCACCACCTGACGACTTCACAGTGGTGCAGTGGCCTGACGAGCTCTTGAAATCTGTTGCCAGAGACTCTTAAGTATTTGCAAAAAAACTCTTTTTCTCTGTGAGTTACCTGCCGGCGGGAGGACTCACCATAATAGTCACTCGCTTCTGTCTGACTTTGGTGTGTCTCGTACTGCAGAGTTCGATGCGTCCGCCGGAAACTCGTCATAGCCTCATTGTGCGACTTAAGGATCCGCGAAATGATCTCGCATGGACTGAGTTCGTCTGCGCCTACGAACCATTTCTGACGCGACTCGTGCGAAAGCAGGGTACGCCCGATCGTCATGTGGCCGATGTGACTCAGCAGTTGCTGATTGCGATCGCGAAATCCGTGGATGGCTGGAAGGCAGACGGAAAGTCGGCGTCGTTTCGACGATGGCTGGGCTGCGTTGCTCGGAATGTGGTCATCAAGTTCATGGTGCGAGAACGAAAGCAGATCACCGGCCAGGGAGGTTCCGATTTCCTGGCAGCGCTGAAGGAAACAGTCGATTCGTCAGTCGATGCGGACTTGCTTCGTCAGTACGAGCAGGAGCTGATTCTTTGGGCTGCTGAACGGGTGCGTTCAGAGTTCCGCGAATCCTCGTGGCGAGCGTTCTGGGAAACGGAAGTCGCAGGTCGATCCATCGCCGAAGTGTCAAAGGATCTTGGTGTGAGCGTTGGCAGTATCTACATGTCTCGCAGCCGGATCTTTGCAAGGATCAGGGCCATCATTGAAGAGGTGCTGGATGAGGAATGAGCCGCAAGGCGCTAGCCGTGGATGTTGACAAAATTGTTTGACCCGACTCGCAGAGGAGG
>JBDNHX010000001.1:0-16944 GCA_041688565.1 Planctomycetaceae bacterium
ATCATCAGCGGTGAAATAGAGCGTGCCGTTGATGTTCGTCAGGGAAGATGGATTAGAGCCCCCCCCTCCACTGCGAATGCTTTTCACCATAACAGTCCCGGCGGCGGTGCCGTTGGATTTCCACAGCTCTTTTCCGTTCGTTCCGTCATCAGAAGTGAAATAAAGCGTGCCATTCACATTCGTCAGGGACGACGGAGAAGAGCCTTCGCTTCCGATTTGAATATCCTTCACCAGTACGGTCCCGGTGACGGTCCCATCGGATTTCCACAGCTCTTCTCCATTCGCGTCGGTTGCGCTGAACCACAAGACGGACCCAATGGTAACGAAATTGTCGGGATCGGAACTATGAGGATCGATTAGCGGATTAATATCCTTGACCAGCTGAAAGTCAGCGGCCAGTAATTGCCGCGCCTCGAGCGACTCAAGACGCCACGACCTTCGCCGCAGGTTTCGATTCGTGAACCTGGACGGGTTGACATAATGGCAAAGTTGAGTCAGGAACTCACGCATACTAATTTCTCCACATTGTTCATGCTGCCGATGACGCGACCTGGTGATTAAATACTGCAGTTGGGGTCGACTGCGAAATTCGCCTCAGAAACGAGGCGCGGAGTTGTCATCTGCTGATTGCGGCGACTCATGTAATGCTGCATCTCGTGGGTGTCAAGCGGGGCGGATTCTGATTTTGTTAGGAGATATGCAATCGAAAGTGTTAACATTCGACACCCTGGCAAAAACAATGAGCCTACTGGGCCGCAATGCCGAGGGCGTCCACCTCGACGGACGATGACGATCAATCTTGGTGTTGTTTGCCTACGCAACATTTACAGAATGTTCAAGAGCTTTGTTGTGAGTTGACTGGCTACTCCTGTGTTATCCACCAACATAAAGTCAATCTGACGTTGTGCTTTGGATGCCGTTGAGCTCACACACTGAAAAGTGAGTGAACGCAGCAATGCCCTTATCGCCGGCTTATCCGCAGCTGACGTGCTGAACTGAATCACAAGAGGTGCTAGTCCTGACCCGCCAGAAAACGTGCCGATCTTTAATCCACCGAACAACACACTGCTGCCGTTGAGACCAATCTGTCCCGTCGCGGTGCCCTGGTGGGTGATTGTCAGGCGATCGAAAAGAGTTCCGTTGTTTCGAATCGTAACGGTTAGCCGTCCCATTCTGAACTCAGTACTGTCGTCATCCCTGACGTCGCCTGATGCTGCAAGTTTTACAGACGCTGTGTTCAGAGAGGTCGTTACAGTCCCGCCGAGAGACAGCATCGGGGGAGCAAGCACCTTTACAACAGCGGTTTCAACTTCGGCCCCTGCAGGAGAATTTGCTCCCAACGCCCCAGTGCGACTCAGGTCCACAACCCCGCCGATCGTACCGGCAGAACGATCCCACGCTCGATACTGAAGCGACGCACTGCCAAAATAACCAGAGTTTGGAAGAAATCGCAAACGGCTTTCGGCAGAAAGTAAACGAGACGAAGCAGCAGAACTGGTGCGTATCTCCGTCCAGGTCTCTCCGTTGTCCAGTGAAAACTGCCAAACACCATTTCGAGCGTCTGTCGAGACAACCGCGATGCCCTTCAGAGATCCGGCATCGGTATCGCGGAAAGCCGTGCCGAGCAGCTGGCCGACCGAGTCACCGGCATGCGAGTTGCTATTCCGGATAACCGATGTCAGCGCGGGGGCCGGAACAATATTCAGAACCGGCCTGCTGTTGATGTGAGAGACCGCGACCTGAACCTCTCGCACAGCCACTCCTCCATCCGCATCACGAAGCGTTACTTTCGCCACATATGTCCCCGGCCATGGCAACAGAATATTGCGGACGATGAATCGATGAGCCGAGATTTCCAGAGGGAAGTTCAATCCACTTCCAAATGAAATATCCCCCGTCCAGGAGTCTGCTCCTGGATCCACAAAGGTCCCTGCGGCGGTAAATGGCGCTCCCGCTTTTACACCAGATATCGGATCGATCACAATCTGCCGTGGGGCAACGTTATTTACGAGGACCGTCTTGTTTGTGACCGTCGTGGTGACTCCATCACTTACTGACAGCTTTACAAAGTAGGAGCCTTCTTCAAGCCCAGTCAGACTGAATCGTGGCACCGCGCCTGTCTTTGTGAGATTGCCTGTCACGGGGCTCACAACCTGTCCATTGTCCGAGACAACTTCCCAGCGATATTCCCACGGAGCATCAGTCCCAGGGTCCGAGAACACCGCGTCAATGGCTGCGGTACTGCCTTCGTTGATCTGCGCCGGTGCGGTGATCTTTACTAATGGAGCTGCATTGATACCGCGAATTACCCTGGTGTCAGTGGTTACACCGCCATCACCATCTCGGGCTGTCAGGGAAAGAGTGTAACTGCCGTTATTCGGAATGACTGGATTAAATACAGCAGTATTTGCGGAGCGAATCACGGTACCGGCAGAATTCTTTAATGCCCACTGATAAGTCAGCAGATCCATCGCGCCTGCAGCATCCGTGGCAAACGAATTTGCATTGAATGCTAAAGACTTGCCTTCGATAACGCTCTCGTCACTTCCCAGATTCACTTGTGGAGCCACATTCGCGATTGTCAGCGTTCGCCTGAGAAGTGCTGAGACTGCACCATCTTTGTCCTTCAGCCGCGCGGCGATAATGAACGTTCCATTGTCAGGATACGAATGACTGACAGTGCTTCCGGTTCCTTCAACAACGAACGTTGTACCATTGTAGCTGTAGTCCCATTGATAGATCAGTGAAGCCTTGTCTGCCTCGACATCACTGCCGACAAAAGAGAATGAGATTGGGTTTGCCTCTTTCAATACTCCGACAGACTTGATCGCTCCCGAAATCGTCGGCCGAGAATTCGTCACAGTGACGGGAATCGTCAAAGTGGAAGCCGGTGTCCCGTCTTCTGTGTCGCGCACAGAAACAACCAGATTAAACCGTCCGTTATCAGCATACCTGTGTGATAAGGAAATCCTTCTGCGACTGGGATTCGCAGGGTCCGGAGTACTCAGAACGGCTATTGGTGGAGAGCCATCACCGTAATTGACCGTGATCTTCCAGGCATCCAGCCCATCAAGGAATGTCAGGACGCGCGTGAACAGTGTTCCTTCTGCAATCGTCACGGGGGCCGAAGGCCCTTCCATCCTTGTCTGTTTCGCCACCTGCACGGTTGACTTCCGTGTGACAGCGACCCGGTCGTGCAGATCAGAGATCTCAATCGAGAGCGGATAGCTTCCGTCATCTCTGTACGTGTGAGTGAACGTAAAGCTTCGATTGGCGCCAGTGATATTAAAGATTTGATCGGGAGTCCCATCACCGTAGCTGACGTTCGCTCGCCATGCATCCGCGCCGGAATCCGTGAATGCCACTGTCTGAGTCAGAGACTGCCCTTCTTTCGCGGCGATGGTCGAAGGCAACGTAAATGCCGGAGCGACGACTTTTCCCTGCAGGCTCGTTGAGCTTGAATAAGTCAGTGCGCCTTCTCGCAAGACCAGCTTGACCGTGTACCAGCCATCATCCGTGGGTGTGAAATTATAGCGTGTCGAGAAAGCAATTCCTGAAAATGCCGTTCGTGTGGAGGATGCAAGGACCGTCGTCCCACTTAGTGCAGACCATTGCGATGTCCATCCTGCTGTTGTTCCGTCTGGCGAAATGACAGTGCCGACGAACGAGCCCCTTCTTCCTTCAAGTACAGACACTGCGGGACCAGCGTCGACGACGCGGATCTGATCAAAATTAATACCCAGATCCTGCGTCCCTGCCGCATTTGTTCTCAGTCGTTCACCGAGCGGAACTGGAACGATCTTGATTGAGCCATACTCCGTCATAACATGAAAACGGTCTCCGAGAACAATTCCGCTCGGTTCGTTGCTGAAGGTCTCCTGAGGAATAAACAGCCTGAGGTTGTAGTCCGTGCCGAAGAAGAAATCACTTACTTTATTCCCATACAAGTAGAGGCCTGGCTTCGGTGATCCATCAGGCTGCGCCCAGTAATAAACTCCCTGCGGACTATCACCAAGGATCGTAGGCGACCCGGAAGCCGAGCCCGAAGCAAGCCCTTCATCGATAAGTCGGGTGGTGGTCCCATCAAATTCACGCAACTCCCGGCCATCAGCCGCCGTTTGTGCAGTGAAGACCAGCTTTCCATTGGACTCCACGAAGTCGCCTGGATTTGAGCTGTTTGTTCCGGGATCGATATCAGACGCAAGCTGAGGCTGGTCATTGAACAGTCTGAAGAGTTCAGACCCCGTTGCTGGAGAGTACATTACAAAATGCAGGACACCGCCATAATTTGTAAGATTGTAAATGTAGTCTGTGATTGGGAGTGTCGTTGCGGTCGTCCCGTCGAACTTCACCAAAGTATTCTGCGAGGAGGTGAAGTAAAGATTTGTTCCAGCCACGACAACTTCATTCCAGTTGTACAATGCGTCTGACGAACCGGGACCTATATCTGTCACACGAACAACGTTCGTTCCATCCAGTCGATAAAGTTCGCGACCATTGCCATCGCCCGTATCGCCACTCATGTAGAGCTTGTTCTGGAATGCGGTCAGGTGATCCGGCAGAAAATCTCCCGAGGAATTGAAATCGCCAACCAGGGCCATCGTTGTCCCATCGTAGCTGTACAATTCAATTCCCGTCGATGATCCATCGGTCCCTGCGAAGTAAAGTTTACCGTCAAAGACGACACCTTTAGAAGTCTGCCACGAATAAGGAAGTCCATCACCAGTTGGATTGAGGTCGGCAACCGGGCTGAACTTTTTGCCGTCGAATTTCCAAAGCTCGCGTCCTGTCCCATCAGCCCCGGTCACACTCATGTAGGCCGCGTTATTGAAATTCACAACCCAGTCCGGAGCCGACTGCCATGGTGCTGATTTCCTGAGGCCAACAACCGCTCTTCCCTGACTTGATGGGACGAGGAAGTCTGACGAGCGTTGCAGAGCAATGATGGAATCGGCACCAGAAGGCATACCCTGAAACAGGTACTGCCCATTTGCATCGGTGACTGTTGACCGTTCACCGGGATTCCGAACGCCGTCGGCATTGGCGTCGATGTAAACAACTCGTCCCTCAAGTCCCTGTTCACCTTCGTCCAACTGGAGGTTGCGGGTGGTATCGATGAAGACTTTGCCACTGTAATTTGTCTGGCCCACACTCACGGGGATGCGAATCTGAAGAGTTCGCCCGTCGAGTGCAGACGTTGTGGTGACCGCATCACTGACGGTCACGGTGATCGTGCCAAAACCCGTGAATCCATTGGCTGAACTGATTCGCAAATCACTTCCGACAATGGATCCAGTGATCTGGGGCGTATCACTGGTTACAGTGTACCTGAGCGTCTGAGTGTCCGTTGCGAGCGGGCTTAGCGGAATTGAAACCGTCTGACCTGCGGCGAGACTTTGTGGTCCCGGATCGGTTCCCAGGATAGGACTTTCGTTTGCGGTCGTCAAAATGCCTTCTGTCAGCGTAGTGGTTGCACTGAAATCCTTCACGGCACCATAGGTCACTTTGACTGGCTGCGTCCAGTTTCGCGGCCGTTCCATCGCAGGGATGATCGTGTCAAACGCGCGACTGTCGAGCGGATTATCTCTGAGATCCACCACAGAAAGTTTTGCCAGGACCGGCCGAGATAACCTCACGGCATCCGCGACAACCGTCCCCTGCCCATTGTTGATCACCTCAACTCGCACAGTACTGCCCGTCGATTCATCAACAGTGATTTGCTGAACAGACTGCCATGTCGTCGCTCCCAACGTTGGACCTGTGGGCGCCAGTTTCTGGTACACCAGATTTGGACTGGCATCGGGTGTCAGATACATGACCTGATTGTTTGTCAGGGTTCCCTGTTCCACCTGAATGTTGGCACCGCTGGCGTTCGGGGTTCCGCCGAACTGAAAGCGAGTTTCGGAAGAGGGAACGAGGGTCGCGTAGATCTGGTAGGCGCTCAGTTTCGTCAACAACTGATCTCCCGCGCCGCCATAGGTCGCATCGTTCTGCCAGCCACCCTGTAGCAATGGCTGCATGACGTTGCCCACACCCAGATGCGGTGCGACAAGATCGCGATTCGTCAGATTGACCATCAGAATCATGTCGTAGCCGACGTAGTCGTCGGAATAACCCACTGGTCCTAAGCCAACACGCAACAAGGCTGCAGTGGCATTGCTCGCTGACAACGGTTTGAGCACTTCGTCGGAGAAGACGCTTCGCGCATCGAGAGGCTTTTGCAATCCCGTGATGGCGTCGTACTCTCCGAGCAAGCCAAAAGCCTCAGCTCCACCATAAAGATCGATGATATTCGGTGTCAGCGGAACATTTGCCAGAAATGCATTGGCCGAACGTGTGCCCGTAAAGCTTTCCTGCCGTGTTCCGGTAAGAGACACTGCAGTAGATGTTGGCACATTAGAACCAACAATCCACCTCCCATTCCCACCGTTGTACGTAGATGTCGCTCCGTTTCCACCACGTGTGTCGATGGCTGATGTCCCAAGAGACAAATTGGATGCCACGAGTTTCACGGTCCCGCCAGCGCCGCCGCCACCGAAACTACCCGTGCCACCGACACCGCCTGTGCCTCCTTTGCCGCCTTTCCCCCCTGTGCCTACCAACCCGCCATTACCGCCATTGCCAGAATTGGTCCAACGTCCAGTGTCCACAGTTCCGTCATCGCCATTGCTGCCGGGATCTCCGCTGTCTCCTGCACCACCCTTTGACCCATGCCCACCTTTAGCAAAAAAGGTCGACTGTATAGTATGAATCATGCCCTGAGCGACGATCTGAAATGCCCCTCCACCTGCCCCACCATAGCCGCCGCTGCCGCCGTACCCTCCTTCGCCACCAGCTCGTCCGCGACCGCCATCGCCACCTACACTGTATCCGTCACTTGGATATCCACCTCCCCTTGAACCAGACGCAAACCCCCCTGGGCCAAGCAGATTCACGGCTGCACCTTGGCCACCACCGCCGCCGCCGCCGCCGCCACCACCTTGTCCGCCACTACCACCAGCCTGCCCGCCGCCGCCACCGCTGCCACCTGATCCTGCAGAGATGGATTGTCCCGTGACTAGATTTAAACCTGGACGCCCGGGACTTCCATCTGCCCCTTTGTTTCCCGTACCGCCAGTGCCTGTTGGAGCATTTCCACTGCTTCCATCATGGCCAGTGGATCCTTTTGGGTTAAAGCTAAGGGGGCTGGGAGTTTCCCCGGCCCGTCCTGGCCCGCCATCACCGCCAGTTCCACCGGAGCCAACGCCGCCTCCACCTCCAGCACCAGTTCCACCCGCAGCGATTGGCGCCTTGTAACTGTTGTTGTAGCCAGAGTATCCGTCATCCCCGTCATCCCCGTTTGGACCGGTGCGACCAGAGTATCCGTCTGTCCCGGAATCGCCACGCCCCCCTCCGCCGCTTGTCGGCGGGGCTTCATTCTGCCCCAACGATATTCCCGCATAACTACGGTAGCCTCGCGCTCCGGCTGCGCCTCCATTGAACTTTGTGTCGCTGGAGCCTCCATAACGAGTCGAACCGCCATAACCGTACCAAGCGCCACCTGGGCCAGGTGTTGATGGCCCCGAAGTCGAATTTACGGCCGAAGCGTCGATAGTTACACCAGTTCCCAGGTACAGATCATCCGTTAGCTCCAGAGAAAGAGGATTAGAGCCAGTGATCCTAATCGAGGTGTTATCTCCGATGTAAACGTCTCCCAGTACCGTGACGACACTAAGCCCCTCGGTATACTTCCAGATCATGGGCACACCAAAAAATGTTGCCGGATTGTCGTCGTCTCCCGTGATGGTCATCGCATTGGTATTGATCACGACCGTTTTCGCTGACAATATCGGCAATGTTGGTCCCGTCACAGTTCTCTCAATGAAAGGTCCGGAAACCAATGAGACGCTCTCGCCCCGGTCAACAGCATAAGTTGCACTGGCGGAATGACTGTTGCCCGACGTCCAGGTCGTCAGGATGTCATAGACACCGGGCGACAGATTCTTGAACTCGTAATACGCACGAGACGCCGGGTTGAGTCCTGACAGGAGGCGATAATCGTCCTCAAAGGCCTCCGTGTTCGAATTTCCAGTCCAATTCTGGCCAACTTCTCGGTAACCCGCGTCGAGGTTGTCAATTATGGTCTGGCCCAGCAGTGCATCAATATTGGCAATCTGATTTCCTCGCAGCTCCAGCCATTTGAGATCATCCAGAGTCGCAAGTGGTCGAATATCGCGGAAGCGATTTCCCGCTAGAGACAAATACTGCAGACTCGTCAGCCCCATGAGTGGCGCAAGCCCGTCGTCCAGTCTGCCAGCGTCCGGGGATGTGGCAAGAAAAAGATCAACGATGTCGTTGCCCACTATGCTCAACCATTTCAGATGATTCAGCGAACTCATGGCCGTCAAATCATAAGCCGTGCTAACCCCATTCAGACGATCGGCACTGACAAACTCAAGGTTCTCCAAAGAGGCCATCGCCCACAATGGACTTTGGACCTGTGGATACTGCTGGTTGAGACTGGTTGTCAATGGATTCATATCGACATCAATGAATCGCAGGCTCCGAAGTCCCAGTTCTCCCTGACGTTCACGATTAATATGAATGCCGCGCTCCAGCAGATTCAGGTTCTTGATCTTATTGTTAGACAGATTCAGGAATTGCAGATTTGTTGCATACTGAAGCCCTTCCGTCGCGAGTGTCGCCCCGTCTGTCAAGTTCAGATTGCTTGCGTCCAGCTCCACAAGGCGAGTCAAATCGGTGGCTCGCAGCGAACGAATCAGATGCAGTTGGTTGTCAGCATTCAGAGTCGTTAACCCAAGTTCCAGACCCACACGTGTTTCCAGCGACGCATCATTAAACACAACGTCGAAGTTCTGCGGCGATGCGACGATGGTGAATTCTTCACCGGAAACAGGATCGAGTCGTGATTCGGTCATACTGCTTGCGTCTGCGACATAGCCACGGAAGTCACGTACCTCAATCGATTCACCGGTGAACGTGTCATTTCCCTGCTCGCCAAAGAGTCGATCCAGGTATCCATTCCCGACAACGGTGTCGTCGCCAGTTCCCGCGTAAATTGCATCGCGATCACTGGGTGCATCAGCATCTCCCAGCTTCGGTGCCTCTATCTCCAGGGCAAACGCAAGAGGCTGAGTCCGTGTATAACCTGAGCTGTACAGACGATGCCCGTTCGACGCAAACGGATCGTAGACTCGCACCAGGAATTTTCCTGCATCGAAATCTCTCATGTCGACAATCGATACCCCGGAAGCAAGTCTTCGGCCATTCGCATCAAACACATCCGCCACAACCCCTGACCGAAGTTTATGCCCCAGTTGAAACACCGATGCGGAAGCTAGCCCGGGCTTGGCGATCAACAACGTTTCAGACAAATCTGCAGATCCCTCCAAAGCAATCATCAGGCGGGTTTTTCCCGCTTCAATCGCTTTGCGGATCGGGGCCAGCAGATTGAATGTAAGTACGCCTGTTCGGGGATTCCCAGGGTTGGCAATGGGAGTTGCGGTGGACTTTTGGCCGTCACTTTGACGAAAGCGAGTATCGCTCCAGGTACCATCGGCCCCTTCCACAACTCCATTACCTTCATCGTCCAGAACCGTCGCGATCACTTTGCCGGTCAATGTGAGCTCTGACATATATTCATAAGGGAGAGCGAGCGTGGAAAAATTCAGATCGTTCGGTGACTCGACGTAACTCAGAAATCGACTCAGGTCCACTTCGATAATTGAACGGTATTGGCCCGTGGTCGAACTATCGACTTTTAGTTGAGCGTCGGCTGTTGTGCTGAATCCGCTGGAAGTCTTAGTCAGCGTACTGCTGACCACAGGAATTTCCATCAAATTGCCGCCGCGCGCCGTATCGATCACACTCGACGAGTAGAGCCGGGCGGTCGCTGGACGCGAGATCGCCTCGTTGGAACCGTTAATCATTGACAGACGCAGCTGATCTGAGATCTGGCCATCGCCAAGTGTTGAAAACTGGAACCACTTCTCTGTTGTTCCCACGGGAAGATTGCTTGTTCGGCGGAACATCTGCCCATTCGCTTGTTCGATCACAAACGAGCCCAGGGCCGGAATATTCCTGTTCTCCAGGATCTCAATCGCAGACGGTGTCGGTGCCGAACTTCGTCCTTTGCCGTAGATGACATAGATGCGACCCGCCGAGACAAAACTGGTCGTGGTTCCTGACTTCACGGATACGTCAGGGGCACCAACAATTAAGTCCCCGAACCCGTCGCCATTGAGATCAAGGAACGGGGTCTGTGAGAGCGCACCGAACTTATGATTCAGTGTGACACCCTGTTCCACGGGACGGTCCTGAAGAACCGCGGACGCCTGAGAAACAGAGAATCTTCGCGAAGCAATCGTCGAGGTCGTGTTCAAAGCTACGTTGCCGCGGGAATAGAAGATATAGGTTCTGTTTGCAGTTGCGGCCGGCGTAATATCAGGAGTTACCGAACTTGAAGATCGAGTATCATCGGATAGTCCGGCAATCAGATCAACTTTGCCATCCCCATCAAGGTCTGAAGTGGTGATTTGCATGACGCCGTGTGCAAATTGTCCCACCGCTGGCCTGCGGCTGATTTCTGCGATCAGGAAGCTCGTCGCCGAGGCCGTCGCCGTATACACGTCCGTGATGTGCAAACTCACCTGAGCGGTGCGCTCGAGGTTTCTAGATCCGGCCAGTACAAAGGCGCTGCCCTGTAATGTGCCGCCTTCAACTGTGCGACTGAACCCAAAGTCATCATAACCGTCAAGATTGACATCGCCGACCCTATACACACCTCCGCCAAGCGCGTAATCGGACCAGGTAAAGTTTGCTGCGGCCAGTGAGATACCAGACTGACTTGGCGTACCACTGCGTCCCAGCACAAGATACACGCGCCCATAATCCGGAGAAGCATCGCCCGCGATATCGATATACCGCGAGTCGCCCAGCAAAATATCACCGAATCCGTCGCCATTCACATCACCGACCGCAGTGACGCTGAAACTGCCCGGAGTCTCGTTTACTGCAGTTAAGCCCGGTTTAATAACATTGAGTGGTATCTGGCGATCTCCTGCATCGTTTTGCAGGAGATACATTTCGTCAACCCCTTGTGTCAGGCTGTTCTTCGCTGCCAATGTGGCCCCGGCAAAGAGCAGCGCTACGTTTCCGCCGCGAACCGCACTGCTCGTGGAAACCAGAATGTCCTGTCGCTGGTCACCGTCAAAATCCAGCGTAGTGACTGACAGTTGAGATCGGTTAGTCGCGAACGACCCAGAGATCCTGATCGTCTTTATAAATGGAGCGTTCGCCGTCGCGGCCAACCAGGTGGAGTCGATTTCTCGTGGCAAGACAGCACCACCTGCGATAATTGTCACTTCATAGTATTTATCAACTTCATTGTCTTCACCAATTTGACGAATAAAAGTCAGGTCGCTGCGAGTCAATTTGTCGATGGTGTCCTTTGACGTGTTGAACAGATTCTGCGTGCCAACTGCAGGAATTCCGAGCACGCCGGTTGGCAGAATGACATCTGCGCGACCTACAACGCGATGAACCTGCATCGCCGTGTTGAGTTCATCTGCGGAGTTAATTCCAGCGGAGTTAATTCCAATGGTAAAGGAACCGTTCTGGAATCGAACACGCACGTCAGGGTGAAGCGAGTTCCCATCAAACTCCCCAACATTAGTGCGCCCCAGACTGTTGGAATTGATCGGGCCCAGGATCAAATAGCTGGCGACATTCCCGCTCGCAAGATAATCGGTGACTCCATCGCCGTTGATATCTCCCACGCTGTTAAACGACTTCAATTTCTCTTCTGCTGTCGCGCCTTCCAGTGCGAATGCGTTTGTGACGGACTGCGGTGCTGCGAATGTTCCGCGAATATCAACACCCAGCGATGAATCCGGCACGGTGATCGGGAACGCGAGTATGTCAGCTAAAATCCTGCGTGCCTTTGTCGCTGCGGCAGGCAGAACAGCACTGTCTGGAGTACCGTCTGTCAGAGTCGCAGGAAGGCTGCTCATTTCATTTCCGTACAGGAAATCATTCTCGGTGCCGCCAAGGATTCGATCATCTCCACCGTATCCTGCGATATAGTCGGTTTGCTCATCTCCTTCAAGAATGTCGTCCCCAACGCCACCGTAGAGAGTGTCTGATCCTTTGCCGCCACGGACTTCCAGTCTGGCGAAAGCGGATGCTCCAGCCTGTACATCTCCCCGACTGATTCCCCAGGTCTGATCCTGCAGAAGATAACCTGGGTCGGCATGGACGATATCGTTACCGGCGCGAGTATCAATGACCGTCTTCTCGATCCCAACGGCCTCGAAGAACGCAAACTTCTGGGTGTAGACACCACCACTTCTGACAAACTGCTGATTGGAATAGTCGTAATCCAGCGTCGTCACTCGATGTCTGCCAAGAAAGCGATCATAGCCTAAGGCCACAAAATCACGAATCGTCGGCGGTAATTGGCCAGTCCCAACGACATCCCCTCCCAGATAGAGAACCTGATCGATTCCCTCTCCTCCCACGAAAACGTCGGCTGAATTGGCGTCGAAAGACAGTCCCGTCAGTTCATCCTTCGGCAGGGAGTCGGTCATAATCTGGAAAATGTCGTCGCCCGGTCCACCAAACAAAAGATCACTGGCCTGCCGATCAAGTCCTCCGGTCAGAACATCGTTGCCTGTTCCACCAAAAATCCACTCCTCACCAGAACCGCCGGACAGGCGATCATTGCCAGCACCACCAATCAGCACATCGCGGCGTTCCTGAACCGGCCGACGGTACCGGGCATCCACAACAACGGGTGATAAACTAAGCGAACGTTTGGATGGGGAAACTCCGGCTGATGTCAGCTCGAAACTCACTGGATAGGTCGCTGCATCAGTCGTGGCATCGACGCTGACCCCGGTAATTCGTACGTGATACGTCCCCGGTGGCAATCCTTTTAAATCAATCGTCCCAGTGGGATCGTCGGGCGACGTCAAGCTGCTGAATAGAACTCGTCCTTCCTCATTCAGCAGAGCCAGTTGCAATACGGCATCAATTCTTGATGCGTCGAACTGTGCATCAGTGGCACGCACAATCAACCCCTGCCCAGGGCTTGCAGGTTCCGTCAGCGTAAAGTTGTACCACCGACTTTCATCAACGCTTGCCAGAGTTTGCTGAATCGCCGGCATTGAACCGAGTGATTCAATCTCGAAACTCTGGTCCATGCTTTCATTACCACTGACCTGAAACGGCGCAACCACCGCCTGTAATGAGTATTGTGTCAGACCCGTTGCCGAGACTTTGAGCCGATAGGATCCTGCAGGGAAGTTGTTCAGCGACAAATTTCGAACCGCTGCTGTTGCTGACGTGGTCACTGTACGCTGGACAGCGCCCGTCCCATCCACCAACTCCAACTGGATCGGAAAGCCAGAGCCGGTCCCATTGAGCCTGATGAGGTCTTTGGGAGTCCCGGCTGAACGCAGATCAAAACTGAACCAGTCGACGTCCGTTGTCGTCGATATCGTCATCCCTGAGATGAGATTCAGTTCATCGATATTCCCAAGCGGCGTGGCGGCACTCACAGAGTTATTCGGTTCAGCGAGATCCGAAGTCGATGCTTTTTTGAACTCGAGGACGTACTCGGTCGCTGTTACGTCAAGAACGCCATTCTCCAAACCCGGTTTAATCACCAGATAGTACTGCTGACCTGCGATCAGAGCTGCGGACGACAGCGAAACAGTGTTTTGATTCTTTCCGCTCGAACTAGCTTCGACCAGTACTGTCTTACCATCCGCGGCCAGCACCTGAAGGACGAGTCTCGCATTAATGCCGCTCGACGGTGCGACGGAAATAGTTTCCCCCACAACTCCATTTTTAGCAACTTTAAACGCGTAATAGTCGATGTCGACGGTCTCAGACCGATTGCCGTCGAGAGTTAATCCCTGAAATCGTCGACTGCCGGTGATAGTGCCAAGGGAGAATGCCTTCCCTGCGATCCCGCTGATTGCATCGTTACGCTTTCCAAAGCCATCTGTCAGGTCTGGAAGGAATGCTGTCTGTGGCTTAATCTCCAGGATGTCGCCATCAGCACCACCATCCACCCACACCGTTTTCTGCACGGTCTCGCCAACAGTCACTGTGTCATCGCCGCCCATAGCATCAATAATGATGGCGTCGAAGTCTGCCTCGTTGCCGAAGACAGTGGCGACAATGTCTGTTGCAGTTACTCCAAAAGTCTGAAAAACTTGATACGCATTTTCATCATTCCTAACTTCGCCGGTTTCGCGATCCAACAGCAAGTTTTCTACATCAAAGTTTTGCTCTGTTTCGCTATGAATCGGTACGGCGCCATTGAATGCGCTGAAGCTGCCGAGGTTTGAAACTATTGATTGCGAGCCTGTAACCGTGAATGTGATGGTGTGGCGTCCGTAGAACAAGTCGTATGGATTCGTGTTAAAACCTACGCTGATTGTGTCATCGTTTTGGGAGCCGGAAAAATACCAGACATTTGTCTGCTTCTTCGCGTACTCCTTCCAGCCATCATCCGCTGCAACATTTCCATCGCTGTTGGCGAATGCAGTTCCGGTGCGTGTAAAGAGCTGGTCCCCGGTTGTACCGCCGCCGCCATTTCCATACAGGAAGTCGAGGCCGGTGCCTCCATACAAGTTGTCTGCGCGCATCGAATTCTCACTGCCCAACATGCGGTTTAAACCTGTATCCTCAAGTTGGCCAATAACCTTAACGCCAAAAGGCTGGGTTTCGCTGACGATTAACTGGCGATTCGAATCAAAGAACTGTGTCACCTGTGTGCCATTGGGTGCCACTGGAGATTTGGGATGATACGACCATGCGAACAGGTTATTGGCCCCTTGACCACCGATAAGATCGTCGTTGCCGCTACCTGCAAACAGGGTGTCGATATCGTTGTTCTCGTCGCCGTCAAAGTAGTCACCCCACAGCCGATCATTACCGCCGAAGCCGAAGAGGAAGTCACTTCCAGGTCCACCGTTCATGCGATCTCGCCCCGGCGTACCGCTGAGAATATCATTCCCCGGACCGCCGCTGATCACCGTCGCAAAACCGGATCCCGGAAGTGATTCAAGCTGGTCAATAGTGCTCTGCAGCAGATTCACCTGAATGGTATCGTTACCCATCAGGCCGGCGATCTGAATCTGTTCCACGAGCGGTTTCTGATTTGCCAGAGGAGTCGTTCCGGTGCCGGTTCTCCAGTCCACAATCATCTGCCGGGCGGGGGACGTTGCCGAAGTGGCTGTATAGTCAACCTTCAGCTTCCGTTTGCCGCTTTGCGTGAACTCCGTGATGCTGATGTTGTCGTCCAGGACAGCATTTTTTCCGACGTAAGTCTTGTCGCCTTCGATCAGCAGGATATCAGCGGCGTCATCGGTGCCGGTCGTATCTTTAGGTTTGTTGCCGCCGTAGCCATCAAAACTGTCGGATTGCGCTGAGTATCGGGAATCGACGTCCAGCACCATAATGTCAACACCACTACCTCCAAATGAGCGATCGTTGCCATCCATTCCCTCGAGGAAGTCGGCATCCTGGCCACCATACAAGTCATCATTGCCCCCGCCGCCGAACAACTGGTCCGAACCGCGCCCGCCAGCAAGTATGTCACCACCACCCAGTCTGCCTGCATCCGTTGAGCGTGCATAAAGCGGTCCGACGAGGTAGTCGCCATGAAGGAAGTCGGCTCCACTGATGTTCTCGGTCAGGCTGTCGCCGACCAGGAAATCTCTGCGGAGGTTTCCATAGAGCTGGTCGTTGCCACTGCCACCGATTAGCTCATCACCAATCAAAGTTCGTTCCGTAGAATTGTTGCTGGTGGCAGCAAATGCGTAGAGAGTATCCGCGCCTGGACCGCCCCACAGCCGTTGCCCTGCCTGCTTACCCGTTGCATCGCCTGCATCGCCAAACAGAAGGTCGTCGCCGTCATCACCGTAAAGCTGGTCAATGCCGGTTCCGCCACGGACAACGTCATCATTCTTACCGCCTCGCAGAATGTCTGCATCGTCCCCACCACGAACGGTGTCATTCCCCGAGCCACCATCGACGTAGTCACTTCCTGCGCCACCTTCCAGGATGTCTTCCTGACTGCCACCGAAGATCCAGTCGGTGCCGTCGCCGCCATCAATCTGGTCCTGGCCGTCGCCCAGGATTCCTGTACTGACGCCGAGACCATCAACGCTTCGATTGACGAGGTCAACAGGCGTAATCAATGGAGCAGTAAATTTTGGGCGCGCAAACAACCCGGCGGCCGTGGTTTCAGCGGCCGCAAATCCAAGGGGCAGAACGAAGCTGGCTGTTTTCGTGACGTCGAACTTTGAAGACCACCATCCATAAGATCCTGTCAGGGTGGCCGTCCATGTGGAGTTGGCCGCTTCCGGCATTCCGCCCCAAACAGAGTCATTTCCCGCCTCCCCAAACAGGAGATCAGATCCCAATCCTCCGACGATCAGATCATTTCCCTCGCCGCCGTAGATGGTATCATCACCCTCCTGACCAAGGACGCGGTCATTACCTTCACCACTCTTGATCTCATCATTCCCACCACCAGCCACAATAAAGTCATTGCCAGCACCCGAATCAATGGTGTCGAGGCCATCACCCGTAACAATTGTGTCGCTGCCGTCGCCCGTCACAATCCTGTTATTGCCAGTGCCAGCGCGGACGTCCTTGGGTCCGTTGCCCAGTGTGATCCGGTCGTTGCCGTCGAGCGTAATGACGGAATCGGTTCCGGTCCCCGATGTCACCACGTTATCCCCAGCACCCGCATTGATCGTATTATCTCCATCGCCGGCGCTGATCTGATCCAGTCCTTCGAGCGACGTGATGGTGTCATTACCGCTACCGGAATAAACGACGTTATTTCCAGCGCCGACGTCAATGGTGTTGTTGCCGTTCATGGCATCAACCCAGTCGTCACCGAAGCCTGTGATGATGGTATCA
>JBDNHX010000164.1:0-8472 GCA_041688565.1 Planctomycetaceae bacterium
CATAAGCTTTGTCCCCATCAGCCCGGGACCCGGGTGAAAATAGCCATCGCGAAAACATAGACGCTGCCACTCCGAGAAACCGTGACATTCGCTCGTTTGATTCTTAGCGAAACTGTTGGCCAGCGTCAGGGTCGTGAGCCAGTTTTTTTAAAATTCTGTCGGTCCACGTTTTCAGCGCGGATGAGAATGAAACTTTTAAAGAATGTCGGACAGTTCCGGAGCCAACTTTCGAACAAAGCGGAGAACTCTCAAGAAATAGCCGTAGGAGCGTGCCTGCCTCGATTTTCTCAGAGCCATCACAGGCATCGGAACAATAGATTCGATGAGGATGCGAACCCCAGGTGCCCATCGAATTCTTATCAACCGCTGAAGACTTCCTGACCGGCAAGGACGGTCTTTCACGCGTCCGCCGCACGAACTGTTGGGTTTACTGCGGCTCGCGTGGAAAAAGACGTGCTCCGGCCTGCTCAAGAGCGCATACTTCGAACGAATGTGCTTCTGTTTGTCGCGTCACTTTGAGCCCCTTCCATGCAAAAATTGTCCGGCGTGATCCCACCGGTTGTTTCCCCCATGAACGCAGCCGATCAACTGGATCTTGAGGCAGTAGACCGGATTGTCGAACATCTGGTGGCAGGTGGCGCGTCCGGATTGTTTGTGCTGGGGACGACCGGGGAAGGCCCATCGCTGACCTATCAGATGCGTTACGAAATGGTCGAACGTACTTGTGAGCAAGTGAATAAAAGAATCCCGATTCTCGTCGGTGTCACTGACAGTTGTCTGGCCGAATCCATCGCTCTTGCGGAGCACGCTGCAACGTGTGGTGCCGCTGCAATCGTCGCCGCAGCCCCGTTTTATTTTGATGTGTCGCTAAGCGCTCTTCAGGACTGGTTCACTCAACTGGCCGACAAGTCTCCGTTGCCAGTGATGCTCTACAACATGCCGTCCTGTGTGGGCGTCAATCTGGATCTGTCAATTGTTGAGCCGTTGTCACGACACGCCAACATCGCCGGAATTAAAGACAGCAGCGGTGACTGGAACTACTTTCAGCAGTTGTGTGAACAGCATCGTGACCGTGACGATTTTGTGATCTTCATGGGCCCGGAAGAACTTCTGGCCGAAGCGGTCGCTGCTGGCGCAAACGGAGGAGTCTGCGGCGGTGCCAATCTGCTGCCACTGGTTTACAGTCGACTTTATCTGGCAGCCGTTCGCAAAGATGCGGCTGAAATTCGGCACTGGAAAGATGCCATCGCCGACATGTTCGCTTCCGTCTATCGCGACGATAACGGACAAATGAAACTGATCCCAGGCCTGAAGGCGGCCATGGAAGAATGCGGCCTGTGCAGTCACATCGTTGCACCCCCGCTGAGCAGCATCACAACGGCTCATTCGCAGCGCATTAAGGCGTCAATGCCTCGACTTCTCGCCGCCTGTGAATTCTGCGGCACATGATCGCCCGTGTTGAGCGGCGCCTTCATGTTGCGTGTTACGCCTCATTTGCTATATCCTTTCCGCGAGGAAGTCTTCGCTCACTCCGGTCGGAATGAGACTGCAAACTCATCGTTTTGTGAACAGGCTGAGATATGCTCCAGGGAATTCGCTTCGTTACGCTCGTCAGTTACCTCGCACTGAATGTTTCGCTCGTTGGCGCAACGCAGGCGCCTCAGAAACCTGACCCACGCGTTGGAAAAAAGATCGTCGTGACGCGGGCTGGTGCTGAGATGAAAACGCCGGAGGGAATCGTCTGGCGTTCTTATCTGGGTGAGGTTTTCACCGTCACGCTGACAAATGGCGAATGGCTGTGGATCAATGAGAAGGGTGGATGGCTGTGGGAAAAAGAGGCCGTGCCTTTTGATTCCGCTATTCCGGAACTCACAAAACGTGTCACGGCAGATCCGTCCGCGGAAAATTACCATCTGCGAGGCGTCGCGTTCCTGGCTCACAAAATGAACGACAATGCTATTGCCGACTTTTCAGAAAGCCTTCGCAAGAAGCCACGCAACGCCGGTGCCCTCAACAATCGCGGACAAGCCAGCTATCTGAAGGGTGATTACAAATCTGCTCAAAAAGATTTCTCCACGGCGATCGTGATGGATCCCAGGAACTTCCTGGCGATTAATAATCGGTCTCTCTGTTACATCGAAACTCAGGAATACAACCTGGCTCTGCTGGATCTTCAGGCCGCGCTGAAGCTGGTTCCCGACTACCCGGAAGCACTAAACAATCGCGGCATTGTGCATCAGAAATTGAACAAGCTGGATGAGGCCATTGCCGATTTCACAGCAGCTTTAAAGATCGATCCCAAGTACACGGATGCGCTCGGAAATCGAGCTTACACATGGCGGCTGAAGAAAGAGTTTGCAAAAGCCATCGCCGATCTGGAACTGGCGATGAAGCACAACGCGACGTCTTATGAGGCCACAAACGACCTGGCCTGGCTGCTCGCCACGTCCACCGACGACAGCATCCGCAGCCCAACGCGGGCTCTCGAACTGGCAAAGAAAGCCTGTGAAATCTCTGGTTATGAGCAATGGAATACGCTCGATACTCTCGCTGCTGCTCATGCTGAGAACGGAGAATTCGAGAAAGCCGCAGAATGGCTGGCAACGGCTCTTACCCACGCACCAGAAAAAGAGAAGCCGCGCCTGCAGGGACACCTTGATCTTGTCTTTGCAAAAATGCCCATCCGCGAAATGTGACGTCACCCGAAGCCGCACGAGCTGGCGTGGCTGAGCTCTATCAGCCGCGTTTAGAACAGCTCGAAGAAGTTCGTCAGACTGCCGGAGAGCTTCACGATAAATCGGGCTGCATCCGCACCGTTGACCGCTCGATGGTCGTAAGACAGTGACAGAGGCAGCATCAGGCGTTCGGCAACCTGACCGTCTTCCAGGATGAGGTTATTGATTCCTCGTGACAACCCCAAAATGGCGACTTCCGGATAGTTCACAATCGGCGTAAAGGCTGTGCCGCCGATTCCGCCAAGGTTGGTGATCGTGAACGTGCCGCCCTGCATTTCTTCCGTCTTCAGCTTTCGGTCCCGAGCCCGACCGGCGATGTCGGTCAGCTCTGCAGCCACTTGCAGGACGTTCTTCTGATCGCAGTTTCGGATCACAGGCACGACCAGTCCGTTCGGCGTATCGACCGCTACACCGATGTGATAGTACTGCTTAAGAATGAGTTCCCCGGTCACCATGTCGACGCTGGAATTGAAGTTGGGGAATGCTTTCAGAGCACCAACGACGGCCTTAATCATGATGGCGGTCATGGTGATTTTTGGCGAGTTCGGATTGGCTTTTACGTATCGCTTGCGAGCAGATTCCAGTTCCGTGATATCCGCCAGATCGTGCTGAGTCACATGCGGAATCGTGACCCAGGCCGTATGCAGATTTGACGCTGCCATACGGAAGATCTTGTTCATCGGGACCTTTTCGACCGGTCCGTACTTGCTGAAGTCCGGGAGTGGCGCGGCCTGAACCATGCCAAATCCCGGACCAGATGCCGCAGCTGGAACTGCCGGCTGAGTCAGTCGTTCACGGACGAAGCCTTCGACGTCCTCAATGGTAATTCGGCCGCCGGTCGCCGTGCCTTTGACCTGCTTCAGATTCACACCCAGTTTGCGAGCCAGACGGCGAGTCGCCGGGCCGGCAGCGGCGGGTGGCCCGTCGCTCCGGGCAGCGCCGGCTGCTGCTGCTGCTGGTGCGGTTGCTGGTGCAGCAGCAGGTGATGTCGCAGCCACTGGGGCGGTGACAGGAGCCGCTGTAGAGATGGGAGCCGCTGTAGCGACAGGAGCAGACGCTGGCACGGACGGTCCTGTTGGTGACGCTGGTGCGACTCCGGAGGTGGCGTTGATCGTCAGCAGAACGTCGCCAATCTGGACGGTCGCACCAGGCTTCATGGTGACCGCGGTGATTGTTCCAGCGTAAGGACAGGTAATTTCGGCAACCGCTTTATCCGTTTCGACTTCACAAACAACAGCACCGGCGGCGATGGTATCGCCCACTTTGACGCTCACGGAAGCGACATCAACCTTTGTCACGCCTTCCGAAACTTCCGGCAACTTGAATTCCATCGGACCACTGCTGGTCGAGGCCGCAACAGGAGCTGCTGCCGGAGGAGCAGGGGCCGCAGCCGCTGGCGCCGGTGCAGCCGGCGCAGCGGCCGGAGCCGGTTTGGCAGCAGGAGCTTCTGCGCCGGACGGCGCTTCAATCAAAATCATCGGCTGACCGACTTTGATGCTGTCGCCCGTTTTGATCAGCACCTTCGAGATCCGGCCTGCGTGCGGACATGTGATTTCGGCAACGGCTTTGTCCGTTTCGACTTCACAGATAATCGCACCCGCCTGAATAACATCCCCCTCTTTGACTCGCACTTCTGCAACGTCAACGGAGGTCACGCCTTCAGACACTTCCGGCAGTTTGAATTCAAAGGACATAGGAGGCAGTTTTCAGTGTTCAGTTTTCAGTGAATCGCAAACGGTGTTTTAAACATTCGGAAGTCTCGAGGCCGGGATTTGAACATTGAAGATTCAAATCCCGGCCCGTTTTTCCGGAGAGTGTCAGGCCTGTCACAGCCTCAGGCATTCAGCGGATTAATCTTCTCTGCGTCAATTTCCAGCTGCTTCAGAGCCTCCGGAAGCTTCGATGCATCAAAGGCGCCCATGCGTGCCATACCGCGAAGTGTTGCGTAGGCGGTGCATTCCCCGTCAATCTCGAAGTGACGCCGCAGTTCTGGCCGCGTCTCACTGCGTCCAAATCCGTCAGTCCCCAGCACAATATACTCGCCCGGAATCCATTCGCGAATCTGATCAGCGACCAGTCGCACGTTGTCGCTTGTGGAAATGAACGGACCTGTCACGCCATCCAGCATCTGCTCGAGGTAACTCTGGCGAGCCGGCTGATCCGGATGCAGATCGTTCCAGTGCTGACAGTCCATCGCGTTCCGACGCAGTTCGCTGTAACTGGTTACGCTCCACACATCGCAGCCGATCCCGTACTTTTCTTTCAGGATCACCTGAGCCCGCAGGGCTTCACGCAGAATCGTGCCGCTGCCAAACAGCTGCGGCCGATGACGCTGACCGTTGGCACTGTCGGTGGAACTATAACGGTACATGCCGTTGATAATTCCTTCCACGATGCCTTCCTGCTTTGGCATTGCAGGCTGAACGTAGGCTTCGTTGTAGACTGAAAGGTAGTAGAAGATTTCTTCGCCTTCGGCATACATCCGACGCAGACCGTCCTGCACAATCACGGCCAGTTCATAGCCCCACGCCGGATCATAAGACCGCAGTGACGGAACAGTCGTGGCCATCAGCTGGCTATGACCGTCCTGGTGCTGCAAACCTTCGCCATTCAGACTTGTCCGGCCCGATGTTCCGCCGCAGAGGAATCCCTTGCAGCGAGTATCGGCAGCACACCAGATCAGGTCGCCAACTCGCTGGAATCCGAACATCGAATAGTACACATAGAACGGCACCATGTTCATGCCGAGGTTCGAATACGCCGAACCCGCCGCAATGAACGAGCTCGTCGCGCCCGCTTCGTTGATGCCTTCTTCCAGCAGCTGTCCTTCCTTCGATTCCTTGTAGAACATCGCGGATTCAGACAGCTTGTCGACGGGCTCGTACAACTGGCCCTTGCTGGAATAAATCCCGATCTGCTTAAACAGACCTTCCATGCCGAAAGTTCGCGCTTCGTCAGGAATGATCGGCACGACTCGCTTGCCAACGGACGGATGACGCACAAGGCCTCGCAGGATCGCTCCCAAAGCGAAGGTCGTCGAACCTTCCCCACCTTCGCTGCCGGCGAGCAGAGGCTTGCCGTCGAAGATCTTGTCATCCAGCGATGGCACTTCCAGTCTCTCTGTGCACTGCGGACGCAGCGGAACAAATCCGCCCATCGCCGCGCGACGCTGATGCAAATATTTCATTTCCGGGCTATCCGGTTCCGGCTTGTAGAACGGCAGTTTGCCGATTTCTGCATCGCTGACCGGAATGTTAAAGCGAGTTCGGAAGGCCCTGAGTGCGTCTTCAGCAATCTTCTTCTGATTGTGAGCCACGTTCTGACCTTCGCCCGCGTCTCCCAAACCGTACCCTTTCACGGTCTTGGCGAGAATCACAGTCGGTGCTCCCTTGTGGTTTACCGCCGCGTGATACGCCGCGTAAACTTTCTCAGGATCATGGCCACCGCGGCGAATGGACTCCATCGTTTCGTCAGAAAGATGCTCAACCATTTTCAGTACTTCGGGATCCGCACCAAAGAAGTGCTTTCGGATGTAGTCACCATCCGACACCGTGTACTTCTGGTACTGGCCGTCAACAACTTCGCCCATCCGCTTGACGAGCTTGCCGTTTTCGTCGGCGTCGAGCAATGGGTCCCAGTCTGATCCCCACACCACTTTAATAACGTTCCAGCCAGCACCGCGGAACGCTGCTTCCAGCTCCTGAATGATCTTGCCGTTGCCTCGCACTGGCCCGTCGAGCCTTTGCAGGTTGCAGTTGATGACCCAGGTCAGGTTGTCCAGATTTTCGCGAGATGCCAAAGTCAACGCGCCGAGTGATTCCGGCTCGTCGCATTCGCCGTCGCCCAGATAGGCCCAGACGCGGGATTTGGAAGTATCCAGCAGACCGCGGTGTTCCATGTATCGCAAAAAGCGAGCGTGATAGATCGAACAGATTGGCCCAAGTCCCATCGATACGGTCGGGAACTGCCAGAACGTTGGCATCAGCCATGGATGCGGATAGCTTGACAGACCAATTCCGGCCGGCAGTTCGCGGCGGAAGTTCATCAGCTGATCTTCAGTCAGGCGGCCTTCGAGGAAGGCGCGAGAATACATGCCGGGCGATGCGTGGCCCTGAAAGTAGACCATGTCGCCCGTGTGTGTTTCGTTGCGAGCGTGGAAAAAATGATTCTGGGCCACTTCATACAGTGTGGCGGATGATGCGAACGTCGAAATGTGCCCGCCGACGCCGTCGTAATACTTGTTCGCTCGCACAACCATCGCCATCGCGTTCCACCGAACGATGTTCTTGATGCGGCGTTCCATTTCCCGATTGCCCGGGAACTTCACCTGATCGGTGTGATGAATCGTATTGATATAGGGAGTGTTGGCTGTGAACGGCAGCATCACGCCACGGGCGTAAGCACGTTCCTGCAGGCAGACCAGCAATTCCCGAAGCTTCTCCTCACCGTATCGGTGCAGGATGTCTTCCAACGATTCGTACCATTCTTCGAGTTCTTCCGGAGCGATCCCAGACACCTGATCAAGAACAGCCTGATCCAACATTCTTATCCCCAGAGATGAAATTCAGCGAACAGGATCAATGAAAGGTGTGAACCGTCGCTCACAAAGGCAACCACTACCATCCCGAGCAGGGACTTTCGTTCTTGCCATAAAATACAGTTACAACCGCGCGTACCCAGAACTCGCGGACTCATCCGATCGTAACGATTATGTCGAATGTTCCAGCGTCCGTTCTGAACCCACAAATCCGCAATCTGCTCGCAAACCGTGGCAGCCACGGAGTTTTCGCAGATTCAGGCCGCAAGGGAAATCCCTTTCGGCAAATATTGCCGGTGGCCAGACAGCCTGCCCAGCTTGACCAAAAGCGACTGATTGTAGGTTTCCTGCGTCTGCCATTCAATGCGGCGGCGAATGAGCCCCGGATTCTCTCGAAGAACGTACCTCTACAAGCGATCATGACGGACGTTCTCAGCCGAAATTCGCGGCTCAGTTGCTCCGCGAGGCATTCGAAAAAGGGAGCGAGCAATCAAATGTTCCCGCTGCGCCGGTTCTGCCGGCCTCAGGCGAAGTTCACGGATGGAAGTCTTTCGAGAGCCCTTAGGCGCATCGAGCCGGTTTCATCTCGCTGCTGTTCGCTCTGCTGCCCACGATTTCTCATCGTTGGCGAACGAGGCTTTTTGGACACTCGCACGCTGACTCAATACCTCGCGTTCAATTGGAACGACTCGACGGTCGGCGCTTGCCAAACCTGCATCAAATCAGGGGTTCCGTAGCGGGAAATTGTCCTGGCCGTTATTGTTCACCTCACATTCTTGCCAGCAGATGGCCAGCGTATCACTACGCCTTGGCCGCTGCGCGGAGCCAGTTGAAAAAGGTGAAGACAACATGGGCATGGGTTGGGAAGCATGGCTGACCATTGCTGTGACGGTGATGGTTCTTGTCGCTCTGATGCTGGAGAAGCCGGCCGATCTCGTCTTCATGGGCGCGATTGTACTGCTGTCTCTCTGTGGGGTCATCAAGCCTGAGGAAGCCTTCAGCGGCTTCATCAGCAACTCACTGCTGATGGTCGCCGCGCTCTTCGTGGTGACTGCCGGTCTGAAAGAGACGGGGATCGTCGATGCCGTGGGCGCCCGCGTGCTGGGACCGGCTCGCACGGAGCTCGGTGGCCTGATAATGCTGGCCATATTTGCCGTCGGAACGTCAGCCTTTTTGAACAACACACCGATCGTTGCGATG
>JBDNHX010000165.1:0-6031 GCA_041688565.1 Planctomycetaceae bacterium
GATGGTGCACTGGCGGCATCCGGCAGTGAGCCGGGGACTATTCACGTCTGGAAAACGGCCGATGGAACGCTCGGCCCGCTGCTGGCGGGACATGTGAGTGCCATCAACGATTTAAGCTTTCATCCATCGAAGCCATTGGTGCTGAGTGCCGGACTGGATGGGTCAGTGCGCCTTTGGGAAATCTCCGAGACCATGGCACCGGTGCGAGGCCACAGTCAGCCAGTGGCTGCGGTCGCGTTGACTCCGAACGGCCAGTTGTTGGTGACGGGAAGTGCCGACAAGACGGTGCGAGTGAGCACTGTCAACGACGGTCAGCCAAAGTTTGCAATGAATGATTTCCTTCAGCCGATCCAATCACTGGCAGTGTCTTCGCAGGGTTCTGTGCTCGGCGTTGGCGATGTGGCGGGTGATCTCCAAATCCGAAGTATGGATCAGGGGGCGATCGTCTCAACGTGGGGAGCCCACGTGGGAGCCGTCACGGGATTGCAGTTCCTCGGGAACGGCGAACGCATCGTTTCTTCCGGCGCGGATGGAACCGCAAAAATTTGGACTCTGCCTTTTGTCGCGCCTACGACAGTGAAAGCTCACGAGCAGTCCATTACCGCATTGACGATCACGCACGATGGCAAACAGCTGATCTCTGCGGGGCTCGATGAATGGATCCGCGTTTACAGTCTTGAGAATCAGCAACAGATCGCCAGCTGGAAAAGTACAACAGGACCCGTCACGGCGCTCGCGATCAGCTCGGACGACAAGCGGCTCGTTACTGGATCAAACACGGGCAAATGGCAGAGCTGGTCATTCCCCGACCATGTCGAACAGCAGCAGCAAATGGGTCATGCCGGCGGCATTCATTCCATGGCCATCCATCCGCAAAGCGGAGACATCGCAACCGCCGGAGCAGATGGTTTGGTGAAGCTCTGGAAGGGGGCCGAGATGCCCCGCGATCTGACGGGCCATTCGGGCGCGGTGCTTGCCGTTGCGTTTACGCCGGATGGTGCCAGCGTCATCAGCGGCGGGGCGGATGCCTCTGTTCGTCGCTGGAATGTCTCCGACGGGGCACAGGCGCAGGTCTTTGCCGGACATCAGGGGCAGATCACCGGGGTCCGGGTTTCCGCTGATTCATCGACGATTGTTTCGTCAAGTCTGGACAAGACTGTCAGGATCTGGAAGGTTGCCTCCGGGGAAGCCAAAGTGCTGACTCAGGTTTCACCAATACTCGCGTCCGATTTTCTTTCGGAAGCGAATCGAATTGCGACGACCGGCGAAGATCTGATCACGCGAATCTGGGACGTTACCACAGGACGTGAACTTCAGCGATATCCAGCCTCAATATCTGCTGCGAAAGCGGTGCAGCTGTCGAGATTATCTCCTGGCTTTGTGGCAGGTGGCACCGATGGCAATCTGACATTGGGCTCAATCACAGCTCAGAGCATCATGCTGGCGGACGAAGTGAAGGTCTATGATCTGGCGGTGACGCCGGACGGAAGTCACCTTGTTACGTGCGGCGAAGACAAGCTGGCGAAGCTCTGGAGCGTCAATGGTGAACTGGTCCGTCCGTTTTCCGGCAGCGGTACAGCACTGCGATTCGTCGCGGTCCGTGCGGATGGCGCGCAGGTCGCCTCGGGCGGCGATCCGCTTTCCTCACAGGCAACGGTTCTCATCTGGAATCTTGCCGACGGCGCTGCGGTGCGAACACTGACCACTCCAGCGGCGGTTATCGGACTGGCAGCAACCTCCGATAGCCACTGGGCGATCTCCTGCGCGGACAAGAAGGTTCGAGTGTACTCGGGTGACGACGGCACTCTGCTGGAAGAAATTGCATCTCCGGCAGTGACCGGTGAGATTGCAACGGCCCCCGATCTTCCCCTGATCGTCGGTGCCGGAGCAGACAACAATGGATATATTCTGAAGCGGAGTCTGAAGCGGGTGTTCAAAGGGCATACAGGCAGTGTGACAACGGTGCAGTGGACCCCAGACGGTAACCGCCTGCTGTCAGCCGGCCTTGATCAAACCATGCGTTTGTGGAATGCCTTGTCCGGAAAAGAACTCGGCATCTCCCCGGCCGTTGGATCACCTTTCAACAGTTTGGCCGTGACCGGGGACGGGAAAAGGGTCGCTGCGACCACGGATGACAAGCGTCTGCTGGTCTGGGATGTCCCGGCGGAAAACGGCGAAAACGCCGTCCCGCTATCCGCGCCAGTGTTGACGGTCACCGGAACTGTGAATTTGCGGAGCGTGTCGACCAGCCAAACGGGCGGTGCCTATGCGACCGCTGGCGATGACGGTGCCGTCTATCTGTGGGACGGAACGACAGGCATGCTCACGGAACGGCTCGTCGGTCACACAGCGGCTGTGCTGTCATCGACCATGTCCGCCGATGGAACGGCGGTGATTTCCGGAAGCGCGGACAAGACCGTCAAGCGCTGGAATCCGGCCGTGACCGCGCGTGCAACCGCGAGCGAAAAACCTGTCAGCTCCATTCGCTTTTCGCCCGACGGTCAGTCTTTCTTTACCTCGGATAACAGCCCGCTCATTCAACGCTGGTCGATTGAGACGATGACGTCCGACAAGCAATGGACGGCGGCGGCCCCTGTGCGATCACTGAGTCTCAGTGCGGATGGACGTCATCTCGCGGCCGGCTGCGAAAACCAAAAAGTGCAGGTGTGGGAGCTCGTCGATGGGACTGAATCATCCTGGGATTGTCCGGTTCCGATCACGTCAGTCGTGATCGCTCAGGGAGGACAAAAACTGATTGTCTCTGGAGACGATCACACACTGAGAGTTTGCGGTTTAGGCAGCGTGAACGGACAGCCAACCTGGACCCTGACACATTCCGCAAGCGGGCACACTGACGCAATTGTCGGACTGGTGTTACCGATTGACGATCGCCAACTATTCAGCGTTTCGAAAGATCGCACTTTGAAGCGGTGGCTGGCTGCGTCGTCCGTCCCGCGTCAGGGTTTCACAATTCCTTCCGGGATTATTTATGGAGCCGACTTCAGTTCCGATGGCAAACTTGTGGCCACTGCAGGCAGTGACCGCACAATTCGCATCTGGGATGTCGCCACGGGAGCACAGCAGGCAATGTGTGAAGGACATACGGCCGGAGTGAAGTCCGTGGCATTCAACAAACAGGGGAAGTTTTTGGTCAGTGGAAGCCTGGATGGTTCAGTTCGCTTCTGGGATCTGACGGGGCAACAAACGCAAATCCTTGCTGAACCCGAGTTACATGGAATCAATTCTGTATCGCTGGCACCAAATGGCTCCAGGGTGTTCGCCGCTGGAATGGGCAAGACCTGGAAAACGTGGAATGCTGAGAATCTGGAGCCGGTAAAAATTGAATCCGGGCACACGCAAAGCATCGTGCAAAGTTCCATTAGCCTCACGGGAAACCGAATGGCAACCATCGATGCCTCCGGCCATGTGTGTCTTTGGGACTCCGGCAATGGGCAACTCAGATTGCATCTCCAGCTGCCGTTATCTGCCGGATATGCTGTCGCTTATGCCCCGGATAACACCGAACTCCTGATCGGCGGAAACAATCATCTAATACGTTTTGCGATTCCGGCTTACGGCCAGTAAGGCAGCATCTCGTTCCCAGACTCCTGCCTGGGAACGCACTGCAACGCAGGCTCCTGCCTGCTGAATGAAATAGTGGAGGCTGGAGCCTCCGGGGCAGTGTGTTCCAGGGCTGGAGCCCTGGAACAAATTGGTGGTGGAACTTCAGTAGCCGAGGACCTGGATTTCCGTCAGGCCTGCGTGACTATTTTGGGAAAGGTATTCTTTGCACATCAGTTTCACGTAACGCCCGTGTGCAAAGTTAACTGGAATGATCTGGCTGTAGTCCAGCGGATCAGCGATACCTGGCGCGGGAAGGAGGTTTCCCTGAGATACGGGACGCAAGGCAGTGGGCGTATCGCTGACATAGACTTCCACGTCCTTCCACCCACGATAGCCGGCACTGTTTTCGTTGAAGTTCCAAATACGAATCCCGGTGACCGTCCGCGGGGCACCAAGATCAAGCACCACATAGCCCTGCTGCGCGACCGGCGTCCACCACATTGATGCGGGATCAATGGTGTTCCACACGCCGTCCAGCAGAGCGGTCGGCTTGATGGCAGGATCGGTTGGAGTGGCTTCCAGAATCTGGACACCTGGAATCGGTTCCGGAGTCATCAATTGAAGGGCATACGCCAGTTGCCGAGCGGCATCAACTGTCGACTGCTGATCGGCCGGAAGCGTCTGGAGCGTCTTTAAGCGGTCGCTGAGCTCATTCAGCTGCGTGGCCTGCGTTTCAGTGACGGTTTCGACGAGCGCCCGCCATTCCAGCAAATCATGGTGATGATGAATCAAAACCGAATGCGTGCAGGCGACGAGCATCGCGGCCAATTCGGGTCCATCCTGAAACAGGAGTGGCATCAGTACCAAAGCCGTGTCCTCCGGAGGATCCACGACCCCTGCCAGTGCCCTGATAGCCGCCTGCCGCTGCTCCGGAATCGTCGACATCAGTACCAGATGCAGAAGTTGCGGCCCCGCGCCGGGATGATCCTGGCGAACAATCTCTTTCCCAGCATTTTCCCAACTGGCCTGCTGAGCCGGATCCTCCAGCACGCTGACCATGATCGGCAGGGCGATCTCCGGTTTTCGCAGCTTCCGCAGAAACTCGAGCGCATTCTTTGTCGTCACGGGATCGTGCAGGTTTATCGCCTGGCGGACCAGCGGCAAAGCGGCCTCTGGTTCCTCCAGCAGTTGTGCCTGAGCCGTTTTTACTTCCCCTGAACTGCCGGAACCGAGCATCTTAATCCACGATGTAAGGCCCAGCTGGGCTTTCATGGCCTTATCGATCGAAGCGCGAAGTCCGTTCAGTTCCTCCCTTTCCAATTCACCTGGAGCCAGCGCGGCGACAGCGTCTATCGTTTTCAGTGACTCGTCCCATTCACCATTGTCAAAGGCGGTTTTCGCGGCTGCGAGGAGCTGCTTTCGTTCGTCCCGACGCAAAGCCTCGCGACGGTCCGCAAGGAGTTTTTCAACAGGGGAAAGTTTCGAAAGCTGATCTTCTGTGGGCGATGCTCCCAGTGACTCACGCAATGCGGAAATTTTTTCGTCAGCGCGTTCCCAGCTTTCGCTGTTGATGTCTGACTGAATGAGTGCCAGCTGTGCTTCGATACCGGGTGTTCCGGATATCTTCGAACTTGCCTCCGCGGTGCCGGTCGTAGGTTTGTTGCCTTCAGCGTTCGCGGCGGATTCGGAATCCGATGTCGCAGATTTTACCGTGGTGCTTCCGGTCGATTCCGAGGGAACCGGCGCATCAGATCCACAGCCGACAAATGTTCCACACGCGAACAAGCCCGCGGCAATGAATCCGACCGAATGAGTTGACATGGCAATGACCCTGGAATGCAGAATTATTCGTCTTTGGCGCCGCCGAGTGTTACGGTGATCTTGTACCTGGTTTGCAAGTGGGCGTGTGCCTGGCTGGCATATTGATTGGTGGGATATCGCTTGCACACCTGCTGAAACGATTTGATCGCCAGCTCCGGCTGTTCCGCTTCTTCACGCGTGTACGCGATCTGAATCAGCGACCACGGAGCCCAGTTTTCATCGGTGGTGGCGACTTGGTTGTACAACGCAATGGCCTGATCGTACTCTTTAAGTCGGCGATGGCATCCGGCCATTTCCGTGTAGTTGTTCGGGAAATTATTGCACTGCCGCAGTGTGCCGATCGCTTCTTTCAGCATGCCCGCATCTCGTTGCGTGATCGCAATGTTCCAGAGCCAGTCGTCGACGTGGTCAATGTCTTTGGCCATCAATTCCTGATAGATGGCAATCGCCTGCATCCACTGGTGGGCGTATCGGTACGTGGTGGCCGCTTCCGCTGACCAGCGAAATGGCTGTTCGACATCTGCCGCGGCAACCTGCAAAAATGCGGCGACGGCTTCTGCGTACTTTTCCTGTTCTCGAAAGCTATACGCGATTTGTGCCTGACCCTGGATCTTGTTTTCGAACGATGCATACAACTGCCGGGCCA
>JBDNHX010000020.1:0-19079 GCA_041688565.1 Planctomycetaceae bacterium
ACAGCGATCCACAGCGTTCAGAAGTTTGAAAGCATTGCATCTGCGCCGCGGACCGATGGTTTGAATTCGTTTCGCAACAGGGACGAAATTCGAACGATCGAAACTGAAATGGTTTTCGAGTCACCGCAGTTCAGCAAAAGCCGCCCCGCGTTATCCTTTCATCGCAGGGCGGCTTTCTTTATGCGCCAAGCTGAAAACGGACTCCCACGAGGCCCGTGGCGGGCTTCCGATAGTGCTGGTCGATGGATTGTATGGGGGAATTCAAGCATCCCGCACGCACGCGCTCGAGGTGAGACGAGAGACTCTAAAAACGGTAACACGATGTTACCGTTGTCACATCCCGCACGCACGCGCTCGAGGTGAGACGCGATTTCAAGGCATTGAGAACTACGCACGGATACGCAGGCCAGTGGCGTTGATTGAGATCCGGTGCTGGAAACGTCTGACAATGTCAGAAATAAACCAGTCAGGATACGCAGGCCAGCATGTTGAGTTGAGATCCGGTGCTTGCTATGGCACAATGTGTTCTGCGGGATAGGCTTTGACTGATCATTGAAGCCGACAATCTGGTGCGTGAATTGCAGTTTCTTCAATCGTATCGACTGCCTTGCTACTTTGCCGAACTCTTCTCCGCTGCCTCTTGTTCTGATACCCATTCTTCATCAACTGGAGTAAGCGCACTTCGCTTGATAGTCTTACGTTTACCTGCAATCGATTGCACTGCAATGCTTCTCGACGAAGAGCTAAGATATTTTGCAACCACTAATTGTTCGCCTCCTTCGCCCCAAACATGATAGCCCCTCGGTTCAGCAATCGCTCGCAACAATTCCAAGGCCCCCTCCGGCCGAACACGAACGACCTTCATTACCGTCTTCGACGCTCCCAGCACAGTGGTGTATTGCTTGTTACCGTCGCAGAAAAACAACGCCCCATTGGTGTCCAATCGAACGTCGTCACTCAGATTCGTCGTGTTGACGCCCTCGAACCAAATGTGTTTCTCGTAGAAGCCAATGAAGTTGGATTCGTCCACGACTTGATCGACCTTGATTGTATCCGAGGCAAAAAACATTTCGCCTTTGTTCACGTTTGACCAGTCGCGGCGAGTGGGGAATGTGCCAGTTTTTATACGGTTCAAAAGGTAAAGACGTTCAATCTCCGGTAACTTGTCAATCTCTTCGATCTCCATTGGCGTCAGTGTGTCAAAGACCTCGTTTGTGTCTTCGATACTCAAAAAAACAAACAGAAAAACAAACATTGCCAGAATCCTCACGTTGGTCAAAAGCTCTTGCACCATAGAGTTTAGTCATGTGGCGAAGGAGAAAGAGACCAGCTGTCGGCGTCTCAACTCATTTCGTGGAAGAATCAGGGTGCTTTCCACGAAATGAACCGTTTTCCACCATTTCATGAGTGTTTTTGAATCCGATTGAGACTTGACGACAGAGGCGAGAAAGTCGATAAAGGCATATGAAACATTGCGTTTTGTTGAATTGATCATGATTCAGTGGCTTTATGGCATGCAAGAGGTCATCGGTTCGACCCCGTTATCCTCCACTTGTTCCAAAACAGCATTCCGAATCGTGTTTAACGATACCTGACGACGTTCGTCAGTGCGGCGAAAACCTTGTTTCAATCGTGGAAGAATTTCCGCGAAATGAAAAGGACTCCCGCACATGGCACGAAAAGCAAATGTTTTTCCGTCGTATCTTCTCCACAAGCAGAGTGGACAAGCCCGCGTTCGAATCAAAGGACGCGACTATCTTCTGGGCGAGTATGGCTCGGAATGCTCCCGAATTGCCTACGGTGAACTGATTGCCAAGTTCGCCGGCGGCATGCCGATTGATCCGATTGCCCCCGCCAATCGTGGAAGACTTCCACGAAATGAATCTGACGATCCCGGTCCAAGTGTCGGTGAACTCTGCCTCGTTTTCCTGAGGCATGCTGACCAGCACTACATGAAGGACGGCGAGCAGACCAGCGAAGTCCACATCCTGAAGTCGGTTATCAGGCCCCTGAATGAACTTTACGGCATGCTCCCTGCCAAAGACTTCGGGCCGTTGGCGCTCAAGGCCGTTCGGGCAAAGATGGTGGAACTGGGCTGGTGCCGTCCTGTAATCAACGCGGGTATGAGCAGGATTCGGCGAATCTTCAAACATGCCATCGCGAATGAGCTGGTCGATTCTGCGGTTCTTGAACGGCTGAAGTGTGTTGCTCCCCTCCTGGCTGGAAGAACTGAGGCCCACGACAACGCTCCCCGGACTGCCGTTGACGATGCAAGTATTGAGACCGTCAGGAAATTGGTTCGGCCATTGGTACGCGATTTAATCGACGTGCAACGCCTTACAGGGGCACGCTGGAGGATGGCTATTTCTCCTGAATCCGATTACTCACCGACAACGGTGAAAGTGAAGGCACGCCGCAATTGAAATGGCCTGAGCGGGATTGCACCGCCAGCATGGTCGGCTGCTTGACTGACTTCGTGTATGAGGAAATTGAGCATGGCAGACAACGTAGGAACTGCGAACAGTTTCTTCAGAAATCTTATGACCACATTCCGCGGGAAGAACTGACTCACCCAGTGTTTGCGTTGCTCGATTTTCCGTCATTCGACATGGGGATAGTGGAAGCATTTTCAGGTTCGGTATGGTCCAAGACGGAATGAGATTTTGGAGTCGTCCGACGTACTACCACAAATAACCTCGTGCGACAGACTTCAACGAGCGAGGCATTACCAGACACCGCCACCAGAAAAATGATTGACGACCCGATTACTCATCAAAATTCAATTCAAAGCAGGGCATTTACGGAAACGAAAAAGGCCCTCGTCACCAAGAGTGGACGAGGGCCAGAAAGCTTTCATCAGAACAGAACTGCCTGCTACTTCAAGTCCACTCTGGCACGAACAAGCGGAGCCCATTCCGGGCCATTCTTGCATCAACCTTGCTACTTAAAGCAGCATGATGAAGAGTGAAGAAAAAAGCCGAACGAGGCCGGAGTTGCAATACTCGGAGGAGCAAAACACGCCTCAACAGTAACCGGAGACAAGTTCACTCACAGATTGATCATTTCTTCCATAGGCGTCCTCCAGATCAAGGATCAACTCGACAACGGAAAAACAACTTCGCGTTCAATTATTGCCGCCAATTGATCGTCAGTCAATAAGAATTTCTGGTGATTATTTCGGAGCCTGAATGCTATCTGATTAATGTGACTTCTCGGTTGGCCTTTACGATTTCGGGGAGTTTGAACTGCCTGTTGTTTGCCAAGTAGAATACGGTTTCCATCGGCATCGCAGCCTGAAATATCAAGCTGCACTTCTCGAACGTCGTCGCTGTAGCCTGGGCGACCAATTGGATTTTCAAACTGACATCAGTCGTAAATCATTGCTGGTCGATGGATCACGGCAATTGCTGAGATTGATGTCGTTGCTGAGTCCATCCGGCGGTTGTCCGAGTGGAAACCTCAACACTGCAAAAGGATACCAACAAACTACAATGCTGGAGAACCAGCGAAGAATTCAATCTGTGGAAGTCTGATATGTCCAAGGTCATCCTTTTCATTGGCTTCATCATCAGGCTCTACAAATGACCGGTGATCTTCATCGGTCTGCACGCGTCGGGGAAATCCTCCTTCTACAAGGAACGGTACTTCTCGACGCACGTTCGGATCAGCCTCGATCTACTCAATACTTAATCGGGAGCGTCAGTTCCTGGCAGCCTGTTTGGAGACACAGCAGCCGTTCGTGATTGACAACACAAACCCAAGCGGTGCAGACCGGGCAAAGTATATCGAAGCTGCGAAGAACGCCCAGTATTCCATTGTCGGCTACTACTTCCGGTCAAAGGTGGAAGACTGTCTTGAACGCAACGAGACACGAGTTGTGCGAGTACCAGAGGTCGGCATCCTGTCCACAGCCAGGAAGCTGGAACTGCCCTCAATGGACGAGGGTTTCGAAAATTTACGATTCGTGCGACTGACGGAATCAGGTTTCGTCGTCGAGGAGTGGAACAATGACGTTGTGATGAACTCGAGAAGAAGATGCGGATCTTTGAGACCGCTGCTGACCTGTGTGTGCTTCCCGGCATTTTCATGGTCGCCCGTCTGGATAGTCGGAGCTTTACTCGATTAACGAAAGAGGTTTGCCAGTTCGAAGCCCCCTTCGATGTACGATTTCGTGATCTGATGGTCGCCACCACCGAATCGTCGATGTCCTGCGGTTTTCGGGTCTTGTATGCCTACACCGAGAGTGACGAGATTTCATTACACCCGCTTGTCATTGCAGAGGCCATAAGGACGGGGAAATTGAACAGGACGTAGATCCGATCCTAATTGCCGTCAGGACCAGACCGACCAGTGCGGTAATGAACACGAAACCAATCAGTCCTGGCGTAGCGGATTGCTGAAACGAGAGATCGAGAAACCAGAGCTGCTGCGAGACCTGTGCAGCCGCTTCAGTTGCAGCCCGAAGCGACTCCGGCCGTGGCGGTCGAGGAATCGGCGGTGCGCTCTTCCGCGTCCCGGTGGGAAACAATACTTTTACACTGTCTGCACGCTTCCATTCCGGCCATTCCACTTTCCAAATCATATCACTGGCTGACAGTTCGCCACTCGTAGCCAGTTGCGTCAGCGAGGGATTTTTGGGCACGCAGCCGAACAGCTACAACTCAATCCCGCACTGACGTTTCGAGTTTCTATTATTAAAAAGGCGCAACTTCAAAGCGCGGCAGCGACGCGTTGTGTCAGACCAGGCGTTCTTCGCTGGCGATGCCATAGCGTTCCAGAAGTCGGTAGAGCTTGCGGCGATGGATACCGAGAATTCTCGCCGTGCGAGCCTTGTTGCCGTTCTGCTGGCGAAGGATGTCCACAATGTGTGCCTTTTCCAGGTCTTCCAGACGCGGTGATCCGGCGGCTGGAGTGGCCGGCAGACGGTCAGCCGGACTTCCATTCATCGCAGGCACAACTCCGACCGCCGCAGCAGCGGATTCCGGTGTGTCGCAGATTTCTGACGGCAGATCGTCGATGGTAATAATATGATCGTTCGCAAGGATTTGAGCCCGCTCAATCGCGTTCTTCAACTGGCGCACATTCCCCGGCCAGCGATAAACTTCCATTGCGCGAGCCGCTTCTTCGGTCATTACCCATTCGCGTCCCATCAAGGCTTTGATCAGCAGCGGAACATCGCCCTCACGCTTGCGAAGCGGAGGAAGTTCAAGCGACATGACGTTAATACGATAATACAGGTCTTCGCGAAATCGACCGGCCGCGACTTCATCCACCAGTATACGATTGGTCGCAGCAATCAGACGAACGTCAACACGGCGTTCCCGATGTGAGCCGACTCGGCGAATCGAGCCGTCTTCAAGAGCCCGCAACAGTTTTGGCTGCAGCGCCCCGGGGAGCTCCCCGATTTCGTCAATGAACAAGGTTCCTCCGTCTGCCACTTCGAACAGTCCCGCGCGATCTTCGTTCGCACCTGTGAACGCACCTTTGCGATGACCGAACAATTCACTTTCGACCAGCTGCTCGGGCAATGCGGCGCAGTTGATCGTCACAAACGGACGGTTAGCTCGATGACTGCGCTGCTGAAGCGCGCGAGCTACCAGTTCCTTACCGGTTCCGCTTTCGCCCTGAATCAGAACCGGCTTATCCGTCGGAGCGACTCGTTCAATCAGACGAAAGACTTCACGCATCCGAGCCGAATCGCCAATGATCCGGACTGGCGGCTGCGAACGTTCGATGATCGCCTTCAGCTGGCGATTCTCGCGATGCAGACGCGCTCGCTCAAATGCCATCAGGCAGCGTTGTTCGAGTTCATCCAGCGGGAACGGCTTTGTCAGGTAGTCGCAGGCCCCAAGCTTCATCGCGTTGACAGCACTTTCGATGGTGCCCTGGCCCGTCAGGATGATGACTTCTGTCTCTACCTGCGACACCTTCATGCGATCCAGCAACTCAAGCCCGGTCAGGCCTGGCATGTTCATGTCGACGATGGCCACGTCAAAGGATCGCCGTTCGCAAAGTTCAAGAGCCTCGTGCCCATTGGCTGCGGCCGAGACGCGATGCCCTTTTCGAGTCATCCAGCGTGAGCAGGTTTCTCGAAAATCCGGGTCGTCCTCAACGACCAACAGATTCATGGGACTGTTTGTGGACATCGAATGCTCCGATATAACGGGACCGATTTGCCAGCCCCGAGCGTTTCTTCCATACGACGGTTTTGTTCAGACGAGAAAACAGTGCATATTCGCACAATACTGTGCGGCATGCATGCATCTGAGCGGCCCTGACCACTGAAAATGTGGTTCAGAAGCTCGCAAATCATCTAAAAGCGAACGGCATTCCGAATCGTGGTTCTGCACGGAAGGACAAGGGCAACTTCGGCTCCGCGGGGTTCCAGCGGACCTGCGGAAATGGTGCCAGCATGCGCCGTCACGATTCTGTTGACAATGGCCATTCCCAGGCCGGTGCCCTTTTGCCTGGTCGTGAAGAACGGTTCGAAGATCTGCTTTGAGACCTCCATTGTCATCCCCGCTCCGTTGTCCTGAACGGAGACGCGGACCGCTGATTCACCGTGGTCCTCAACACCCGCACTGCGAATCGTGATGATGCCACCGTCACCGCAGGCGGAGATCGCGTTTTCCAGGATATTGCGAAAGACCTGTTCGATTCGATGAACGTCGACTTCGCAGCTGACACTTTCGTTATCGGGCGCTTCAATCAGCTGAATGTGTTTGTCCTTTCGAACCGCTGCAAGATTGTCCCATTCTTTTCTCCAGATCGTGTCAAGCTCACAGACTCGGAATTCCAGATGAATGGGTGCCGCGTAGCTGCGGACTTCTTCATATAGCCGATGAAGGTCCTGCAAAGCCGTGGTTGCACGACGAGCCAGATCAAGCTGTTCAGGACTTCCCTGCAAATCCAGCGACAACATATCAAGGCAGGCCTGCGCTCGCTGCAGAGCATTGCGACTTTCATGAGCCAGCCCAGTGACCATCTGACCGATCGCGGCAAGCCGTTCTGACTGCATCAACTGTCGCTGAACCTGTTCAAGCTCGCTCAGATCACGCAGAATGCCGGTGAAGTAGCGGACGCTTCGGACAACGAATTCACTCACAGCCAGATGAGCCGGAAACTCCTGACCGTTCTTTTTTCGTCCAATGACCTGTCTGCCGATTCCGATGATCGATGGTTTACCGGTGTTCAGATAGTTTGCGATATACCCGTCATGATTGGTTAAAAACGGCTCGGGCATCAGCAGGGAAACGTTTTGGCCCAGCAGCTGGTTTTCAGAGTAGCCGAACATCTTCACCGTGGCCGGATTCACAGAGGAAATGATCCCACTGCTGTTGATTGTGACGATAGAATCCACAGCCGTGTCAAGCACGGCGCGGCTGCGAGCGATCTCGTCCGGGCCTGCGGTGATGGCCTGAAAACCGGAGCACAAAGTGACCAGGAACATGCCTTCATCGGTCCCTTTATGCAGCGGCATGGCATGAAACAGCATTTTGATCGGCGACTCACCGTCTATGAGCGTCACGGTCACTTCGCCCTGAATGCTGACTCGCCCGGCCGCCATTTCCTGCCACTGTTGCTTCAGATCGGCGTCCCCGACGAGCGTGACGGCTTCCAGAAAAAAATGCCCGGCTTCCAGACGGGAACTGACCCCCGGCATCACCGCCAGCGATTCAATCCGTGAATCCCGATTACACACGAAGCCCAGAACGAGACGGTCACCCATCGGATGCGCCGCTTTCGATTTTAACATTAATCAGCCTTTGCAATAACAATCAAACGCCAATTTGCGGCCAGTGACACGCGGTCAGAGCAGTGTTCGTAAGTTCTTGCCGCACACTGCGTGATTGCATAACAGACGCGCACGTCAGAATCGCCATCGGCTCTCGCGGGCAAAGTATCGACCACCAGTGGAAGGATACAAACCCAGCAGCCGCGCAGCCAGAAACGGAGTCCCCCGTCCCATGCGGCAATGGCCAGCTTCCCCGCGTGATTTCTCTTTGAGCTTTGTGTGCTCCTGGAAAAAACGCAAACGACTTTAAGTGCCATGCGGCTGAATTGGACACTCGTCCTGAAAGGCGCATGGCTCCCAATAAGAGCGACAAGTTCCTTTCAAATCTGAAATCTCGAATTTATAAAATGGAGCGTGACGAAGAATGAACCCCAGACGGACGGCTGAGAATTCGAGATCTGAAATTTAGAATTTCAAATTTGAACCCAACAAGCTACTGATGCTGCGGGAATTCGAACACGACCAATGTCACCGTGGGTGAAGCGATGGGAGAAGCCTCCGGTTCGGTCACCTTGGCCAAAGTCGGCTTCGACGATTGGTCTTCCGTGATGGCTTCTGCCTTCACCACCTCGTTCCGGGCACTGGTGGCAGCGGGCTGTGAAGCTGCGGACGAACCGGACGAACGAATTGCTCGAGCCATCAACGGTGCGGTTGGCAAGGCCACGAAGATTCGGCCGTGATGCAGTTCGGAGCGTGTCGGGTACCGCAGCGATTCGCGAACTGCGGCGATGATTTTGGAAGATGCTTCGGGCGACATGCGAGATTCCACGATCTGACGCCTGGTCGTCGATTCCGACAGACCCTTCTCCATCGCCGTGACAACCTCTTCACTGGCTCCGTCGGCAGACGTCAAAACAACCCCCAGCCACTCAGGCCGATCTTTTCCAGCAGAACGCTGCAAGCGGAGCCCGTGTTCCTTCACAATCGAAGCAATGCGATCCATGGCCTGGTCACGGTCCTGGCTGTTCACCTTCACAACCACCACGTTCCAGTTATCCGACTGCACCAAAGGAGTAATGATGTCGTCCGTGCTGGTTTCTGCCGCGGCCTGATCGACCGCTGCAAGGGCCAAAGATGCGTCCGAAGTTTCTGACTTCAATGCGATCGGGCTTCCTGGACCATCAGACATCGGTGCTACCGGCGAAAATTCCAACGAGTCAACCATGGGCGTTCCCATGGATGGCATCACGTCTGCGGCATGCCGGGCGTCCGGGGAATATTCGACATGGGCCGGCGAACTCCGAGCACTGGCCATTGTGGAATCTGCAGATCTTTCGGAAGGGCCAAACACTGCCACTACCAGTCCGCAACAAAGGATCGCGGTGACAGTGCCAACGACCAGCCGTTGAGCTCCGCTGCGTCGCCGGGCCGGTACTTCGTCTGCGAAAGCGGCCACAGGAGCTGGCGGAATAGTAAACAAAAGGCCAGTTATTTTTTGAGCGGGTGCGGTCTGCAATTGAACTCGCAGTAACTGGCACTGGCGGCGAAAACTGCCGATTTCCGTCGGCCAATGTGTTTCCACCTGGGCGAGCCGCGACGCTTCATCCTGCGTGAGCTCTTCGTCCAGTTGGCGCGAAACGAGCATCAATGCGGCGTTTAACGAGTCGTTCTGGGAGGAAGAGGAATCTGATGGCATGGCGATCAACTATGGCAGGCTGCAAAAAAGGCGGGCGCAGAGACAACGAGGGAGCTCAGAGATCGGTTGGACGCAGCCCAGCGTCCGCGAGTTCCCGGCTTTCCCAAAATTCCCCTGGATTCAAAACTGTCAACTGCCAACTGCCAACTGCCAACTGCCAACTGCCAACTGCCTACTGCCTGCTGCCTGCTGCCTACTGGTCCTGCGGAACACGGGCGACCCGGTGGAAGTGCAGTTCGACTTCTCGATCCACGACGCGGCGAAGACCTTCGACCAGGCAATTCGGTTCGTGGTCGGTTTCACCCTGGCGTTTGATATCTGCCAAAGCCGTCCCCGGCAGAACGCTGAACGCACCCTGATAAATGATCTGATTCCCGGCATCCAGTTCCGGCACGATGAAATGCACGGTGGCTCCAAAACAAAGCATATGGTGCTGGTACGCATCTTCGTACGGGCGAAAGCCAGGGAATGACGGCAGCAGTCCATGATGCAGATTGATAATCCGGCCCCCCGCAAACTTCCAACACAGCTCGGCCGGAAGGACTCGCATATACCGAGCCAGAATGACATAGTCGATACTCTGTTCGTCCACCACGCGTTCGAGCACGGAATAATCGGGATTGCCCTGCGCGTCGCCCATATTGATCCACGGCACCTCAAACTGGTCGGCCACACTGCGGCACGAATTTCGATTGCCGATCATCACCGCCGCTTCGGCCTTCAGCCGCTTGTCACGAATGGCTCGAAGAATGGCCAACGGCGGTTCGGAACGGTACGTCGTGCAGATCGCGAGACGCGGTGGACGTGAGAACTCATCTCTCGACCAGACTCGCACCTGCAGCCCCTTCAACCGCCCAATCTCCTGCAGCCGCGAACGCAGCGTCGCAATCGGTTCAGTCGTGGACGTCCATTCAATTCGCATCAGCATCGCAAACAACCGCTCGGAGTCGCGGTCGTACATCTGGATCTCGTGAATATTGGCCCCGGCGCTGGTTACATAATGAATGATCGGATCGGCCAGGCCTTTGTGGTCGGGACCTACCGCAGTGATCGTCACTTGCATGAATCGTTCTCCGGTTGACACCAGTCCGCAGCAGAAACGCTGTTTATCGGACCCTCAAATGAAAAGCGGGGCTCATGAATGAGCCCCGCAGTCGTCAGTGTTCTATCGGACCGGACCGATTATGTCGAGGAATCATCCTTGCGGCGACGACGCAGAGCCCATGGTGCCAGAGCCATGATGGCTCCCAGAAGTCCTGCCGACGCAGACAATTCCTCAGGCTTCTCTTCAACCTTTACTGGCGAAACCGCTGGAGCAGTCACGACAGGGGCCAACGCAGCCGGAACCGCATCCCACCACTTCTGTTCATCCCAGCGAGCCAGGATTTCATCCGTTTGCGGAATGGTCTCGGTCACAGCTTCAGCATTCGCTTCCGCAGTCTCAACGACACCCTCAGAACTGATCTGAAGTTCAGCATCGACAGCCTGATCGGCAATCACCATTTCCACGTGTGGTGAACCAAAGATAACCGAAGGCAGCATGCTGATTGTGGACTCAGACACCATTCCGAACAGATCCATAGGAACTGATGTGACGGTGTAGTTCTGAGTCCGATCGTTCTTCTGCACATCCGAAGCGTCGGCGATCGTGAAGACAATCGAAGGGTCACCTGAAAGTGCTGGACCACTCAATTGACCATTTGCCCCATTCACAGCCTGAATCCAGACTCGGTATGTTCCCTTAGCCAGAACGAATGGAGCAGTGTACGACGTTGATCCGATCCCGGACTGCTGGGCGACAGCCACGTCCGGGCTGGAATCCAGAGCGATGAAGATATTGTAACCGGACGCACCGTCAACCGGCCTCCATGAGATCGTCGGAGTGCGGTCCGTTGTGGTGCCAATGGCGTTCACAACCGGAATACCGCCCACGTAGAATTCCAGGACCGTACTGAAATCCCCGATCACATCAGCACTGCGGGCTCGCACTGTGGCTCGATAGAGTCCCAGTGGCAAGGTGCGAGTCACAGTGTAATCGGTGTTTCTCAGTCCGGTGATCACAGGATAGGCGACGTCGGCCTGACCAGCAGCCGGAATGAAGTCGAGGGCGAAGTCATAAGAGGTCGCACCACCCATCACGCCACCAACAATACCGCTCATGTCGTTCCATGCGAAAGAAGGAGTGCGGTTGAACGTCGATGAAGACGGGCCTGTCACAGTCGGAGCGGCAACGATCTGGAAGTCCTTCGGAAGACTCAGGTCGCTCAGTTCACCGAAGGCCGTGCGAGCCTGCACGGCGAATCGATACCGACCGATCGGCAGATCAAATGGAATGGTGTAGTTCAGAGCGTTGATGCCCGTCACATTGTAGGCCACGACATTCTTCGACAGACTGGTCACGATGACCTGATAAGTCTGACCACCCAGCACACCCGACCAGTTCAGGCTCGGAGTTGCGTCGGCCGTTCGGCCGGATGGGCCGATGATGACCGGAGCCGTTGTGACTCGGAAGTTACGAGCCACACTCCACTCAGACACCTGTCCAGGATCCAGCGTCGAGTACGTTCGGACTTCCACCTTGTAGGCACCGATCGCAAGATCGGCGGATGGTGTAAACGACATGCCGGTGACACGCTGGTTTAGTACGACACGGAAATCTGCACCTTCTTTGATGCTGACCCGAATGTCACTCTGAGCCGCCGCATTGCTCAGTGGAGGATTATTCCACGTGAATGCTGGACGGGCCAGGAACGTTGAAGACGGAGGCCCTGTAATGACCGGTGATTCCGCGACCGTGAACGTTGTGACAAGACTTCTGCTGGAATAGGCGTCCGGCTCAGCAGCCAGAGCCGCTTTATTCAAGGCACGAACTTCATACGTATACCGTCCCAATGGAAGTGGGGTCGGCATCGTATGCTGCGTCACATTGCCAGGCAGAGTCTTCTGCTGGTACACGATCCCGAAGTTACCGAAGTCACGTCTCACGATCAGTTCGTACAGATCAGCACCCAGTACCGAATTCCATGCGAACGTTGGAGTCGCATCGTCGAGCCGACCGAACGGATTCACAACGGTTGGAATCGGAGCCAGACGGAAGATCCTCGTTGTACTTGCAAAGCTCGATTCATTGGCCGAGTTGAAGGCTGTCACAACGATCCGGAATCGTCCCACTGGCAGATCGGTCGTTGAAACCCAGCTCGTGGTCGGGATTCCGGTGACGGTCTGCACTGCGACGTTGTCGGTCAGGTTGAACAGCACCAGCGTATAATTTGTCGCCCCGGTGACTGCTGTCCAGCTAATTGTTGGTCGAGCCGTGTTGGTCACAACACTGGCCGGACCGTTGATCACAGGAGCGGTCCGGACACGAAACGCCTTATATGGACCCCAGTCTCCTGCCAGGTTTGCATCATCCGTCGCACGGATACGAACCTGGTATCGTCCCAGTGCCAGATTGTTTGGAACCACAAACGTTGCCGGATCAGTTGTGCCAGCGGCAAACGTGCGAGTCAACACCGTCACACCGGTCGTCAGTGAATTAATCTGAACGGTGTAGGTGCTTGAACCCGGAACGTGGTTCCAGGTGATCGTTGGACGAGACGTGCGGATGTCCCCGGATGGCGAGGAGACCACCAGTTTAGCAACTTCGAACTCGTAGTTGGCTAAAGGAGCCGCCGCGCCGCTCTTGTTTCTTGCAACCACAGTCGCCGTGTAGATGCCAGCCGGCAGAGATGTTGACACCGTTGCCGAATCCACCTGCAGGTCCGTGATCCGGAAGACCTGATTGTTGTTGGAATTGGTTACAATGACGTCGTAGGTGTAGCTCTTCGCATTCATTGTCCACTTGATCGTCGGAGTGGAATCCGTTGTCACTGGTCGCAGACCGTCCGCCAGATTGAAGTCAATCGGACGAGTGATCACCGGGGTAACAGCCTGCTGCGGTGTCAAAATCTCGACCGCATAGTCTTCCACTTCCCCATTTGTGGCACGGCCCGTCGGCAGCAGCAATCCCGCCGTACTGACTCGGAAACGCATCATCGAAGGTCCAGCCACGGAACCGGCCGGCACGTTAAAGAAGATGCGATTCACACCCGCAACAACGGAATAGCTGACCCCGCCATTCAGATGCTCGGAAGCGTGATTGAACACACCGTTGCCGTTCAGATCCAGCCAGATATCCAGCTTGCCGGCACGAGAGGCTGTCACATCGACATACGACGGCAGATTATCCCCAGCGGCAGGGGCTGCTTCAATCGTCACTGGGAACTTGACGCCATCTTCATCATTCACACCGTTGGCATTGTCACCCGTGGCCGATGTGCCAGGCACACCGGTGATTTCGCTGTCGGGCCTGGTGCCGAGGAACAAACTGTTCGAAATGGTGTGAGCTGCCCCATTGGAAGACTGAAGCGTTCCATAGGAATTGGGTGCATCACCGTAATCCACAATCAGAGTTCGCAAAGTCGCTGTGTGGATGCTCGATAATGGATCTGAAGCTACTGAACGTCCTGAAGTCACTAAAGCCCCCGACCGTCCTGAATCTGTCACTTTCAGCTTGATCGTATTCAGAGACGGTGCATCAATCCCCAGTGCCACCAGTTGCGCCCAGGTCACTGTCAGCGTTGGGCTGGTACCGGCATCGGTTTCAAACATGCCGTCATCGTTCAGGTCCCAGCTATAGTATTGGGTGTCGGGAACCGTCAACTCATCAACGTCTGTGCTGAGCCGTGCATCAAGCGTGATGCTGTAGCCTTCGTCAACCACGTAGTTCGGAGTCCGTGCCACGGGTCCATCATTGACCTCCGTAATCCTGATCGGGATGGTCAAAAAGTTTGCACTGTTGAAGTTGCCCGGAGGAGCATTGGAACCGGAATCCAGCAGCTGGAGCGTTATCACACCGCTACCAAATGTGTGCAGTCGTGGACGATATTCAAGCACACCATTTGGCTGCACCTGAAGCACATCAAATTCCAGATTACCGAACGCAACATCCCGAGTGAAATTGACAAGAACCCAGGTTAAAGTCTGAGAATTCAACTCGTCCAGAGCGGTGTCAGGCCCTGCACCAGACCTAAGAATCAGCGGCACGTTGATGTTGACGAGACTCTGATCTTCACTGCTTACGATCGGAGTCACCAGCGACGGGTCCACAATGTAAACCGGCCGATCGTTTACCGCCAGAACGGTCAGCGTGAATGTCCGTGCGCTGACACCACCCGCATTGTCGAGCACTTCAACACGAATCGTGACCTCGCCGTTCACGTCCGGACGCGTCCGGAACCGCAGGTCACCGACCGTTGGATCAGCGGTTGGCACGATCTCAGGTGCCGATGAGAAGAACGTTAAGTCCGTCCACGCGGAGTTCTCCGACACAATCGTAACGCGAGTACTCAGCACCTGCGTGGATTCATTCGCGGGTCCAGCCGACATCCCGGTGATGAATCCAGGAATCGTCACAAAGCCCGGGCTGGCGACAGCGTCTTCATCCACCGTTTGATCGGTGATTGGGTTGAACGTTGGATTGTCGTTGACCGGAGTCACGTCGATCGAAATGTCGTGCGTGGAAACCGCAGAGAGGCCGCTGAATTCGCCAAGATCGTCGACTTCAGTTGTCACCGTGGCCGTGCCAAAGAAATTGGCTGTCGGATTGAACCGCAGACCGTTGAGGGCGGCGTTCAAATCCTGAAGCTTGCCGGTAAACGTCATTGTGCCATCCAGAGTCCCGTCCCCCGTTGCGAAGGTGAGTCCTGCTGGAATCGTTCCCAGTGTCATTCGGCCGTTTGCTGCGGTCAGAGTCACCGTCAGGATGTTTGTCCCGAGGTGCGAATCCTGATCGAAGATGGAAATTGCCTGCGTGCCGTTAAATACCAGTGCAGTGTCTTCATCCGTAGTGGCATTGAGAGGCGCTGTGATTTCAGGCGGATCATTTACACCGTCGGTAAGGACGATGTCAAACCGCGTCGTCCCATTGGCCTTGTTCGCCAGCAAATAATTTCCGGCCAGGTCGCGTGGCCCGTCCACGGTATCGCCTGCGCTGATACCGTCATTGTCCACGGTCAAAATGTAGCGGACTTCAGTATTCTCATCAGCGAAGAATGTCGCCGCTGTGAGGATGGCTTCGCGAGTGACCTCATTATAAGAAAACTGATAGTCAACGCCTTCAACCAGCAGCACCTCGGTAATGCCGTCTGTCAGAACTCGCTTCAGCACGAACTGACTCTTGTCAACAGTCCGGTGATCAATGCCAATACCTTCGTCATACAGCCGAACTCGGAACTGGCGAAGAATCTGAGCCTGATCGATCCAGACTTCATCAATATCGGAATCGAAGTCAAGCAGCGACTGATCTTCGGGATTGGACAGCTGAGCCTGTGGCCCAGCAAAGTCGACTCGGTCAATCGCTCCTCGGTCGAACAGCACGCTCGCCCCTTGTCCGGCAGGTGTTTCCACGTCGGGATCGTTGCCGCGAAGTTGACCGTACAGATCAAACTCGGGAGCAATGATTGGCGAACCCTTGTCATCGCGTCCATCGAGATCCAGCGGTTGCTTGATTCGCAGGATCGCATCTCGATCGCCAAGCGACGTCAAAGAACTGTCGATCGCTCGGGAATTAGGCGCTGGATAATAATTGCGGTTCGCTTGATCCACGAACAGTGGTTGGCCTGCCAGCAACGAAATCGGGAATGCTCCCAGACCGGCATTCGAATTCACCGTGTTCCCACGGTACAGAGTCGAGCCGATGGTTGTGCCAGCGGCCTGGGACGAACCGTCAATACTAATCCCTGTGGCGAAGTCCGCAATGATGTTGTTCAGGACAGTCGGGCTCGCTCTCTGTTCAACCAGGATACCGGTTCCGCCGTTCAGGCCAACGATCGTGTTGTTGACAATGCGACCGTAAGGAACTGGGCCGGCCGGGCCGCCCGCCTGATCGCCGCTGAATCGAATTCCACCCAACCGATTCGCAGCGATCACGTTGTTCATGATCACCACGCCGGGGACCAGACCTTCGTCATTGATCGTATGCAGGTTGCGCACGGAACCCGGCCCAGGAATATCGCCATTGGCTCCCCGCTGAGCGGCATCGGCGACAATCCCAAACTGGCTGGAATCCGTGATGCTGCTCTCACGAATAATCAACTGGCCCTGATCGCGATGATGGTTCTGGTCACCAAACCTGTTGAATGCAGTCACAATAACCGATGCCGCGATGTCCACCGAAACTGTGACTCGGGCATTGCCCGTAAGATGCAAAATATTGCTGGTACTACCAGATCCCGTGTGAGTCCCGTCACTCAGCGACGCTTTGATTTTCAGGAGGCTTTGAACTTCCGCACTATTGATGGCGGTTCGAAGTTTAAACGCCAGCGAGCCGGAAGTTTCTCCTGTGGAAGGTGAGTACGGAATTGGATAAGAACCAGGGGTCGAGGTACCGGGGGACAGAATATCGTTGAATTCAAAAATAACCTGATTAATACCATCCGAAATCGTGATCGTGGAGCCATCAACGATCGACCATGAATTCGGTACAGTTACGGAAACAACGTTCGCCAGACGCCCATTGGTATCAATCGCATCATAAAGAGAATTCGTCGGCGAGGCATCTTCTGTCAATGCGTAATCGGACGTGCGGCGAATTTCAACGTCGTACGCACCGAGATCAATGCCAAGGTACACATTCCCTGCCGGATAGGCATCAATGATATCCTTATTCGCTACAAACCCGTTGCTGGCCGCCGCGTTGATGACCATCTCACCACGTTCCGCGAATCCCAGCACGATGTCATCCACATAGACGCCCTCTACTGCGTTGTTCATGCCGCGTAAAGAGCCGCCGCGGTTTGCTCTGCCCTCCAGGAAGCCCGTTGTGAAGGCTCCGAACGTGTCACCAGGGAGACTATCTTCAAATCCAAGTGGACCACTGGCGGATACAGTATGACCGATGATCCAGATCAGCTCCTCTGAGCCCTTCACATTGGAAATGTCGCCCGCGGAGAACTGATCGGCAATCGCCTGTCGGATGACAAGGGCTACGTCGTTCGCAGTCATTGCCGGCGTAACCACCACCGGCCTGTTACCTGGTGTCAAAGCGGCGGAGCCTGTCAACGCGAGTTCAGGAGACGCTAGTGTGACCGTTCTGCCGGGAAACGTCACCCGATTACTTGAAATGCCTGACGGAAGCAACGCTGCGACGCCTCCGAGCACTGCATTGACTCTTGCGGCGGCCTTTGCTGCGACTGTAGCAGGAGTGTCAGTCGCCAACACGACAATCGTGTTAGCGCCTCCAGCGACGGCGGAAAATGTAAATGTCTGGCCGTCGACGGTAAAGGACTTGCCTAACGCAACAGCCCTCGATGGCATGGACAGTGTCGAGCCCATATTGAATTCAAAGCTCACACCGTCAATCGTGAAAATGTCTCCGTCAACTAATCGAGATCCAGGAACCGCTCGCAGTTCACTGCCAGTCTGGAACGTACTGCCCACCCCCATGGAGCCGGCCGTACTGAAGTCGAACCGCAACTTAAGATTTGTCCGACCTGCAAAATTGCTAAGGTCGATACGAGCCTGTCGCCAAGTTGGCGTATTGTCGAACGCTTCAACGACATCGGGGAACGTCTGCCCTTGTGGTGCCTTGGTTAAAGCTTGCCCGTTAATTGCAGGACTATATCCACCATAGTCAAATTCATCATCTATGAACAAGCCGGAGCTTTTGAAGCTATCGTTTGTACTAACCAAATTCCATCGCCCCGATTCATCCGCAATGAAGACACGGAATGAGTCACGCATCAAAGTGGTGGCGTCCGTATTCGGATTGTAATTCGCATTTTCCGTCTGCAGGAAGTAATTAAAATACAGAACCGGCTTGTCTTTGCCACTGTAACCCTGCAGGCTGAACTCATTACTAACTACGGAACCCTGTGCCCCACCTGGGAAGTCCACGTTCCTGAGAATGGCACCATCCAGATTATTCTGGTTGCCCTGGCTTGCCCCGCCCGCCTGGTTTCCAAAGTAAAGACTCTGTCCTCCCGCTTGGCTACTACTTAGGACGCTGTCATCAAACCGCGTTCCCACACCATGCCCAGCGTCATCACCTCGATTTGTTGTTGTGGCCCACAGATTGCGAGTGAGCGTACTGAAAGCTAACCCAGTGGTGCTGCCGCCGAGTGTGGTCTGAACGGATGATTGTCCGTCAAAAAACACAGGAGCCAGCGCACCACTACTCCGGTAAAACGCAACGAGTCGACCAGTGTTTGTCATGGCGAACAGCACGTTGCTGTAGGCTCCGTTTTCAACCCCGGCAGGAGCGGCAACAAGACTTGTGAAGGCATAACCCTGACCACCGACAGTAGCCGCACCGATCGGCGTCGCGGCCGCAGTGCCCAAGTTGACGGAATACAAGTTGCCAAGATCGTTAACGACATAAGTAACACCACCCGCAAATGTCATCCCCGTAACATTGCCAGGCACGATGATTCGTCCAATTTCTCTCTGAGTCGTGCCGGCCCCGTCAAATGCCCGTGCCTTATTGATACGATCAGGTTGGACCCCATCAACCGCCCCGGAACGAGTGTTAAAGCGGTAGAGAACGTTGGTGTCGTAGGCGGCAACGGGGGACGACGCGCCAGGTTCAGTCACGGAAGACCGGTTTCCGAC
>JBDNHX010000166.1:0-14545 GCA_041688565.1 Planctomycetaceae bacterium
CAGAAACGAACGGCTCGCACCCGGCGCGATGTTGCGGCCAATCAATGCGGCTTCAATGGCCAGTGTTCCGCTGCCACAGAACGGATCCACAAATTGTCGCTCGCGATTCCAGTAGCTCAGCTGAATCAGTCCGGCCGCCATGGTCTCACGCAGAGGCGCGGGGCCTGCGAATTCACGATAACCGCGTTTATGCAGTCCGTCACCGGAGGTATCAATGGTCAGCGTTGCGGTATCGCGCAGAAGCGAAACTTCGACCGGAAATTCGGCCCCCGTTTCTTCAAATCGAAAGCGATTGTATTTCTTCTTTAGACTCTCCACGATCGCTTTTTTGACACTGCCCTGAATCGATGGAACGGCATGCAGTCGGGACTGAACACTGCGTCCGGCAACCGGAAATTTGGCATCGACCGGAATGTAGTCACTCCACGGAAGATCGACTGTTTTATCAAACAGAGCCCCAAAGTCGGGCGCATGAAACTCGCCAACTTTAATCAGCAGGCGATCGGCAGACCGAAGCCACATGTTGCAGCGAGCAATATCGCGCTCGTCTCCAGAAAAATGCACCTTTCCATCGAGAACGCGCAGTTCGGTGTAGCCCAGTTTTTCGAGTTCCCTGGAGACGACAGATTCAAGCCCAAAGGTGGTCGTGGCAATCAGTTCAAAGCGAGGCATTATGTCAATCGGCAGTCAATAGTGGTGCGTCCAGCGACGCGAAATCAGGATGTGTTCAGGACGAGCCAAAGCTGACAGTGCAATTGCACTGACCGTGGAGACGTGATTGCGGACTCACGCGATTTAGGGCTCAGTTGTCAAAGAGCGGACCGCCGATCAGGGCCGACAGCGTCCGAGTTGCGGATTGAACGAGGCCAGCTGACCCATGTCAAGTAACTTGTGCTCGACGTGGGATGCCGACGCGAAGAGTTCCAACAGCGAGACGCAAAGGTTATCGTGTGTCGCCTGCGGGTGCTGGAAACCCGCAGTGTCAGACTTCGTGCTCCGGTCGCAGCGGTGACTTTGTTCGTGTCCGGCTCGTCTGGATCGGCTGCCCATATTGTCCTGCATTTCTCGTGCTGGATCATTTTCTGCAGGATCTGTGCAGCTGTTGTCATGACGTGACCGGTGTTGAAATTTCGTCTTACAGGAACAGGTTTTTTAGTGTCTCAGCATATTCTTTTCTTTGACATTGATGGCACAATGCTCAGCACTGGCGGGGCCGGACAGAAAGCCATGGAGCTGGCTCTGACTGAAGAATTCCGGATTCGTTTTCCCTTTGAAGATGTGCTCACCGCCGGCCGCACAGACTGCGGTATTGCGGACGAGATTTTTGCAAAGTATCAGCTGACCGATTCACCGGCCGAACGTCGGCGATTTATGAACAGCTATCTGGAACGACTTCCTGAATGTCTGAAGACGCTGCCAGGCGCGCTGCTGCCTGGGGTTCGGGAATTGCTGGAACACTTTTATCAGCGTGCCGATGTTCACCTGAGTCTTCTCACCGGAAACTATGCGGAAGGCGCCTGGATCAAGCTGCGTCATTTTCAGATCGACCATTTCTTTCTGACGGGTGGCTACGGAGACGATCATCCTCACCGCGATGATGTGGCTCGCCTGGCACTCAACAATGTGGGGTGCCACCTTCAGCGAGATGTCCCGGGGCAGGATGCGTGCGTCATCGGCGATACGCCGGCCGATATCCGCTGTGCTCGAGCAATCAATGCACGAGCGGTCGCAGTGGCCACCGGCGTTTATTCGCGAGATCAGCTGAGTCCTCACGATCCCGATCATTTGTTCGATGATCTCAGTGCGACCGAAGACGTGGCCGTTCGACTGTTGCAGCGGCTATCGTGAATCGGAATGGCTTGAATTTAAACCAGGTTCAGTTTGAGAAGCGACATTAACAAAAATGCTTCACAGCGTTGCCTCGCGGGGGAGAAGGTGGCCGACAGGCCGGAGGGGGCTTCACCTGTGACTCAACTGAAAACTGACGACTGAAAACTAAAAACACAACCCTTCACGCTGGCCCTCGCTGCAGTGCTCAGGATGGATAGAATTCGCATCATGGATGCTCAAGAAAAATCGACCGATGTCCCCTGCCCTGCTCCGTCGACCGTGCCGACTGTGGCCGACGGTTTGCTGACCGAAATGCCGACGCGATCAACGGCCGTTCTGCGGCCCAATCTGCTGTGGCGAATTCTGCGAGTCCCCTTCTGGATTTTCTGTCATGTCTGGGTGCGACTCAAGATCGCGGGAGAACAGCATGTGGATCGGACCAAAGGCGGCTTGTTTCTGATCAATCACCAGAGTTTTCTGGATCCACTTTTGGTCGGCGTGTTTCTCCGGCGACCGGTCTCGTTTCTCGCACGCGACAGCCTTTTCCGTGTGCCTGTGCTGGGCTGGATTCTGCGGAAGACGCACGTCATTCCGATCAGTCGCGAGGCGGCTCGCGGAGGCAGCATTCGCGTGGCTCTGGAACGCCTTGAGAGTGGATTTCTGGTTGGCATTTTTCCGGAAGGGACGCGTTCGCCGGACGGAGACGTTCATAAATTCCGACCGGGGTTTCTGGCCCTGTTAAGACGCACAAAGCAGCCCATCTATCCCGTGAGTGTTGTCGGAGCCAATCAAGTTATGCCCCGCGGAGCCTGGTGGATTCGACCGGGGCGTGTTCAGATCGTGTTTGGAAGTCCCTTCTCCACTGAAGACCTGCAGCAGTTTCACACCGATCATGATGATGCCGCGTTATGTGAGCTGGCACGGGCTCGAGTTGCCGAATGCACCAGGCTGGCGGTTCAGCTGAATAGCGGTCCGAGTCTTCCGGCGACCTGACCAGCCGGCGCCATTCCTCGTTTCATTGTTGACAGAGCACTATGTGCCTGTTGGGACAATCCGCAGTCCGCGACCGGTCCAGAGATTTTTCATGTCGTCATCGGACCAGATTTCCGGTTCCACCTGCGACGGATCGCCGATGAAATAACGATCGGCAATTTTGCCAAACAGAACTGTCGAATGCGCGATGCCGGCAATCCAGCCATCCACTTCCCGATACGCGGGAACCTCGGCGTCGACCTCGTCACTAAGCTCACAGCACAGCAACGCCGGATAGCAGGAAATGACCTCGCCGAGTTCCTCAGGGCTGCATTCGAAGAACTCAGCCTTCAAGCCGGAACCGCGAAGGCGAACTGACAGGCCGTGATAAATTCCGAGCCAGGTTGTGCCTTCTTTGGTCAGGCACAAGGCTGCCATTTCCGCTTCCGTGGTTTCAATGCCCAGGGCAGTCAGGATCGTGGCTGAGGCCGCTGCCGAGCACGTGTAGGGAGTTGTCTGTCGGCAAATGCGAAACGGCGAAAGTGGAGTGGGCTCGATCCAAACATCGCCGCAGTCCGGCGGAGTGCGGGGAATCACATAAACGACCGACCAGATGGCACCACTGATCAGCACGAGCTGCATCGGAAGGCGGCGCAGGAATGACTGCGACTGCGTTCGCACCCACAGGACCCCCGCAAGAGCAGCCAGCAGAAGTGGAAACCAGTTAGACAGAATGATGACGGATGCAAACGGAATCCAACGCACGATCCAAAGCTGTCCCCAGACCAGACGCACGTAAACTCCGACCAGCAGCACAAGCACAACGGCGATGCTGTCGAGCAGTAAAGGTGAAGCTTTCAGAAGCGTTCGGCGGACAAGAAAAAATGTTCCGATCGACACCAGGGCCATGAAGATTATCGCGACAGTCAGTTCTTCCATGCACGTTGATTCCCGTAAGATCAGTTTCGGAACACTTTGAAGTTCGATCCAGTCTATCGAAACCGCGAGCGGTGTGACACAAGGACAGGTTGGCACATGTTCTGTGCGAGTCTGCACACAAGACGTGTGGTTTACGATCATGCTCTGTTCGTCGAACGTGCAGGCAGCAGCCGAGTGGGTTTGTGCTGTCTTCTTTGGATCGCCACTCAGTCCGTTTTTTCCTGTCATTGGCGTTTTTCGTCGCGCACGACGCGCTCGCGTTTTCTCGGTCGGCGGCGCGATGTTTGCGTGGTGGTTCTGGAAGACAACGGGTCTCAAATTATCCCTCTTCTACGGAGTCAGATTATGCCAGCATTTGTTCGGTCGGCAAAAGTTCAGTCAGTTATGGTGACGCTCGTGGCCACCGTGCTGCTGATGGCGTTCTCCCAGGCATTGGGATCTGGTCGCACGTCTGCAGCAGCGGATGAGAAAAAGCCGGTTTCCCAGCCGCCTGCAAAGGAAGACGGATCAGCCGATAAAAAAGAGGAGCCAGGTCAGGCGTTAACTCGCTTTATGCGGCAGAAATTGCAGGCTTCGAACCTGATTCTTGAGGGGCTGTGTACGGAAGATCTGAAAATGGTGGCGGACGGTTCTCAGACCTTGATGAAGATGAGCCATGAAGAACGCTGGCGGGTTTCCAACGATATTATGTACCGACGTTACAGCGCCGAGTTCATTCATGCGGTGGAGGAGCTTCAGAAAGAAGCGGAAGACAATGATATGGACCGGACTTCCATGGCGTGGGTCAATGTTACGATGAAGTGCCTGAAGTGCCATGAATGGGTGCGGAATACAGTTCTGGCTGAAACTGTAAAATGATCAATCTCTGTTTGTAATTCTTGCTGAAATCCCCGCGGTGGCTGGCAGAACGGACGGCATGGGACTTCGCCAAAGGCCGCCACTTTTCGATTTTTGCACGATCCGGAAACACGACCGTTTCAAAGGCATGGTAAATGCATTTGAAGTCAAACAATGGAGTTGAACGGTTGCGGATCGGATCTGTTCGAATGCCCTGCGACCGCCCTATTTTTGATCTGGAGCGCCCGATGTTTACATTGACGCCGGTGACGGGATTGCAGTCGGGATTGGTGGCCTTGATGATCAGTTCCGCTGCGATTGCGCTGTTCGGACCGCCGAACGCTGAACCGCTTTTTTCCGAAACCGCGGCTGCGGTTCAGGACGAGATCGCGGCGCCTGTGGGAAAAAATGCCATGGAAAAATTCATGGCAAGAAAACTGGCCGCCGCCCAGCAAGCCCTGGAAGGTGTGGCTCGCGAAGACTACGAGCAAGTTCAGGAGATGACCGCTGAGATGATTGATCTCAGTCGGCATGAAGCGTGGGAACGCATGGCAAGCGCTCGCTTCGTTCAGGATACCGCCGATTTCGTCACGGCCGCCGAATTTCTCAGTCGGATGGCCGAAGGGAAAGATGCGGAAGGAGTCTCTCTGGGATTTATGCGGCTGACGCTGAGCTGCACGAATTGCCACGCGCATGTCCGGTCTTCCAGCGTGGCGAATCTGATCCCGAAACCGCCCGCTGCGGACAGTGCCCTGTTCCTGAGTGCCCTCGAAAAATGATGGCATCCTGCCTGCCGTTCGCTGCCTGTACCACCGCGCTCATGAATGCTACTCATTTTTTTCGGCTTCAGATCGCCAGTGTGAATCCGTGATCTATTGCGGGAGACTGCCGGAATTTCCGATCGCAGCCGCAGAAGTTATCTCATTTGCTGAGTCGCCAATGATGCTGGTCGGCTCCTTTGACGTCAGGACGACAGAGCCAACATACCTTTCAGGATAAGTTGACCTGCCATGCTTCGTTGTGCGGACCTGGATTTTTCGACCCCCGTCCCCGAACAAAGAACTGACCGGGATATTCAGTTGGCTCTTCGACTGGAGCGGCGTCTTCAGTGTGAAATGCAACTGTCCGTGCGAGTCCACGTGTGTGAAAGTCGGATGCAGCTGTTTGGATCAGTCCCGTCGTGGTACCAAAAGCAGCGGGCTCAGGAGGTCGCTCGTGAACTGGCTCCGGAATATCAAATTCGCAACGATCTTCGAGTGACCGAGCGAAGCTGCTGACACATCCGCGAATTGCGAATACGCAAGCTCCGCGGCGGGCGAGGTCAGAGCGCCCCTGACGAATAAAACGCCCCCGAGTTCACCTCGGGGGTTCACACCGACTTTGCACTACCACCCAGTGAATCAGGCGAGCCCGCCCCCTGTGGTCGGCTACTTGTCGTCCAGCTCTTCATCGCGGATGTACTCGTGACAGGCAATGCACGTTGCCGTCAGATTCTGTTGAAAGTAGGCAGCTCCCGCGAGATGTTCCTTCTTTGCTTCTTCTTCCAGCCGTGCCGCTTGCCGCATAAATTCCATGCGGAAGTGGTCATAGATTTCATCGTCGTTCTCTTTCTTCTCCCAGCCGCGGGGATGGCTGATTCGTGATCGTCAAAAAAGAGACGTTGATTTTGGACGCAAACTACTAACGATCGGCAAAAGTTCACGCCGTGACGGCCATCAAAACGTCAGCACTTGCCAGAGTCCGGAATAGTCGTCAGTCCAGTGCAGAACGCGTTCCTCATCGCCCCACGGATCGATGCGGTTTTTTATGATGGAGTCTTCTGCAAGTTCAGTGCTGGATGACAGCAGGATCCACGTGGAACTGAAGACGCCTGTCAGATCGTTGTTTCCATTTTCAATTCGAAACGCCTGCCAATTCAGATGCTCGGTCATGCCTCGCGAAACAGGATTGAGATCCAGGAAGCGATTCGAAATGTGGATCGCCAGAATTCCGCCCGGCCGCAGATGCTGTTTGTAAATGTCACCACATTCACTGGTCAGCAGATGGACGGGAATTGCATCACTGCTGAACGCATCGATGGCCAGCACATCAAACTGTTGAGCTTCTCCGGCCGCCAGCTCACGTTCCATCATGATCCTTGCATCACCAATCACGACCTCAGTCCTGGCCGGCGTATCTTTTAAATACGTGAAAATCGTGTCGGACAATTTCCGCACGTCCGGATTGATATCATAAAAACGAAAATAGTCACCCTCTTCACCGTAAGCCGCAATTGTGCCGGTTCCCAGTCCAACAACGCCAACTCGCAGCGAATGCGTATCCGTCGCTTTGGCATGCCGACGCCTTTGTTCGATGGCCAGGCCGATCCCGCTTTCACGCCCATAGTAAGTTGTCGGCTGACGTTTCCAGTAGTCATCCACAAACTGAAAGCCGTGTCTGATCTGCCCATGTGTCAGCGCATTTTTCGGTGGAATGAAGTCACCATCGTCGTCTTCTGACGCTTCATGTTTGACTCGCAGCACGCCGTAGAAATTTCGCGACGTGTGAATCGTTGTCACGGACGCAGTGGATTCGTTGTCGGACTGAACAATCTCCGCCAGACGATTGGAGAGCAGAAGCAGCAAGGTTATCGAGGGAACCCAAAACCAGAATCCCACTGATGGCTGATGCGGCCCTCGAAATCCGCTCGAAGACCACTCCATCATCAAAGCGGCCGCGGTGGTACAAAGCAGCGAAATCGCCTGCCAGCCTTCAATGTAATTCAGAGAATACAGGCCTCCGCAAATCACACTCATCAGCGGATAGATGAGGCCGAGCGAAAAGACTTTCCAGGACTTTTCACAGTGAATGCCCGCCAGCCAAAGATGTAGCATTGCAGCAATGGGCGACAGAGCCCCCAACAGCATCAGAAAAATGTACATCCTCTGATGCTGCACGTCGGCGAGGGCCTTCACCGCATTCCACTCCTGATAAGCAAAAAATCCGGACGCGACACTTGCTACCACATAAATCAAACCGACAGCAATGAACCGTGCGACAGAAACGCTCAGCTTCCGGCAGAGCCAGCTCAAGGTGATAACAACGATGGGCGCCACGATGGCGGCGACCGCAAGGATCTGCTTCATCTGAAGGCTGACTTGTTCCGCGAACTGCCGGTGCGAGTAGCCCAGCAGCCAGCCTGATGAGACCGCAAAAAGCAGAATCCACGCTGCTATCATCAGTCGACGTCGTTGAGCCAGAACGCCTGTCACAAGCAGGCAAAGAAAATGCAGGCCGGCGTAAACGCCAAATAGAATAGTTTCGTCAGTTGCATCCATAAAACCGGCCAGCGGCGAATAAAAAAAGTGCCAGACCACCGCGATGTGTGCGCCGACAACAGCCGCGCAACTCCAGAAATCTGCAGACGGCGTTCGCAGCCAGATTCGCTGCACGCACCACGCAATCAATGTCACCGCACAACAGGCAACCAGACTGATGTGGTATTCCCAGTACCCATGAAACAGATATGGTGCAACGATCGCCACAAATGCGCCACCCAGCGCACCTCCGGCGGAAATCAGAACGTAGAACAACGTCAGATACTGCGGGTGCGGTTTGCAGCTCACCAGTTCGCCATGACACGTCATGCAGCAGGCGAAAAGAATCGTGGAATAAAGGACGACCTGCATCGAAATGTTGACGTCGGCTCCTTCCGAAATCAGCCAGCACGCGACTGGCGTACATCCTGCCAGAAGCAGGCCGTAAGATCGGCGATCGTACCATTGCGGACTGTCAAAGCAGATAATGAACGACATCAGATAGAGACTCAGCGGCAGCACCCACAGAAACGGCACCGTCGCAACGTCAATGCAGAGCTGATTTGTCGTCGCCAGCAGCATCGCTGAACTGCAGGCGGCCAGGCTTAGCCAAAGCAGCATTATTCCGAGACTCGGGCGGATCGGGCGAGACTCACTTGTAAGGGAACCTGTCGCGGCAGTGACGCCCTGCAAGCTCACACCTGCTTTGAGATTTCTCCACAACGGAATGGCGCACCAGGCAGCGAGCACAACATAGACCCCATAAGCCATGGACCACGAGGAGACTTGTTGGCGAAGAGTCAGCCAGGGCTCAAAGACAAATGGATAGCTCAACAGAGCCAGCAGCGAGCCAATGTTGGACAATGCATACAGGCGATAGGGTGATTTTCCTGGCGACGCATGGCTGAACCATTTTTGCATGAGCGGCCCGGTCGACGACAACATAAAGTAGGGGCCACCCACGGTTGCCAGCAGCAGCAGCAAAATCTGCAGCAACGGAGACTGGTCGCCCGTTGGCTTCCACGATTCGGCCGGCGCGATGGGAAGAAACAGCAACGATGCCGCCAGCAGACTCAGATGAGTGATCACTTGAGTCCGCAGTTTCAGCCGGACGCTGATCAGATGCGCATACAGATATCCGCCCAGCAGCAGGATCTGAAAGAACAGCATGCAGCTGGTCCAGATCGATGGGCCTCCGCCGAACCACGGCAGTATAAATCGGCCGATCAGAGGCTGAACCTGAAACAGCAGAAACGCGCTGACAAAGATTGTGACGGCAAAGCGGAACATACAAATCCAATTCCTTCACGGGTAGAAGGCTACACTGTAGTAAGCTGCTTTGCGAAATGAAGTGACATGATTCCTTCTGTCGCCCGATCTGTCTCAGATCGGCACCGCCTTGAGCCTGAGGCGCTAGCCGATCCGATTTCAGGAAATCTCCTTACCTCTCGCGTTGTGGCCGGTCTGCGTTGTGGCCGGTCTGCGTTGTGGCCGGTCTCCTGACCGAGCCACCTTGCATGACCGCAAGGTCTCTCCCCGCGCCCCCACCACCGATACACTCCGCGCACTTGAGACCTGCGGTCGAGCGCAGTGCGAGGTCAGGAGACCTTCGCACAACAAGAATGCAGTGCGAGGTCAGGAGACCTTTGCACAACAAGAATGCAGTGCGAGGTCAGGAGACCTTTGCACAACAAGGTTGAGACAAAATGATGGGTACAAAATGAGAGAAGACAGAAGGACGTAAGATCCGCTTCAAACGCCCGGTTGACAGCTGCGCACTGTCTGCCCGCCTCCGTTTCTCAGGGCAGATTTTCTGAACCGGACGCTAAGGCGTTCTGGCTGATCTGCGTTGTGGTCTATTGGCTTTTACCCAGCGCCGTCAAATTAATTCGTCGCGTCTTCCAGCCAGCCAATTCCCAGGCGAGCAAACTGATCGCGAAGTTGCTGAAGATCGATCCGTCGTACCCCGCGTTCGCCTGTTCTCAGCAGATACAGCGCATCTCCGGTTCGTGAGAGCGACATCTGAATCACAGGATTTCGGTCGCGGGTCAGCTCAAAGAGAAATTCGAGCGTATGGTTTCTCAGACGCCAAAGTTTAAGGACCCCATCGGCAGATCCCGTCGCCAGAATTTTTCCGTCCGGAGTACTTGCCATCGCCACAATTTCGCGGTCATGAGCATCGGTGATCGAAATGGAAGTCCCGTTCTTCTGCTGCAGATCGTAAAGCTTGATCTGCCCTCGCTGTGTTCCTGCCATAGCGAGATCTGCATCTTCGGCCATGGCTGTCGCCAGAACTCCATCTCGAGAATCGTAACCGCCTTTTCCTGCATCGACGCCTTCGATAAGTTCCTGACTTCCATTTGCCTTAACGAGAGCGACCAGTCCAGAATCCGTTCCGACGAGATAACCGTCGGTGCCGGCACAAACTCCACGAATATCCTCTTCGTTGTTGGCCGCATCACGCCAAGGAGCGGATGTGCTTTCGGAAAGATCCGGACCCCACTGATGAAGAGTCCAGCTCTCAATGACGGCTGCAAGGCCGCCATCCTTCCGCGGCGCCAGCGGCCCGAGCCTCATTGGATAGGCCGGCGGTGTCTGACCTCGTTTCAAAAGTTTTGACGGGAGAAGATACAGTTGGCTCAACTGAATAGTGGATTCGTCGTTGGCGGCAGAATGGCCCGAATTTAAATCGAACTGCAGATTGGATTCTACGAGAGTCGCTTCGACTCGCCACGTACCGGATTCGAATGTTTCTTTGAAGTGGTCGAGGCAGATCAGATGCCATCCAGAGGAATCCAGATGCTGGTCTGCGAGGTCGTATTGCTGAACCGTTTCGCCACAAATCAGCCGCAGCAGCAAACGCTCTTTCGACTGCGTTAACCCGCGTGGAAGCTTCAGGGCAATTGCTGGTCGAAATCCAATCGTTGCCGATACTTCCGGAACCTTCATGCCCATCCAGCTTGCGGAGTTGGCAGTATCGATAACCGGTGATTGTTGCGTGACATCAATTCCAACCCCCGCCGGAAACTCAAACCCAGACTCCGAGACCACCGCAATGTTTCCCAACGCAGGCGTCGTGAATCCAATTTTCTCGTCATCGCGAAGAAACGTCACCGCGTCACCCTCGGTCAACGTATTTCGATTCTCGCCTGAACTCAGCAGCGAGCACGTCCATCGTTCAGTTTCTTGTCCATCGCTGACGTTCAACTTGCGCAAACGGGCACGGTAATTTTCGGGGATTTTCTGCAGACCATTAGTCGACGTTGTTTCCACAACTGCGATGTGCTGCTGATCGTCGCTCAATGCAAAGCAGGAGAGACTTTGTGCTCCAGGCGCAAAGACAGAGAGAGGTGCCGCAGTATTCGAAAGCAGAGTCGTTGGCTCAGGGACTGTCTGCCCGGAATCCGTCTGCAATGGCTGAGCACAACGAAGTTGATAGGCAAACGTGTGGACTGTCGAGTACACGTAAATTCGATCATGTTCTTTCCCGGCACAAACCAGAGGCGTTTCGTAACCGGGGTAAGAAATATCGATGGCTCTTTGTCCTGATATCGCGTCCCAGAGTCTCAGGTTCTGCGGCTCTGTCGCCCCAATTGCGATCGCAGTGCCGGCGGCAAATGTGATGTCATGGGGTTGCTTGAGATCCGTAGATGGTTGCTGAAGCGTGAACCCCTTTTCGCCGGTGATGGGATTCAGAAGATAAGACGGAACTGTTCCGACAATGGCTACAGAGCAATTTCGATCGGTACATAGGGAGTGAAAAGTTCCTTCCTTCGCGAACTCAACTGAGTCCGTGAAAGAATCAGCGGAAAGCCGGGAGATGTGCCCATCTCTGCTGACAAGAATCTTTCCGCTCGGCATCAACCCGAAATCAATGTACTTATCTGAGAAAGTCATGCGTTCTGATTGGTCATTCAGATCGAAAACTCGCAGCAAGCCCGGATTACGATAACCGACAATAATCTGGCGATCGTCCAAGCTGTAGGACAGATTGTGCGTGCCCCGTTCAGGAAAGCGTTTGTCGAACAGGATCTGCGGCGGATCACAGTCAATCTTCCAGATTGTGAGGTTTCCATTGCGAGTTCCGACCGCGATGTTCTTGTCATCCGGCGAAAAATCGAGTGCCCACATTCCCTCCGCTTTAATCGTCCCGGACTGAACTCCCATCTCAATTAACTCGGCTTGAAGGTAGTCAGTCGTGGTGTTCACAGAGCAGGTACGAATCAGCTCGAATTCAACGTGTTCGCGTTGGTGATCGTTCTGAAACGTCTTGATCCGATAAACGCGGATCTGACTTGGATTGCCAGCATAGTCGCCAGCCGCCAGAAGCTTCCCATCATGACTGACAGCCAGGGCATGTGTGTTTCGGACGTTATTGATTCGCCCGATCTCGCGCAGATCAGGCGTCATCAACGTGTCGGCAATCAAAGACCGCAGGATGATGGGATCTTTGCCGTCTCCGTCCGATGTGGCCGCTTCCTGCAGCAGGTCCAGAGCTTCCCAGGTCCACCCGGCCTTCGGATCTGGCTGCAGCTGTAGTTCACGAACCTTCATAATCGAAACAAAGTATTCCTGAGTCGCCGCTCGAGCCGCATGAGAGGCGGACAGTACTTCGGCCTGTTGTCGACCGGCCTGTTCCAGTTTGCGAGCCGACTCCGCCTGTTCAATCACTCGAGCATCTTGCGCCTTCTTCAGGTCCGCCTTCTGCAATCTACTTTTCTGCCACAGGACGTACGGCACACCAGTTGACATGACAAAAATCAGCAGCGTCAACAGTGTAAGGGCAGCTGCCGTCGTGGGCCTGCGACGGCACCATCGCCAGGCTCGCGACATCACACCGATGGGACGTGAGTGAATGGGTTCATGATTCAGATACCGAGACAGCTCGGCTGATAACTCAGCCGCTGTCTGAAACCTGCGGGCCGGATCTTTTTCGAGGCACTTCAGGCAGAGCGTTTCGATGTCGGCGTCAATCTCCTGATTCAATCGTCGTGGTCGCACCGGTTCATCGTTCGCAACCTGACGAAGAACTTCCAGTGTCGTTGCGGCTTGAAACGGAGGCCGGCCTATAATGCAGCGATACAGAGTCGCTCCCAGTGCATAAATGTCGGCAGTCGGTCCCAGGTTAGCGCCGCTTTCGGTTGCCTGTTCCGGTGCCATATAAGTGGCCGTGCCGATAATCTGCCCGGTGGTCGTGAGACTTTGATCCTGATCTCTGAACCGAGCAAGACCAAAGTCGGTCAGACGCGGCTTGTGGTCAGGTCCCATGAGAATGTTAAGCGGCTTGACGTCACGATGAATTATTCCGTTGTGATGTGCGTACTCCAGAGCATCGGCTAGATCCCGGCAGATTTCCGCTGCCGCTCGTGGCGCAAGAACCTGCTCGCGTGCCAATGTTTCCAGATTGGGACCGTCGACCAATGCCATTGAAAAGAAATGCACGCCGTTGCCCTGATCGACGTCATAGACCGGCACAATGTTCGGATGAGTCAGCCTGGCCGCCGCTTTGGCTTCCGCCTGAAACCGCTGCACCTGTTCTTTGCTGGCCAGATGGGGCGCATGAATCGTCTTGAGTGCGACAATCCGATCGGCTCGAATCTGTCGAGCCTTATAGACCACGCCCATCCCTCCTCGGCCAAGCTCCGACAGGATTTCGTAGCCGGGAATCAGCGGACCGATTTGTAGCGGTGCGGAATCGTCGTGATTCGTTTCGTAGCCCGACATGTCCTCAGGCCGGGACTGCTTGTCCAAATCGCCGCTAAGAAATCTCGATTCGATCACTGGAGTATGCTGCACATCCCCCAATATATCCACCGTATCGGCCACCGCCAGCAGATCCAGCGGTTCGACATCCATCATCACTGCGTACTCGTCCACGCTCGGAGCTACCCCATACTTCGCCCTGCGATACTCAGCATCCACCAGCATCAACTGCTGAGCCAGTGTTGTCCGGAGTTCCAGTGCGATGCCGTCCAGCGCGGCCAGGATATTCGGTACGCGACCTGCAATCCATTCGCGTTCAAATGCATCGCAGACCGTGTCAACAGTGGCAGCATTGCTGGGATTCATGAGGCAGGCTCGCTGAGGTCGTTCGTTCGATTTCCACGAACAGTCTAACACCCTGCGCACCCGTCGGCGAGCCGCCTTACATGACCCATGTTGTGGCCGGTCTCCCATGTTGTGGCCGGTCTCCGACCGAGCCACCGCCATGACCGAAGGTCTCCAACAGCTCGCCGACACCTTACAAACCATGCTCACTGAACAAAGTCATCAAACGGGCAATATCCAATCGTCGAACTCCCCGTTCCCCTTTGCGGAGCAGATACAGAAACTCACCGTCTGGCGATAATCGCATTTCCTGAATCGGAGTCGAATCATTCGTCAACTCAAACACAAGCTCCAGTCTACCTGAGAGTCGTTTCCATAGTCGCAACACGCCGTCCTCAGCCGCTGTCGTCACAATCTGTGCATCATCATCGAGACTGATGGCGGTCAATGCTCGGGCATGAGCATTGGTACTGAAGGCCGGAGCATTTTGTGCAGACATCAGATCGTAAAACAGCAATAAATGGACGAGCTGCGGAATTGTCAGGAAAATCGTCCTCGCAAAATTTCGGCGCGGCTCGTGCCTCGCCACGCTGGTAAAGGGGAAAAGCTGCAAAGCCGCAAGC
>JBDNHX010000167.1:0-52727 GCA_041688565.1 Planctomycetaceae bacterium
TACTGTTCTGTCGAAGATCGACGAAGCCAATGCGTACCGAGGCTATGATGTGATCATTGAAAGCGGAAAAATCGCCGCTCACTTTGTTCATTCATGGCCGGGGAATGCGTTCAAGGTCGTCGCAAAGAATGCCATCAGCCTGAACGAATGGCATCACGTCGTCGTTTCGTATGACGGTTCGCGACGTGCCACCGGCGTGCGGATCTACGTGGACGGCGTTTCCCAGGAATTCGACATTGCGACGAACAATGAACTGACGGCGACGATCAAAACTGACAAGCCATTTCATGTGGGGCGTCGACAAAACTCGGCGACGTTCAAAGGGCTGATTGATGATGTTCAGATTTTTGGGACAGCACTGTCTGGCGACGATGTGGGCTCGCTTGCCAAAGGCCAATTGACCGGTCAACTGGCTCAGATTCTTGCAATGCCGATGAACACTCGTTCGGAACCGCAGAAGCAACAGGTGCGGCAGTATTATCTGGATCGTGTGGACGTGGTATCGAAAGACCTGCGAGCCGAACAGACGGAGCTTCCGAAACGCCGCGAGGAAATCGAAAAAGAAATTCCCGCGACGATGGTGATGTCCGAACCGGCTGAAGCGCGGCCGGCCTTCATTTTGAAACGAGGCCAGTACGACCAGCGCGGCGAACAGGTGGAGTCTGAGTTTCCGCAGGCCATCACTGCCGCGTTTTCGGCCGGTGATCCGCCGCCCGTAGGAAAGCGAACTCGGCTGGATCTGGCGCACTGGTTGACTGACCCGCGAAATCCGCTGACGGCCCGCGTGGCTGTGAACCGGTGGTGGGAAATGCTGTTCGGAACCGGTCTTGTGGAAACGTCTGAAGACTTTGGAATTCAGGGATCATTCCCGACGCATCCCGAATTACTGGACTGGCTGGCCACGGAACTGATTCGACAAGAATGGGACCAGAAAGCGATTTTGAAACAGCTGGTTTTGTCGGCCACGTATCGCCAAAGTTCCAGCGTGACTCCCGAGCTGCTGGAGCATGATCCGAAGAATCTGTTGCTGGCTCGCGGGCCGCGCTATCGCCTCTCTGCAGAAACAGTCCGCGACTCCGCTCTGTTCGTCAGCGGACTGTTCAAAGAAAGGATTGGTGGGCCAAGTGTCAAACCGTATCAGCCGGAAGGCCTTTGGGAGGATGTCAGCGTCGAACGGCGAGACAAGTATGTGCCTGACACTGGCGAGGGTTTGTATCGTCGCAGCATGTACACATTTTGGAAGCGGACCTGTCCGCCTCCGGGAATGGCAACCTTCGACGCACCAGACAGGGAGTTCTGTCTTGTCCGCCGAGCCCGCACCAACACGCCACTGCAGGCTCTGGTCTTGCTGAATGATCCGACCTACGTCGAAGCCTCGCGAAAACTGGCCGAACGAAGCCTGGCATCTGCGGACAACGATGCCGCGCGAGTCGACGGTGCATTTCGAATTGTGCTCAGTCGACTTCCGGAAGAATCCGAACGAGCGACATTGCTCAGCGTCATCGCTGCAGCAGCTGCGGAGTTTGACGCAGATCCAAAGGCTGCGGAAGAACTCTTATCCGTCGGCAATTCTGCCTATGACACGACTCTGCTGCCCGCTCAGCTCGCCGCATGGACCGCCGGCATGAGTGTGCTTTTGAATCTGGATGAATCGATCTCAAAACCTTAGAACGCCTAACAAAACCGGGACTGGCTCCCGAATCTTTCTGAACGAGAAAGGCCTGAAAGGCCGACACAATTGAGTCGGATTAAGCTGATCGCTGTGTCAGCCCTTCGGGCCTTGAGGACTTTCTATCTCTTTTTTCCCGGTGGCTGACGCACACCGGCATTGGATTTGTCGGCCCGCCGGGCCTGAATCGCAGAAAAACGTCTCGCAGAGATCCCGACAGAACTAGAATCCGCCCCCAGGCGAGCTTTAACCCGCCAAACCAGTCGCCGGAGCATTCATCAGAAGGAACGATCTTCACGAACCCTGCGGGGATTTGCCGACAATAGACGATGGACTGTTGACACCCCGCGGAATGTGACCCAGAATTTCCAGAACCGCAACTCTCTTGCCCTCCTGCATCTGCCCGACCTGCGTGAATCCGTCAAATTAAGGCCCTCACAATGGCAAACGTCCCTCGTCGAAATGTCTCCATGTGTCCGGGCCCGGTGTCACGCCGCAGCTTTTTGGAAGTTGGATCGCTGGGACTTGGGATGCTGGGCCTGAGCGATATCCTGCGACTGAAAGCCCAGGCCGCGGAGCATTCGGCAGGTAAAAGATCGACGCCGGATACTTCCATTATTTTCATCTGGCTGCCAGGCGGGCCGCCGCATATGGAAATGTATGACATGAAACCCGATGCTCCTGAAGAGTATCGAGGTCTGTTTCGCCCGGTCACCACCAATGTGAAAGGGCTGGACGTCTGCGAGCTTCTGCCGCTGCATACAAAATGTGCCGATCGTTACACCATTGTTCGTTCCGTGGCGCACGAATTCGCCGACCATGGTGGCGGGCACAAACGATTTCTGACAGGCCGAATGCCGGCTCGCCCGGATGGCTTCGTCAATGATGCTCCGGCGGTGGGATCCATCGTTGCCAAGTGCCGCGAGCACTACTCTACTGGCATGCCGAATTACGTTTCGGGAACAGAACCCGGTCGCGCGGGCGTCGACGTTTACAGTTTCGGCGCGGCGTATCTTGGGCCGTCCTATACGCCGTTCAATATTCCTGGCGATCCGAGTGAAGCTGGCTTCGCGGTCAAGAATTTGTCTGTGGATCAGCAGGCGTCGGAAAGACTCGATGATCGAACTTCTTTGCTGAACGGTTTTGATCGCCTGCGACGCAACATTGATGACAGTGGCGTGATGAATGCCATGGATCAGTTCAATCAGCAAGCTCTGACCATGCTGACCAGCGATCAGGCTCGCAATGCCTTTGATCTTTCCAAAGAGCCCGAGGCTCTGCGAAATCGTTATGGCCGCCACGCGTGGGGACAGCGAGCCCTGATGGCTCGACGGCTGGTGGAAGCCGGCTGCAGCTTTGTCACCATGGTGATGGAGAATCCGTACCAGTCTGGCGTCGAATTGCTCAAGGCGGGCACGTACAACTGGGATTCGCATGCCGTCAACTGCGATATCTTTGAAGACGCGAAAGTTCGTTTTCCAATCTACGATCAGGCTGTCACTGCCTTGGTCGAAGATATTTACAATCGCGGCCTCGATCGTAAGGTGATGCTCGTGGTGACCGGCGAGTTTGGTCGAACACCACGAGTCAATTCGCAAACGGGGACTCAAACAGGCGTCGCTCAGCCGGGTCGCGACCATTGGCCGCAGGCGATGTCGATGCTGCTGGCGGGCGGCGGAATGCGAACCGGACAAGTAGTCGGTTCCACGAATGCCAAAGGTGAAGAACCCAAGGAGCGGCCGCTGACGCCAAACGATCTGTGGGCCACCGTCTATCGCCATCTGGGAATCGACTGGACTCAGTCATTCCTTGACTACAGCGGCCGACCAATGCCCATTCTTCCGTTTGGTGAACCGATTTCGGAACTGCTGCCCGTGTCATAATCAGCAGTCAGGCAGCCGCGATCTTTTACAGCCCGACGGTCGACTGCCGATCTCTTTTCGATGTTGCTCGCCCAAAAGCAATCCGCAGCCCGGAGCCCTGAAAACACGACAGCCAGAAAGTGGCATAGAATACCGCACCGTCAGAGCCTACACTGAGTGGGATTGATGATCGTTCAGGATCGTCAAATCATTGTGTTGATCTCGCTTCTAAAAGGTGCGGTGCATGCTCGGGCCATTTTGCAAACTGCTTGTCATTCTGTGCGTCCTGCTCACGGCTTTTCATCCGGCCGCTGTTGCGGACGAAGTTAAGAAGCAAGCCGAAGTCACTGAAAAGCCAGCCAGGAAGACTCGCGCCGACTGGGCGGAAATTAAAATCAGCGGCAGCTATCCCGAAGGCGTTCAGATGCCAGGCCTGTTTGGCAATCTGATTGAAGGACTGCCCGCTTGTCTCGACCGACTGCAGCAGGCCGCAAAAGACAAATCGATCAAAGGCGTTGTGCTGCATCTTGGCGATCTGGAAATCGGCTGGGCACGTCTGAACGAACTGCAGACAGCGATCGCAGAAATTCGCAAAGCAGGAAAGCCGGTCTGGGCTGTCATGAACGACGCGGGAAACAAGGATTATTTGCTGGCTGCCGCCTGTGATCGAATTCTGATGCCCGAATCCGGGACGCTGATGCTGACCGGTCTGCGCGCGGAAGTGACGTTCTACAAAGGTCTGCTGCAGATGCTGGATATCAAGGCCGACATGCTGCGAGTCGGTGCGTTCAAATCGGCTGCCGAACCGTACACTCGGTCTGAAATGAGCGATGAGTTCCGCGAAGAAATGGAAACGATTCTCGACGACTATTACGGAATGATGGTGACTCAGATAGCTCAGTCGCGAAAGCTGACAGAGGATTCTGTAAAGGGCATCATTGATGAAGGATTGATCAGTGTTGCACGTGCGAAGGAACTGAGGCTGATTGACGAAGTGGCCTACGAGGATCAGCTGGTGTCCTTGATTTCGCAGGGTGACGAATCGCTGGATGTTCGCCTTCGAGAAGATTATCGCAAGAAGAAGACGAGCACAGAACTGGATCTGTTTTCGCTGATGGAACTACTGACCGGGCCGCCTTCAGAATCGGGCAGCACGCGGCCGAGAATTGCCGTCCTGCGATTGGAAGGACCGATTGTTTCCGGTGGCGATGAAGCCATGAGTTTTCTGTCTGAATCGGCGATCAGTTCGGACAAGATCGTTCCTTTGATTCATAAATTGTCCAAAGACAGCAATTGCAAGGCGATCGTATTGCGAGTCGACAGTCCTGGCGGAAGTGCTCTGGCCAGCGATCTGATCTGGCGCGCTCTGGAAGCCAGCGGTAAGCCAGTTGTGGCCAGCATGGGCGATACGGCCGCCAGCGGCGGGTATTATATCTCGATGGGTGCCGAGGCCATTTTTGCGGAGCCCGGAACGCTGACAGGTTCGATTGGCGTTGTGGGCGGAAAGATTGCGATCGAAGGCCTGATGAAAAAGGTGGGTGTGACAACGTCGGTCATCAGCCGCGGGAAGAACAGCGGCGTAATGAGCGTGACTGAAGGCTTTTCAGATTCAGAACGCGACGCCATGCAGAATATGCTCAACACGATTTACGAACAGTTTACGCAGAAGGCTGCCACCGGTCGTGGAATGGAACATGCCAAGCTGGAGGCGATGGCGCGAGGGCGTGTGTATACCGGTCGACAGGCAAAGGAGCTGGGATTGGTTGACCATCTGGGGACTCTGGCCGACGCGATCGCTCACGCAAGAACGCTAGTCGACGATAAGGACAGCAAGCTGGAACTTGAAGATCTGCCGCGCCCCAAAAGTCCGATCGAAATGCTGATGGGGCAGACGCCGCCGGCTCAGTCATTTGATGTTCTGGCAAGTCTGCTGCCGGAAAGTGCGGCGCCCGCTCTCAAGCACCTGCGAACTTTGAAACTGTTGGCTGATGAGCCCGCGCTGATGATTTTGCCCTTTGACGTCCGGCTGGAATAAGCAGCGGCTGTCATCCAAGTAACTCCGCTGTCATCCTGAGGCGGGTAGTGGCTTGTCAACCTTTAATTTTGGGGTTCGTCGTTCCCGCGCAGGCGGGAAACCAGTGCTGCAGTCTGGATTCCCGTCTGCGTCTGAATGACGCACAACCCCGATTTCAAGCTCTGACAAAGCACCAGGGACGTGGTCACTCAAAACCTGACCTGCGGCGGCTGTCGATCAATTTGGTGAGCCTACCGTCTGAACAGCCTGCAAAACTTGTTCGTTAGGAAAGCGGTGACGGTGGCGAAGTCGTTGCCACCAGTTGGCTTTACGGAGAAGCGGATCTGCAGCCAGGCACATCCGCGTTTTGCCTGTCCGAGTCACCAGCTGGACTTTGTCATCGTCTACGGTCTTCACGACCATCCAGAACTTGTCGACGAGATAAGAATAGTCTTCGCCCAATTCCGCAGGATGGACCGAACGCGCACGCGGCCCGGGATGCGGACTTTGCTTCGACATCGTGTAGACCACCAGGTCACCCGTCTGATAGTGCTGCTTCTGCAACTCACAAACCTCTCAATAATTTCCCAGACAGCCGGCGCTCGGCGTCAATTTCACTGCGACACAGCATTTTTAGTGATCGGCGTCATTTTTTACAACGGAAGTTTACGCCTTACAGGGCTTCAGTTGGCAACCGGCCTCAGTTGTCGTTCTGGATGCAACTCGCCGCCCTTGATTTCACTCCAGCATTTGCTGGCAATCTGCCAACTGAAGAACTCGCAACAGCCCACTTTTGGCCAACACCCCACCACTTTTTTGCTCCAGCAACTCACGGCGCGTCCTTTCCACGGGTTCGACGCGTAGTCACCACTGTGCCTAAGCCCATAAACCAATCGAGAAAAGCCTGCTCAGGTCACCCTCCTATGCAGAATCCGTGCCGCAGAATCCGTGCCGCGGGATTCACGCCGTTCCGCCGAGCTGCGATCGGATTCACTCTGAAGCACCTCATTCATTGCCGGTCATTCTCCCGCCCGGATTCCGGGGAGGAAGGCGTTTGCAATCCAGCGTGACTTTCGCTGGGCAGGCCGGTCATACCCGTGAGGTCGAGCAGTTCATCAAGTTCGGCTTCAGAGAATAGGTTTTTCTGAAGGACAACCTGACGAATTGTGCGTCCCAAACGACTGGCTTCCTGGGCAATCTCCGCAGCAGCTCGGTAGCCCAGCTTTGGTACAAGCGCAGTGACGGGCATGAGACTGGATTCCACAAGCAAGCGGCAACGCTCACGGTTGGCTGCAATCCCGTACTCATTATGCGGATATTCAGGCATCGCCGGACCACGCGAAACACATCGTTCATCGAACCTGCGACAGGCGCTGGCGAGAATGCTGAGCGACTGCAATAAATTGTTCGCCATCATCGGCATCATCACGTTCAGATCCAATTGTCCCATCAGGCCGCCGACCGTAATGGCAGCATCGTTGCCGATCACCTGAGCACAAACCTGGGTCATCATTTCCGGCATCACGGGATTCACTTTCCCTGGCATAATCGAGCTGCCTGGCTGAAGCTCGGGAAGATGGATTTCCCCGATTCCCGTGCGAGGCCCTGAGGACAGCAGCCGAATGTCGTTGGCGATTTTCATCAGGCTGACGGCCAGTGACTTGAGCATGCTCGAAGTTTCAACCAGTGCATCGCGCGAACCCATGGCTTCGAACAGATTGTCGGCCACTCGGACACCCGCCGTAGCCGTCCTGGCGAGAATCTCACACATCCGCTGACCAAAGTCAGGCGGGGCGTTCAGCCCGGTGCCCAGCGCGGTTCCACCGATGGGCAATTCCAGAAGATGAAGTCGCACGGTCTGAAGTCGTTGTTGACCGTGTCGCAGTTGTGAGGCCCAGCCGCTGAATTCCTGACCCAGCATCATGGGGACGGCGTCCTGAAGATGAGTCCGCCCGGTTTTCAACACGTCGCGGAATTCGCCTGCTTTGGATTCCAGTCCGATTGCAAGCTGGTCCAGTGCGGGCAGCAGTTGCTGGTCGATTTGCTCGAGCGCGGCCAGATGAATGGCTGTCGGGATAACATCGTTTGACGACTGACACTTGTTGACGTCATCGTTGGGCCGCACCGGGCTTGTATCGCCTCGCTGACCGCCCAGCAGTTCATTCGCGCGGCTGGCGATCACTTCATTGGCGTTCATGTTGGTCGATGTGCCCGAGCCCGTCTGAAAAATGTCGACCACGAACTGATCGTCCCATCGTCCGCTGGCAACCTCCGTCGCAGCCGTTTGAATTGCCACCGCCTGCCGCTCATCCAGCAGTCCCAGTTCCTGATTGACCTGCGCCGCCGCAGCTTTCACCAGCCCGAGTGTACGAAGAAATGCTCTGGGAAACCGTAGCCCGGAGATCGCAAAGTTCTCAACGGCCCGCTGAGTCTGTGCGCCGTAATGAGCCTCCACGGGAACAGCAACTTCACCCATGCTGTCCACTTCCATTCGAAAACCTGTCATGCTCGTTCTCTCCAAATCTGGCAATTCATGCACCGTCAGTTACAAATGTCTAACCCGCATTTTCAGGCTGGATAAGCATTTCCGGTTCCACTCGGGGCACAAGACTAACCGGGCGGCAGATGTCGCGATAATTGGCAGCCAGACGAATCAATACGTCGGGGGTGCGCGATTCTCGTAACCAAAAACCAACTCGCAAGTCGATATGTTAATCATTTTCCAGGCTTCGGACCTTGCCCTGGTCCTGATGCCCGCCGAGTTTCTGGCAGCGCATTCGTTTGAGTCATCGAGTTCACTACTTCTTCGATCCCGACTCGAGCTCAGCCATCAATAACGGGTTCCAGATTCCGACTTGTGATCTCCAGGCATAAAGTCGACATCAGAGATCTCGGTCGCCTAAACTCCTCGCCCATCAGTAGAGTTGCGCGTCGAACTGCAATTTTTTATAGTCGCAACATTGAAGACCACCACATGATCGACAATCACACTTTGATCTTCGCCAAACTGTACCTGGACATTGCTGGATGCTGGATGCTGGATGATCGACCACATCGGTCACCTGGCACTCTGCGTGTTCGTGAACATCGATTTCGCGTCCTCGCAACCCCGCGACAACTGAGGTGTGCTGGCTGGCTGTCAGAATAATCGCCAGGTGTCGTGCGGCCAGCTCGGGACGAGATCTTGCCAGCCAATTTGACCGCAACAGGTCAATTTACGGTCGCATCGAAGGCAATGCTTGCGTTTCATTTTTTGCTTGAAAATCGAAAGTGGTAAGTCGTGTCCCGCCAGAAGTCGAATTCTGTTCTGGCCGACGCACTGGTATGGAAATCGCATCCCTCCTCAAATCGACGAACAAGATCCTCTGTCTCGACGACTTACTCCGGAAGTGACTTCCGGGCGACCAGACTGAGCACCAAGCCTTCAATCTAAAAGACTGAATCATGAATACGAAAAAACTTCAAAACAAATCCGTCGCCTTCCTCGTTACCGATGGTTTCGAGCAGGTGGAACTCACGCAGCCCTGGGATGCGATCAAAGATGCGGGGGCCAAAGTGCATTTGGTTTCAATCAAGACCGGCAAGGTCAAAGGTGTCCATCACGATAAGCCAGGAGACGCGTTCGACGTCGACGAAATCGTCGGCAACGTGAGTGCCTCCGATTACGACGCCTTGGTCCTGCCGGGTGGCGTGATTAATCCAGATGCTTTGAGGCTCAACGATGAAGCGGTCGACTTCGTTCGTGACTTCTTCAAGCAGCATAAGCCGGTCGCTGCTATTTGCCATGGCCCATGGACATTGATCGAAGCCGGGGTGGTCGAAGGTCGTCGAATGACGTCATGGCCAAGCTTGAAGACGGACCTGATCAATGCCGGTGCGAACTGGGTCGACGAAGAATGTGTTTGCGACCAGGGATTGGTCACCAGTCGTTGTCCTGACGATTTACCAGCGTTCTGCGAAAAGGCGATCGAAGAGATTGCTGAAGGAATTCACGCGGAGCAGAACGTCTAATGGCTAAGTGGACGGATAAAGACGAACGTCAGTACGAGCACGTAAAAGAAAGCGTGCTCGACCAGGGTAAGTCCGAAGACACTGCAAAAGAAGTGGCTGCTCGGACAGTGAACAAACACCGGCGCGAAGAAGGGCGAACTCCCAACAAGACGACGCAAGGGACCGGCAATCCAAATACGCCGCTCGAAGACAGGACTACCCGGGAGCTTCACAACATCGCGTCGGATCTAAAGATCGACGGTCGCAGCAAGCTTAAGAAGATGGAGTTGGTCGAAGCAATCCGTTCGAAGCGAGCCTGATAACATCTGCACTTTGTTGCCCGTCACAACGCGAAGCGTCAGCTTTGAAGTTGCGCTCTTTGAAGTCCCTTGTGATAAATTGGTCGAAAAGAAGCGTAGTTATCATAACCCGAAGCGTTAGCGAGGGATTTGAAGGCACGCAGCCGAAACGCCAAAACTCGATCCCTCACTAACGTGTCGGGTTAAGATGGTAGGAAACGCGCAACTTCAAAAAGCGTGAGCGGGGGACCCCATTGTCGCTCTTCGGATGCGGGCCCACGAACCGCTCGCTGACGCGTCGGGTTATGATAAGACGGAATTTCAAAAGAAAGAAGACGTTTGAAACCACAAGCCCGGAGTTACCATGTCAACTGACACAGAAAACCGAACCACCATTGGGCGTAAATCCGGAACGATGCGCGCCATGGTCTACGAGGACTACGGTGACAGCAACGTATTGCACGCCGGCAGCGTTGACTTCCCCATTCGGCAACATGATCAAGTGTTGATCGAAGTGTGGGCGTCCAGCGTTAACCCGATCGACTATCGAATCCGCAGCGGTCAGATTAAGGTTTTGCTGCCGGGCGGCTTTCCTCGTGTGCCCGGCTACGACGTGGCCGGAGTGGTAGCGGACTGCAGCAGCGATGGACCATTTCGGATCGGCGATCGTGTGATGGCGTTTCTCGATTCAGTCCGCGGCGGAGCCTGTGCAGATTACGCGGTGTGTGGCGTTGAATCGGTTGCGAAGCTGCCAGACGCCCTGCCCACCGACATCGCCGCCGCAATGCCGTTGGCGGGAACGACCGCGCTTCAGTCTCTTCGCGATCACGGCAAGATGAAGCCCGGTGATCGTGTGCTCGTCAACGGTGCGAGCGGTGGCGTTGGCATGTTCGCTGTGCAAATCGCCAAGGCATACGATTGCCATGTCGATGCGGTCGCCGGTGGTGACAACCGTGATTTCTGTTTGTCGCTTGGGGCCGACCATTTTTATGATTACGAAAAAACCGATTTTACCGAATCCCAGGAGCGTTGGGACGTGGTTTTCGACGCCGCCGGTAAGGCGAGCTATTGCGATGCTCGAGCCGTAATGAAAAGCGGTGGTCGCTACGTTTCCACGGAGCCGGACGTGAAAGGCATGTTGATGACCGTATTCACATGGCCGCTTTCCAAATCAGGCAAAGTGATGCTGGCGAAACCCAACGCAGACGACTTGCGTGAACTTATTGGTCTGTACGAGATGGGCAAGTTGGAAGTCACCATCGACAAGCGTTTCCCCATGTCCGAAGTCGCGGCCGCGCATCGTCGCGTTGAAACCGGCGTCGATCGAGGCAAGGTCGTCCTTTTAAATGAAACCTACCAACGGAACAGCGACTCATGACTATCACCAGCATTAACCCGGCCACTAACCGAACGATCGAAACGTTTGAATCGCTGACGGAGGATGAAACACTCGATCGGGTAACACGCGCCCATGATGCTTATCGGTCCTGGCGAAAGACCAGCTTTGAACAACGTAAGCGTGTCATTCTCACTTTCGCATCCCAGCTTCGTGAGCGACGCGACGAATTCGCACGCCTGATCACGCTCGACATGGGCAAGCGAATTTCGGAAAGCAAAAAAGAGATTGAATTCTGTGCGGAGATAGCAGAGTTCTATGCTAATGGAGCTCAGAAGTTTTTGGCTGACCAGCAAATGGAAGGCGGCGCCGCCTACATTCATTTCGAGCCGCTAGGCGTTCTGATGGGCGTTATGCCATGGAACTTTCCGTTCTATCAAGTCACACGGTTTGCAGCTCCCAACATCATGGCTGGCAATACAGTGATGGTGAAACATGCCAGCAACGTTCCGCAATGTGCTCGGGCAATTGCGGATCTGTTCGACGAGTGTGGGTTGCCTGATGGCGTTTACACCAACCTCTTCATCCCCAGCAAGTTTGTCGACGCGATCATTTCCGACTCTCGCGTTCAAGGCGTCTCGCTGACCGGTAGTGAGAAAGCCGGTGCGGCGGTGGCTGCGTTGGCAGGTCAGAACTTAAAACGCTCCGTCCTGGAACTGGGCGGCAACGATGCATTCATTGTTTTGGAAGACGCTGACCTGGAAAAGACTGTCGAGTTGGCAGTGAAAGGCCGGATGGTCAACGCTGGTCAGTCCTGTGTGGCCGCGAAACGATTCATCGTCGTTGAAGCCGTCGCTGATGAATTCCTGGAACAATTCAAGGAAGCAATGTCGAGCCTGAAGATGGGCGACCCCATGGACGAGGATACCACGCTGTCACCGTTGTCTACCGAAGACGCTGCCGTCAAGTTGCAACGCCAGGTCAAGGGGGCTATCGACGCCGGAGCAACGGTGCTTCTTGGCGGCGATCGTCCGGATTGCGAAGGTGCGTATTTCAATCCCACCATTTTGACCGGCGTGACACCCGATATGCCCACTTATGATCAGGAATTGTTCGGTCCGGTGGCCACTGTCTATGTCGTCAAGGACGAAGCCGCCGCCATCAAACTGGCAAACGATTCGTCGTATGGACTCGGTGGGAGTGTCTACACGAAGGACATCGAGCGAGGTCGCCGCGTTGCCGAGCAAATCGAAACTGGAATGATGTTCGTCAACCAGCCGACCAAATCGCAAGCCGAGTTACCGTTCGGCGGTATCAAGAATTCGGGCTACGGGCGAGAGCTGTCCCATTTGGGAATCCTCGAGTTCGTCAACAAAAAACTAATCCACCTCGGATCCAATGACTCACTGGTACGAATTCAAGGAGAAGCAATATGACAATGATCCCCACACGAGATGGACACGGCTTGTACGTCAAAATCTGGGGCAGTGGCCGGCCCGTGGTTTTGATCCATGGCTGGCCGCTGTCGGCCGACAGCTGGGATTATCACGCCATGAAAATTGCCGATGCCGGATACAAGGTCATCGCGTACGATCGTCGTGGCTTCGGCCGGTCGGACCAGCCATTTGGCGACTACGACTACGATTCGCTGTCAGACGATTTGAGCGACGTAATTAAGGCAACCGGGGCAAATAAGGATGCAACGCTTGTTGGGTTCTCAATGGGTGGCGGCGAGGTCGCGCGGTACATGTCACGTCATGCCGGACGCGGCGTCAAACAAGCCGTTCTGATCTCGTCGGTCGTGCCCTATATGCTGAAAACGGACGACAATCCTCACGGCGTCGAGCAATCGGTGTTCGACCAAATGACGGCAGCGATGTTGACGGATCGCCCGAAGTTCTTTGCGGATTTCTTCAAAGACTTTTACGGCGTCGGAATGCTTTCTGAGCCGGTCAGCGACGAGTTCCTCCAGTGGACTCGATCCGTCGCGATGCAGGCAAGTTTGAAATCCACGCTCGCTTGCGCAAAGTCATTCGCCACAACCGACTTTCGGGATGATCTTGCCGCCTTCACGGTGCCGACATTGGTCATTCATGGAACCGACGATGCAACCGTGCCGATCGATGCCAGCGGCCGACCAGCGGCGAAGGGCATCCCAACAGCCCAGTTGAAGGAGTACGACGGCGCACCGCATGGGCTCTTTGCAACCCATAAAGAGCAACTCGAACGAGACCTCCTGGAATTCCTTGCTCATTAGCCGGGTCAACCGTGCCCTGACGGGGGGTGCGATCTGCGTAATGCGCTGTGAGTCGGCGGGAAATCGGTCTTCAAAAAAGGAGGCGTCTTCTCGAAAATGTTGTTTCTAACACTAACATTTTTCAGAAAGGACACCTCCCATGGATGGTCAGGTTACAGCAAGGACGTTGGTTTGTGCAATTCCGAAGGCCCTCATCGTCAGTTGGGTGAACAAGAGACTTGAGGCAATGGGCAAAGTGCTGATCAAGACCATTGGGGAGTTTGTGAACGCGGAAGTCGCCCCTGCCACCGCACATCAGTTGGAATCCAATTTCGAAGAACAAGTCCGTGAACTCGCTCGTTCGTTGACCGAATGGAGTTTCAATTCGCTGGAAACCAAAAAATTGGATGCCATGCCAACGCGGATTGAGCATCTGGGGGATACGTACCGCAAGCTTAAGAATAAGACGCCGCATTCGAAACTCCTCACGCGGTTTGGCAACATCACTTTGACCCGGGCCATGTATCGTCGCGGCAGTCGAGGCCAGACGATCTCGCCACTGGACAAAATTCTGGGCATCGAGTGCGTTGCGACTCCCGGCGCGCAGGATCTTATCGGTCGGCAAGTCGCCGCGGGGGATCGTCACAGGGGCGAAGCATCGAAGTCATTGCCGAACGCACGGGCGCGAACATCGGCGCGGAAACACGCAGTCGCCGAAACATTTCGACGTGAAGTTTGTTAGCGGTCCGTTCCGCGGCAAGGAGAGTCAAGGGATCTATGAGCGCGGAGGAGTGTCGGGAAAGCTGCTCCGGCTCTGTCTGAAAAACCCGCTTCTCGCCACTGCCAGACCCACGCGGTTCGGCATTGATAGTATATCGCGGCACACCTTGATTGGCCTCTCGCCTGCCACGCCAACACCGGATGACGCAGCCACCGACGAGCAGATAACGGCGGTCGAGGGAGTAATGGCACTTGAAGTTGGTGATCAGGTCAAGCATCAACAAGATCCGGAGGCCCACAGGAACCAAATCGTCAACCGCCACAGAATCCTGATGCCCAACGCAAACAAGAAGTTTCTACCGGAGTGTTGTCCGGCCGCTTTGTTTACGACGGTGAGCCACCGGTTGCAGAAGACCTCTACCCGAGCTTTGCAGAGTTGACCAATGATAAACCGCAGCAGCGCGGACCAGATGGACGCTATAGCGGAGTCGAAACGATCTATCGAGAATACCTGAAACACAATCTTCGACCGACGACGATCGATCCGTCCCTTCGCGTCGGTAAAGAAAAAGGCTTGGCTGATGTCGTGATCTGGGTCGAGAGCAAGCACATTCCCTGGTCACCACCGCCGGAGGGGCAATCGCCGGTCACCGTTCACGGAGCGGCTACATTTCGGACTGGCCTGGACTGCGTGGCCTGCGGAGGAAAGCAGGAGTCTTCACGCAGAAGATTATGCCTGGAGAGAACAGCCTCCGCGCCATCAAATTGCAGCCGGAACAGTTTAATACCCGAAATTAAACATAAGTCCACCGAGCGATCAACGCGATGTCCCCGTTCGATTCCGTGGTCCGCAACTGCTTCTCTTCGATTGGTTTCTGAAACGCTCAAACCAAGACACCAACGCTTTTAAACGGGTGTGCGATCACGGAATAGCGAACAACAAATTCCCTTTTGATCGGATGAACACATGAAAAACCAGGAACGTTGGCTGGCACTCATCCTGACCACGTCGCTTCTCGCTTCCCTGCTAATGCATCAGGTTTATTCTGGAGCTTACGTCCGCTCCACACTGGCTGACAACTACACCTACTTCATCGGAGTGGTGAGTACTACCATTCCTTTTGCGTTTTGGGCGCTGGTCACTTTCTGCGTTTCGATGATCAGACGCGGGCGGCCAAATCATAGTGCAGCCATGATCTGCGGCTATCTGACTGGATGGATGGGTATGACCGCTTTCACCCTCTGGATCGTCTCGTGGCCTCAAACCTTTGGGCATTCACCCACTATGGCCATCGCCGTCGTACTGACTGCATTCCTGTACGCTGCCATCTATCCAATTCTATTTCCATGTGGCTATTTCATTGCCAGAGTTATATTGCACCGGAGGCGCGAGATATGAAGGTTTTAGCTACATTTGGGTTATCTTAATTGTCTCCGTCCTGATTGGGCCAACGTTTACCGCTGAACCACAGGCAGGCGAAAAACAGAGCGACGATCTCCAAAACTATATTTTTTCACCCCGTTTGATAGTTCACGGATGTTCACTGTGGCCTCATGGCGATGTCTCGCCCTCCCGATGCGACTTGAGCCTGGAGCCTCAATGTCGTCTCAAGTTGTTGTGGGAAAGCGGGATAGGGCGACGGTTTTGTGAGTGCTCACCGTTGGCGCATGAAAAACCCCCGGGGTCGAAATTGATTCGACACCGGGGTTTGAGTGGCGGGGGCCGGATTTGAACCGACGACCTCGAGGTTATGAGCCTCGCGAGCTACCAGGCTGCTCCACCCCGCGACAGTGTGTTTTCAAATCTTTATGTTGCCATAAAGCTCTGATGTGTCGCCCACTTGTTGGGTGTTCTGTCGCACAGGCTCATTCCCTGTGCGAGGGAGCGGCATGTTATCGGCATTCATCAGAATTACCAGTCACTTTTTTTGCATTCTCCTCAGTTCTCCTCGCATCGCCTCCTTTGCGGGTCGCGTGTGGCTCACGCGGCAAGTTCTGCGGCCTTGAACGATGAGAAGGGCGGGTAGTGACTGGTCGGCAGGCCTGATCAGAGCGCACTGTCAGTGGTTTCACCGAGCAGCTCACCGGCAGACTGAAGCTCCATGGCAATTCGATCGGCCAGCGTGGACTGGTCACCGGCGGAATCCCCAGGCATCACGGGCCAGGTGTACGTTTCCACCTCAAGATGAGGTGCATAGTCGAGCATCGCGACTTCCTGCAGAGCGGCGGCCAGATCAGGCCTGGTCGTCTTCAATGGCCCGAGCGATTCTGCATAAATTGGAACATGGAAGTGGACTCGCCAGCGATCCGCCTGAAGGAACTCATCGGGCGGATTTCTTAGAATATCTTCCGTGAGCAGATCGAGCCGCGATTCGACACGACCGTCGCTGAACTGAGCATAAGTCTGATGCAGATACCGAGGCTCAACGAACCTGCAGAGTGCATCGCGTCCTTCTTTGTTGTTGGCAGGATCCGGCAGTTCCGCAGCGTTCGTGATATGAACCTTGTTGATCCGAATCCCGTGCCGGAAAAACTCGCGAATGGAATGCCGGACATCTTCGAACTCCACAGCCTGATGGCAGACGTCATAGCAAATACCGATATACTCACGCACCAGCGATTCGCAATTGAGTGCCGCGGCCTGCTCAAACAGTCTGTGAAAAACAGGAAGTGTCCATTCGGCCGTTCCCGACATTTCGCACATCGGCTCAGGCTCAAGGCCCAGACGAATTTTCCGACCGGTGGATTGATGCAGCTCATGCAGGTGCCGGGCGACTCGTATCAGATTGGCAAAACACACTGCGTGGAATTCTGGTCCGTGCAGATTCATACGGCCGCCAAGCGGCACTGTAGAAAGACTGCCCTCGGCACCCTCCGGCAGCAGCTGGCTGAGCAGGTTGGCGCATTCCTCAGTGTAGATGACTCGCGCGTGGCTGGTCCAGTCTGGCAGGTAGACCTGTTCCTTGACTCGCTCACTGTGAAAGTCACCAAACGGAAACGTATTCAGCGTGTAGCAGCAAAGATCATGTTGCCACAGAGTCTGCGCCAGAGCCTCCATTTTTTGGGGCTCATCCGTCAGTTCCCGAACGGCGCTGGCCGGCAGCCACAGACCGGCCGCCATCGGGAAGTCGAGCTTCTGCTGAATGTTCGCGGAGTGGCTGGAGAGCCCATCAATAACTTCGGCGACCGTTCTGCCAGGATGGACGTTCGTGCAATAGCTGAGCGGCAGAGAAGAAAGCGTCATTGGGATTGCTTCGTTAATTGTGGCATTGCGATGTGAACTGTGACGTTCCGATCGCGGTGTTATGCCCGGAATTCTTTTTCCAGGCGAGCCTTGATTTCATCTCGTACGCGGCGAAATTCAGACACCTGTTCTTCTTCAGAACCTGCTGCGTGAAACGGGTCATCAAAATGCCAATGCCAGCATTCGACGGACCCGGGAAAAACCGAACAGTTCTTGTTGGCGGTTGAGCAGACGTCGATCACAACATCCGGCGGCGTACCTTCGGGCGTAAGAAATTCGTAATTAGACTTGCTGGTTTGAGCAGAATCAACCATGCGAATCCGCTGAAAGGATACTGATTTCGATCTGAAACGCCACCGGAGGGCAGGCGCGATGCGGGGGTGAGTTTTTCATTCCTGCAGTGGCGGTCCGGATTTGGGGGATAAACGGGTTCTTCCTTCCAGATCTTTCGCAACGGTCTTTCCCTGCGATCTTCGTGTGCCTTCGCTGCAGGGACGCATGGCGGAGATTCGATTTGAGGACACAGGCGGCTTTCCATCGGATGTGGAAATGTCGCCTCTGTTACACGGTATATCGGTCGCGGCAGATTTCACTGCGGCACAAGGACGCAGAAGATTTCCGTGGCATTACGTGACATGCAGATCCACGTCAGTTTTTGAGTCGATCGCAGGAAGGGATGTCCATGCGAAATTTGCTTTATCTGACTGCTTTATTCAGCGTCGTAGTCCTGCCGGGATGCCATTGCTTCCGCTGCACTGAACACTACGCGGACGTCATCGACGACTTTGCTGATCATGGGGATTTTAAGGAAGGCCTCGACGACTGCTACTGCGAGCGTCTGGACGTGACTCGCTGGTGCATGAACCGGCGCTGCCCGCCGTCTCAATGCCGACAATGTCGCTGATCAGCCCAGGCTTCGATATCTGCGAATCTGCTTCATCTGCGGTCCCGACAATTATCAGGACGCCTGAGAGAGGAACGTGAGGCTAACCGCGACTCACGAAACTGACCGGCAGCTGTAAAAAAGAAGACGCCCTCGCAAGCGAGGGCATCGGCATAGAGTAATCGTTCAAAGAACTACCCCAGATCCTGATGACAGTTTGATCGGAAGAGTGCGATCCAGCAGCCACACCACGGTCCTGAGAGAAAACCCAAGAATGGTGGCTGATTCGATCAACCTTCCTTTATTACTGTCACAAAGAACTAAAGCAGATTAATTTCTTCGCCCGCCACAAGACCGACAATCACGTCATCCAGGGCTCGGAAGTACCAATCGATCCCGGCGCCACCGGTCAAAGTATCTTTCTGGGCGCCGTCGTTCACGACATTCACCTTCGCCCGCAGCGAAACTGTCGGCGACCCAACTCCGGCTCTCAAATTGTCCACTCGATCGTTATACGAAACAGCCGAATTCCATCCGGTCTGCAGCGACACAAGTCGTGTCGCCAGAAGATCCACTGTTGTACGGCCAGCGATCAGGATGTCTTCCCCGTCGCCACCCGGCAACTGATCCAGCCCCAGGCCGCCGATCAGAATGTCTCGACCAGCCAGTCCGGAAAGTCGATCGTTACCCGCATTTCCAACCAGAACATTTGACACAGCGTTACCTGTGATGTTGTCGTTGCCGGAGCCACCGATCACATTTTCCACCGACGTTCCGAGGTTCAACTTCAGTCGGCGGTTGGTGTGACTCGTCTGCGCGGTTGTGGTGCCCAGGTTAAGCGTTACTGCCGTGGTGATGGCCGAGAAGTCGAGAGTGTCTCTGCCAGCTCCTGACAGTTCTGTGATGCTGTCGAACTCAGCGGATGCCGCGGTTCGGAACACATAGGTGTCGTTCCCTTCACGGCCCAGCAGCGAATCACTGCCAGCACCACCAACGAGAACGTTGGACGCCGGGTTGCCGGTGATCGTGTCGTCGCCCGATCCGCCAGTAACGTTTTCAACGTCCAGCAGCGAACTCAGTTTCAGCTGCATGTTCGTGTAAACGGCTTGAGTGTCTGTTGTGCCAAGATACACGTGCACATTTTTTGTGACTGAACCAAAGAAGAGCGTATCTGTACCGCCACTCGAAGATTCTTCGACAGTATCTGTTTCTGCAGAGACCGCGTTTCGGAACACATAGGTGTCGTTACCAAGACCGCCGATCAACCGGTCACTGCCTGCGCCGCCGATCAGGGTGTCGTTTCCGGTACTACCTCGTAACACGTTGGCTCGAGCGTTCCCGGTCAATCGATCATTTCCCGATCCGCCTGTGATGCTTTCGATATTCGTGCCGGCCTGAAGAATGAGCGAGCGATTGACATGAACTGCCTGCAATGTGCTGACTGACAGGTCGACGGTGACATTTTTTGAGATCGATCCGAAATTCAGAGAGTCGAAGCCACCGGTGGAGGTTTCAACGATCGTGTCAATTTCTGATGTCGCGGCTGTTCGAAAGATGTAGTTGTCATTGCCGGCGCCTCCAATCAGCCGATCGTTGCCCCTGCCACCTTCCAGAAGGTCGTTTCCCGATCCGCCAATGAGTACGTTTACGGCAGTACTTCCTGTAAGCCGATCGTTACCGGAACCGCCAGTGGCATTTTCGATCGTGCCTGATGTGTTAAAGACCAAACGCCGTTTCGCGTTTGTCGTCTGCGCCTGAGTAGAACTCAGGTTCACAACGACCGCGGTAGTAATGGCTGAGAAGTCGAGCGTATCACGGCCACCCGCTGCAGCTTCAACAATGGTGTCCGTTTCGGCAGTTGTGGAAGCGCGGAATACATAGGTGTCGTTGCCGCCACCGCCTGTCAGCTGATCGTCGCCAGCGCCGCCATTGAGTATGTTTGCTCGGGCGTTTCCTGTGAGGGTATCGTCGCCTGGCCCCCCTGTGACGTTCTCCGTTCCAGCGATTCCTCCCATTCGAATCTTTTGGTTTGTGTGGACATTCTGGGTGCCGGTCAACGCCAGATTGAAACGGACGCCGGATTTCACACTTGTGAAATCAACCGTGTCGGTACCTTCACCGGCAAGTTCCACAATCGTATCAAGCTCTGCCGTCGCCGCGGAGCGGAAGACGTATTTATCATCCCCGGCCCCGCCATACAGCGAATCACTTCCTTCCATTCCCGATAACCAGTCGGTACCAGCACCGCCACGCAACACGTTGTTACGACTGTTGCCGGTCAGTCGGTCATCACCATGCCCTCCGATGACATTTTCAATTCCAGTACTGGTGTTCAGAGTCAGCCGCAGGTTTGTATTTACGGTCTGCACAGAAGCAAGACTCAGGTTCACCCGCACGTTTGCAGACGTCGTCAAAGAGAAGTCAAGACTATCCCAGCCGGCCGAATCATCAACCGTGACGCGCCCAAGTTGTGCATCAGCGTCAAACCGATAGGTGTCATTTCCCGCTCCAGCAGCCATTGAGACGCTTTCGATGGTACTGATCCTCAATGGCGACCCGTTCAGCTTCAGTCCGGCGTTCGACATGACGAACACGTCGTTTCCGCTCGTGCCGACAATGCGAACGGAGTCATTGCCGCCAAAACCCTGCAGCGCAATTCCTGACGCCATTGAAAAGGAGCCAAGATTTGTCGTGGGACCGCCATTGCTGGAAATCGTGGCCGTTACATTGCCGCTCGTCGCCAGACTGTTGTACTTCAGAGTGAAGACATCATTGCCGTTTGTTCCCAGCAATGCCTTTGGAGCTGCAGCCGCAGTGCCAGACAACATCGCTCGACTCTCACAAGATTCCGTGCATACGAGACGCTGAAAGCCCCTGCTGCTCCGACGCTTTCCGCTTCGGGAAAGCATTCCAAATGGCGACGGCGCACCGCCACTGAGATATCTGGCCAGTCGATTTTTGAAGTCCTTCACCATGACCTGTGCTCCTGAAAACAGCAGAAATAGTCTCGCCCTGAATGTTCGAAATACCGCGCATTTCAGCAGCTTTTCAACGTCGTAACCGTCTGCCACATTTGCATTTAGTACCCAAGTCCCATGTTAAAGCAGCCCGTTTCAAGGTGCAAATGGACCGCGAGGCTGGATGCGGTAAGAGGGGAATATGGGTAAGATTCAGTAAGTGCAATGAGAAAATGTCCACGTCGAACGAGACGTCAGAAGGGTGTTGCGCCCAAAGTGCAGACGATGCCGAGAGGTTGCTCCAACAGCACAAGCATGTCTTTATGCAATGATCGCAAACTGAATGTGCTGTTTTGGCGCACGGCGCGCAGGCTGCCCACGATAGCAGCGTGGAGCCTTTATCGCGTTCAACCCTCAGCGAGCGGAAAGGCGCCGAATCACTCCGCCAACGAATCACTCAACATTTCGTCGAGACGATCTTGCACGCTGCAAATGTTAATTGCAAAGGCATGCAGGCAGTTTTTCACGGCTTCAGTTTCTGCTTGTCGAGCCGCGAGGAGCAGAGCATCTTCCAGACGCTGCTCAGCTTTGACGACTGCCTGCAGAAAATGGCGGACATTCTCCTGCCGGAGATCATCTGCCGCGCCCGTCCACATTCGCTTCATTCTGGTGACATCGCGAGGCAATGTGTCGGGAGAAGAATCGAGGTAGCCGAGCAGTGTGGCCAGTTCACGGCACTGGGCATAACGTTGAGATGCGACGACGTCTACAAACGTGGTCAGATCCGCACCCAGACTGACCTCCCGCGCGGCCATATAACCACGCAGGCTTTCCAGACTGAGTTTAAATAGTCGACTCAGCATGATCTCGGTCGACGAGGGCTCAGACCGAATTTTATAGAATCTTCGAGGAATCAATCGCAATGAAAAGCTGTTTGCCAAAACATATCGACTGGTCGGAGAAGTCGTCACCATGCTTATTCTTCTGTCAAGGTCCATCTCGGTCGGATTTCAGGCGGCACCGTTGCCACAGCGCCGCCCGCTCGAATGGCAAGTTGCGTGCCAGTGTCCAGGTAGCCACAGCGACAGAAGCGAGTTTTTTGTCCCGAGTCTCAGCCCGCAAGCCCCGCCAGTGCTTCCACTAATCGTAGAACTTTTTTGACACGGACAACGGTTTGCTGCGACGACGTCTTCCTGCTGGATAATAATTCAGACTGTTGGAAGAACGACCAAAAACCAATTTCCATGTTTTTATCGTTTGCCTTCGTAAAAAAAACCTGCTCTCGCGGCGGCGATCATCACGCCTGAACAGGCAATTCAAGCTCCAGAGAATGCCCTTCCTTCTGGTGTTCATTGGCATCAGAAAGAATCGGATAGCCGTGCCTTTCAAAGATTTCTCGCAATTGAACGGAAACCTCGGCCGTTAACTCGGGCTGATCTTCGAACACATTTTTTCGATACCGCTTCAGTTGCGGTTCTTCGGCCTGCAAAATCTGGCGCAGCTGATCGAAACCAGGCAGGCTTAACTTGTCGTAAACCTGATTCATTTCTCCCACAGGATCCTGCTCGAGGTCCTCAAAACGTACTTCGTGAAGATTGCCCTCTGGAATCAGATGCCTGTCGCGTTCATAAGCTTCGAAGCACGCCTGATAGCTGAGAATGATCTGGCGTTCGACATCCTTAAAAACCGGTCGCCCGAGTCCATTTTCGCGGATCATTGTTTTACGAAGATGCACGGCGGAACGGAAAACGTCGTACGGGTTTCGGTAGATATAGACGAACTTCGCATCGGGAAACATCTCCAGCAAAGTTTGGATGCGATACGTATGCGAAGGCGACTTCATGATCAGCCGACGTCGGTGACGCAGCGTAATCTTCTTCATCAGATGCAGCAGACAGTCCTTCCATCGCTGCTGCTCATTCTTCGGCAGCTGCGCCGGGTCGAGCGTCCTCCAGAACTCTTTAAAATCCTCAGGCGTTGCCATGAACACGTAAGGAGAAAGCAGTGACATGATGCACAAGGCAATTTCATCTTCCTGAGGCGAGTCCCAGCTGATCTGCACATTGTCCATCGGTCGCGTTTTTGGAAGCAGCCGGGCAGTGGCTCGGGTCGCGAGATTTTCGGTCAGCAGAAAGTGCCACGGAAACAGTGTCTGATACAATCCTGGTGTCACACACTGCGAGTCGCGACTCAGAAGACTATGCAGCAGCGTTGTTCCGCTCCGCCAGAATCCAAGGACGAAAATCGGCGGAGCGGTCAGCTGGGTTTTCTCTATGGCCCGACCATAGACCAGCGTCTCCAGAATCGACATGGCCGAATTGTAACAAGCCATTCCTGGCAGCAGGGCGATTCGGTTCCAGCGAGACCAGTCCATTGCTGGCTTTGACTTAAGTAACTGAAACAGCTCCCGCAGTCGCATTCCGTGCCAGATCACCAGGCCTCCCTGTGACGACTGCTTAACGTTGGCGGGTCGAGAAGCTGAAGTGGTCATACGAAAACCTTTTTGTATTCTTTGCGGCTCAGAAATCCGTCTGGCTCGGTGCGCATCTTTGGAAGCGTCGTTTTTTTATCCCTCCCTGGGACGAGCGTCGAATCCCTCAGTGTCTGCTTGCGACAACTTGTAACAAATTAAACTGCGATCCACCGAATGCAGACAGCAGGTGCGGTCTGCCTTTTTGTTTTTCGGAGCGATTTTCGTTAATCCATTATTTCAATGCATCATCTTGCGTCTCTTTCGCGGCAACTCAAGATAAAAGCGCTGAAGCTCGTGCGCTGGTGACCAAAAAAAGGCCTGTCCTGCGAACTATTCATTCGCGGGACAAGCCTTGCATGCGGGCCGACGACGGCATCCCTGCCATCATCGTCTTTTAGCTCATAATCGCCACGGGCAGGCGGATTGTGCAGTCTTTCCGTCTGATGCTTTCTGAACAATGAAATTGAGTTCCCTTCATCAGCCGGACGGCGTCAGCGTTCGCCCTGCGTGGTGGTCTTGAGCCCTGCGGCTGATGTACTAACTCCAAATCCTGTTGGGCACGCGGCACTAGTTGTTCCGGTTTCGCTGAGACTCGGGCTGAGTCCGTTGCTCTGCGCCCCCTTCGGAGCCGTCCAGTTTCTTCATGATCTGTTCAGCCTGCTGCTTATGCTTTTCTGTTGTTTCAGCACCCTGAGCAAAAACCTGAGCCAGCTCATCGGACGCATGACGCTGCAGAACGGTCAGCTTGGCTATCATAGCACCATGCTTAACAATCTGAGCCCCGATGAAGCACTTGTCGGCATCAATGCCCTGTTTGCCCTGCATCTCTTCACGCGTCGCCCGCAGACATTCCTGAGCGATCTCACGCTGCATCTGAATGAGGTCAGGCAGATCATTCTGGGCCTGATGAGCACCCTGTGAGTTTTGGTCGTTCTTGTCATTGCCCGTGGTCTGACGATTCTGATTCTTCTTGTCACGATCTCGGTCATTCCCGGAAGTCTGGCGAATTCCAGAGGCGTTCGCAGATTTTTCCCCACGTGCCTGCTCGACTCCCGAACGGTTGTCATCGCCTCGAGCCTGGCCGACTGCGGCCCCGTGCTCAAGTTCCTGAGACGCCATCCCGGGAGCAAACTTTTCAAGGCTGCTCAGATAAGTCTGATGATCCTTGATCAGCATCGCTGCAAACTGTTTCGCTTCTTCGTTCTGCAATTTGTCCTGCGCCATAGTGGCAAGTGCGACTTCTTCCTGGTTGTCGATTGCCACGCAGGCAGCCATAACATGGTCTGCATTCTGCCATTGTGCGTGGTCACCGGCCTGACTACTTCGAGCTTTCTGCTGATCAGCCCGTTGGGCCGGCTGATTTTCATCAGTCTGACCCCGCTGACGAGCCTGCCCCGTCTGGTTATTGCCGGCCTGTGGTCGTTGTGGATTGTCCTGGGCGGAAACAAAAGCTGCACTGAGCATTGCTCCCGCGATCGGCACAACTACCATCTGTCGAATCTTCATCTCCCTGCTCCTTCTCTGTTTTCTTTTGGCGTGTCTCCATATGTTTGAACGCTGGCAGCTGAGACAACGTGTCGCACGCCCAGTCTGCCGATCTCGCAAATCCGATGCCGATTAGATCGGAGGCGGGAAATACGTGAGAGGGGCGGCGGGGAACCAGAAGGGCGCGGTGGCAGACCAGCGGTTGCGGATTTGTGCAGGGTAACTTTCGAGACAGGACAGAGCGGCTGGCTGAAACATTCGCACCGTGAGAGAGGGGACGCTGGAGCAAAGGCGGTATGAACGCTCGATAAAAACGGGGGGCGTTTATTTACGAGTTACCGGCTCGTCTCTGACCCTGCGTCAGGCATTCGTATTGACTTTGGACGACGACTTTGCACCACGGCGATCAAGTGTTCAGGCTTCAGTCGCGTATGAAAAAAAGTGCGTTGAAGCAAATGGCTTAGATGGTCTTGAACGGCACAGTTTTTGCGAAACCAAAATTGCATCGAAGCAGTGAATTGTTTCGCGGGCTTCGCAGGCCATCAATCTCAAACCAGTGCCCCGGCACTCACAGGAGTTACTATGGATCCCAGAACGAACCGAACCGTGATTGGTATCTTTACCAGTTGGGACAAAGCCGAATCCGCAATTGATGAGTTGCTGGACGAAGGGTTCCTCGACAGTGAAATCGGCGCCGTGACACGCGAAGGCGATGGAATCTCAAATCGCACCACGCGACGTAATCGAACGAAACTCGACAATGAAGAAGATGACACCGACGACGCGGCCTCCGGCGCTATTACCGGGGCAGCAGCAGGTGCCGGAATTGGTGGCCTTATCGGGCTCGCCGTATTGAGCGGAGTGGTCCCGATTATCGGACCTGCGCTGTTTGCGGGCACGCTGGGTGTTCTCGCATCAAATGCCGCCGGTGGCGCCGCTGTCGCGGGAATTATTGGGGCTCTGACAGCTTGGGGAATGTCTGAAGACGACGCTCGGTATTACGAAGGCGAGATCGCTGCGGGCCGAGTCATCGTGACGGTGGCCGCAGGAAATCGCGCGGAGAAGGCACGAGCCATTCTCGGGGCTCACGGAGCGACGACTCGCGATGCTGCCGTCTCCGCAACGGCGTACTAGAGGTCGTTCCCACGTTGAAATTGCGTTTGGCTAAACAGCCGCGGAAGGTCAGGTTCCGGAACTTTCTTTGTAGCGGAACGCGTCGAGCGTTTTGGGGGTTTGCTTAAGAAAGGCAGGCTTCCGAAAGCCTTGGCGGGTTCCGCTTCAAGGGTTCCCTTCTACATTGCTGAGCCCGCCTGCAGCTTATTTTCTCTTTTGATACCGTCCATTTGGGCTCACCGCCTCCGACAGAAAATCGTCATGGCAGAACCACAGTCCCAGCCGAACGCGCCGTTTCCACCTCAGCAGCAGCAACAGCCTGGGCTGGAATCGAAGATGTCGCCCAAACCGCGTTACATGGCCCCTCTGTATAGAGGATCCGGAAAGTTGCAGGACCAGGGAACGTTAATCACTGGTGGTGATTCCGGCATTGGCCGATCGGTGGCTGTGCTCTTTGCGCGTGAAGGTGCTGACGTGGCCATCGTGTATCTCCCGGCGGAACAATCAGACGCGGAAGAGACCGCACGTGCGATTGAAGGGGAAGGCCGAGCAGCACTGCTGATTCCCGGGGATGTGACGAATCCCGACTTCTGTGAATCCGCAGTAGCAAAGGTGATCGAACGCTTCGGGCGGCTCAATGTCCTGGTCAACAATGCGGCCTATCAAATGTCACAGAAAGGCATTGAGGACATTTCCATCGAACAATTCGATCTAACCTTTCGCACCAATATCTACGGCTACTTCTTCATGGCCAAGGCGGCTCTGAAACAGATGAGCGCCGGCAGCAGCATTATCAACACCGGGTCAATTACCGGTCTGGAGGGACACAAAACTCTCGTCGATTATGCGGCTACGAAGGGAGCCATCCATGCGTTTACGAAATCGCTTGCCCAAAACCTGGTTGAACGACAAATCCGCGTGAACTGCGTGGCGCCGGGCCCCATCTGGACGGTTTTACAGCCGGTTTCCCGGGACCCGCAAAAGGTTGCCGAACACGGTCAGCATACACCGATGGGGCGACCCGGTCAGCCGGAGGAGGTTGCCCCTGCATTCGTGTTTTTCGCCTCCGAGGCGGATTCCAGCTACATCACGGGCGAGGTGCTGACTCTGCTGGGTGGCGAAACGACCGCCGCCTGATCAGCTGACTGGCTCAGTGATCCGCTCGTCCCTGGCATTGATTCGCTTGTGGACCCCTCGCGCGCGGTGGGGCGACACGGCTTTCGAATTCACGCGAAACTCTACTTTCAAATTCGCGTGACGGAATTTTTTGCGAGACAGAACAATGGCCGACAGTAATCCATGGCAGGACGTCAGTCTGATGCGTTTTCCTTCCCTCCGCGAAGACATCACCTGCGATGTGCTTGTGATTGGCGGCGGAATTACGGGACTGACAGCCGCCTATCTGCTGCTCAAGGCCGGTAAAAATGTGTGCGTGATTGAGCGTGATCAACTCGGGAGCGGTGAGACGGCTCATACCACGGCCCATCTGACGTGTGTAACCGACCTGCGTCTGCATCAGATTGCGAAGACGTTTGGAAGGGACGGGGCGAAGCTGACCTGGCAGGGCGGTGCGGCGGCCATCAACACTATCGAACGCATCGTCTCTTCGGAAAAAATCGATTGTCGCTTTCGTCGCATTCCGGGCTTTTTACATGAGTCCCTGTTATCGGACGACAGTACTCATGAAAAAGAACGCGACTCACTGCAGGCTGACTATGAATTGGCTCAGGATCTGCATTTTGAATCGTCTCTAATCCCTTTGGTCGATCTGGTGCAGAAGCCTGGGATCCGATTCGCAAACCAGGCAAAATTCCATCCGTTGCTATACCTGTCCGGACTTGCTCAGTCCATTCGCGAAAGTGGTGGTTCGATTTTTGAGCAGACAGAGGCTACGGATTTTACTGAGAACCCGCGGCACATTACGGCCAACGGTCGAAAAATTAGCGCCGAATATATCGTTGTGGCGACTCATGTTCCTGTGATGGCAGAGGCAAACCTCATTGCCTCGACTGTGCTGCAGACGAAACTCGTGCCGTCGTCAACTTATGCTGTGGGGGCTCTGATTCCCCGTGGCAAATATCCGGAAGCTCTTTATTGGGATACCTCTGATCCTTATTATTATTTACGAATCGACCGAGGGACAGAGTCCGACTACGCAATTTTCGGCGGCGCAGATCATAAGACTGGCCAGGTAAAAGATCCCGGAGATCGTTACACCGACCTTGAGAAGCAGCTGAAACGTCTGATCCCCGAAACTCGTATTGAACGACGCTGGTCTGGCCAGGTTATTGACACTCACGATGGCCTGCCGTTTATGGGTGAAACAGCAACTAACCAGTTTTCCGCGACCGGCTACTCCGGCAACGGGATGACATTTGGCACCCTGGCCGCGATGATGGCCTGTGATGCGGTTCTGGGGCAGGAAAATCCTTGGAAACAGCTGTTCTCGCCTTCTCGGAAAACACTGAGCAGCGGGTGGGATTATCTTAAGGAAAACTTTGACTTCCCGTATTACCTGCTGAGAGATCGTCTGGTCGGCACGGACTCAAGTTCAGCCGAAGATATCTTACCGGGCGAGGGCAAAGTTCTGATGGTCAACGAGCAACGAGTTGCCTGCTCACGGGACATCAGCGGTCGCCTGCAAAGCGTATCGGCTATTTGTACCCATATGGGCTGTGTGGTTCATTGGAACCCGACGGAAACGACGTGGGATTGCCCGTGCCACGGATCCCGTTTTGCCACTTCCGGCGATGTGCTCGGGGGCCCTGCTACAGATAATCTAAAGCCCGTGGAAATTCAGGAAACTTCGGACGCTCGATGAGCCGGGGTGATTTGGGTTGCCGATTTCTAAACATCCGCGAAGTTCAGTTTTAATTGGCGATAAAAACAGTTCTGACACAGCATTTGCTGGATCAGGGATTAGGCGGCTAAGGCCGAATATTCGTTTTGAGTTTTTGATTAAAGGAATATGAAGATGGCAATGGAAACTATGGGAAGAATGGGATCAACCGAATCGAAGCATCGCCCCGATCGCGGATTGCAGAGTTCCGCGGACCGTCATTCTGAAGGGCCAGTGGCCAAAGCGATTGAAGAACAGACAGCAAAATTACCGTCGGATGTTTTCTTATGGGCTGCTGGCGCGTCGATTTTGGCGTCACTGACGCTCAAGATGATGGAAAAAGATCATCGTGCCCTTTTTGTTGGACAATGGGCGCCCACGTTCTTGCTGCTGGGTCTGTATAACAAGATCGTGAAAGTAGCGGGCTCGGATCGCCAGACACCGTAAGTTGTTTTCCGGGACTTGAGGATTAGCATGAACCGCAGGCCGGGACTTCTGCATCCGGTCGTGCGGTCAGGGCGATTGCGAGTTGAGCATTATCCGAACAGGACTCTTACGAAGTCGTCGGTGTCCCATGCTGCGACCAGGCGTTCGTTTTTGGGACCGAGGTGTTCTGCCGATTTGATATTTTCAAACTTGTGTGTCTGGTTCGCAACTTGCTAAAAATGTTCAGGAGCGGTGCGCTGTTGAGAATCTGAGAAGGTAATCGAGTTGCCGCTGTGGACGAAATCCAGCCAACTCCGGCACTCCCAAATCTGCGTGATCGCCCGGACTTCGATCTGGTTCACCAAAAAATCCACGATTCCAGACTGCGAAACAAAGCAATCGCCGGCTTAGTCACCAGGTTTGACGATACGGGCTTCCAATAGATTCAGGAGTATTATTCGCTTTTTTTGAGCGGGCTTTTTTCATGACGCCGTGCCTTTGCTGAGATGCGAGCTGGATTGCGGGAGCGGTGGCCGTGGCGAATCCCACGACTTCCTTTTCGGTGAAAACGCCTGGATGCTGAGCGTGAGCATCGAGAGTCGGAATCAGCGTTGCTCCGTCACCCACGATACGAATCCCCGCATGATGATGGCCGTGAATGCGACGTTCATGAGACTTCGGCAAGCGGAACCAACGCTCAAGATTCAGGTTGTCATGCGGATAATCGGTCAGTTCGGCACCGGCGAACAGGCCGACTCGAAATGACGTCATCATCTTCGCCATCGCGTGGTAGGTTTTGTCATCGGCGAACGACTGAAGCTCGGTAATCTTTGCCGCAAACAGTGGCTCACGATCGGCCAGTGACATGCCATCTTCCACCGTTCGGATCGAAACAACTTCACGGACTTGAGCCGTGTAAACTCGCACGCGGGAAAAAGTTTCCTGCTGCTCCGCCACGCCGCGATCGATGAAGCCTTTGAGTCGATCCAGCAACGAGAACGCGGGACCCGATTTTCCAGACACCGCAATCCGCGATAACGACTCCTGCACATCCGCCAAAGCATCGACCATTCGAATCCCCGGCGGGTTGCAGGGACCGCCGTGATTGTCATTCAGGATGCCACGCACAGCACTGCAAAAGTCGAGCACGACAGCGCCAGCATCACCTGCGAGCGACGATCCTGCCGCAACAGCATCAACCGAATCGATGTTTGCATCGGATTCCGTCTTGTGGGCCTACTGTGCTTCCAGCACTTCTCGCTCCAGAGCCCTCAACCCCTGATTTTTGCTCGCATTTTCTTCTTCGCCGTGTTGTCGAGGGCCAGCACCGGCTTGGCCAGATCACGAAAGAAGTGGTTCACGCAGAAACGATGCGGAACGCCCGGAAACATGTCTGCAACGCACTTCACAAAGGCGTCCTGTTTGTCCGGGATCCACAACACAACTTTCAGTTCCTGGCGGTCAGCGATCTCGATGGCGCGGTCAAACAACTTTCGAATCTCGTCGGTCGCTCCGGACAACAGCGGTTCGGCAAACCACACGCGATTCTGAGTCACTTCGCGAACGACGTAGAGCGTCTCATGCCCCTTCTCCGGCTGCAGCCCGTCGATTGTCAGTACGATCTCTTTAGTATCGCGATAAAGGGTCGCCAGTTCCTGCGGATCCTGATGTCGCGCCGCAACCATGTTCTGATAAGTGGCAATATGATCTTCAATGGCATCATCGGACAATTGGAGATCGTAAGTGTCTCTCAACTCATTGCGAATCTGAGGCACCGACCAGTGCCGTGAAAACCGTCGCTGACCGATCCAGCAGAAGACATCCCAGCCGATTCCCCAACGCGGCATGGCATAACCAGATTCCTGTTCCGCACCGTACAGCGTCATGTGTTTACACCGTTCATCGCCACACTGCACGAGCCCCACGCTCAGCCGCAGCGGCCCCTCCAGCGTCAGAATACTCCGCGACCGACGACACCGAACATGCATCCGTTTTCCGCACTCCGGACAGGTTCGATCCTCTCGATCCAGAGTCAAATCACGTACCGCCCATTCTTCCACTCTATGCCGCGACATGCAGGATTCCTTTCCTAAATGAAGAAAGAAATCACCCACATTTCAATAAAAAAGCCGATACCATTTTCCAGCAACGAAGCGGACCATTGCGTAAAAAGGGGGCACTGGGATTTACAGGGAAAGTAGAATCTCCCTTCATTACACTCTTAGGACATGCGGAAGTACTAAATATCCACACATTACGAATTGGCGTTAGTTGCGGCATCGCCGGGGGTGTCTGGCAATAACGTCTTTACCCACTGCGTTTCTGTGTCGCTGAGTGGCGGTAACATTTCGCGGCGGTAGCTGAGCGAATAATCGTAGCCTGCTTCATCATAGACGGTGTCGAATACGGCCTGCATGTCGAGCGTCACTTCGCGATCGCCGGGGTCGAGCGGAATCGGGATCACGGGGAGACGATGGTTCATTGGCCATGCGTAAACGGAAAATGTACTGCGGCGGGTGGCACGACGAACTAATGCAAAGTAGTCGCCGGCTGGAAGTGGTTCCAGCGTCGGCAAGCGTTCGCCTCCGCGCAGCAGGTCGAGCTCCACAAGATTGGTGGCGCTTTGAAGGACTTCCTGACGCTTCGTCAGATACGTCGGGCGTCCACGAGTTCCCGCCCGCTTGTTGAAGGGCGACAACAGCTCGATGATGGTGACCACTGCGGAAGAATCCAGTCGCCGAATCACCAGATATTTTTCTTCGACGTCAAACGACATCGGCACCGTACGTTCGACCGGTTCCAGCGTGGCCACCGCCGAACCAGATCCACGTCTGGAAAATCCAAAGTCGTCCGGATTGCGAAGAATGGCCACGTCGGGGCGAATTGTTTTCACGTCGTCCAGCAGATGTTCCACGTAGACTCGACGTTCCGTCCGCACGGCATAATCCGGGCGAATTCCTGGCAGTAACTTCACTGCCATTGTGGTAATGAATCGAGAATGAAAATCTTCCCATTCGTCACCTTCGAGGAACGGGTCCATTCCGGGAAATGGTGATGGCATAACAAGCATCCGGTGAAAGGACAGGAAAGCACACGTTGTTGACCCGCGCTACCAAACGCTCGACATGACATGTCAAAGCCGGATCCTGGCATTAGCCGACGTCTGATTGTACACAGACGATGGCAAAACGACAGCAGATTACTTACGCAGCGAGGGATGAAGGCCGCAATACGCGGCCGCTGGCATTCGTCACTCGGAGAATGATGGTTACTATAACCGCAAATCGACTGCCATCGGGGCATCGCCCCGGGTAGCCGGAAAATTTCCTTTTACTATGGCTCGGATGCTCACGTTTTCAGGACAATTGAGCGTAGAATTCTGCTAATCTGCGGTCTGGTTCGTCGGCTGATCTGCACAGAACTCTTACCAGGACGCGATCCTGCATGCGAGATCCAAAATCCTGTGGTCCGGAATGGACACGTCGGCATTTGATCCAAACCGGAATAGGCAGGGGTGCTTGGTTTATCGCTGCCGCTGCCGCTGCCGCAGCTGCTGGCCGCGGAACGATCGGGCACTCCTCAGGGTCAGCCAGCCGCAAAGCGAGTTCTTGTGATTCTGGAACAGGGAGGATTGTCCCATCTGGACACCTGGGACGCGAAACCAGACGCCGTCATTGAGCACCGCAGTCCGTTTCGTCCAGTCTCAACGACCGTGCCTGGTATTCAGTTTACCAGCCTTCTGGCTCGCACGGCGCGTGTGGCTCACAATCTGGCCGTTGTGCGTTCGATGCACCACACCAAAGCCGGCGCCGATGCACATCCCAATGGAACTCAATATGCATTGTCAGGAGTTCATCGCAGATAAATCATCGCTGCATGGAATGGATCGTTTCTATGAGCAGGCCTTTAACAGTCTGACCAGCCAGGAGGTTTCGCACGCCTTCAATCTGTCTGCCGAATCCGACAAGACTCGTGAAGAGTACGGGCACGGTCATCGTGGTTCCTGTTATCTTCTTGGGCGACGACTGCTGGAAGCGGGAGTTCGGTTTGTCACCGTGGATGTCCGCTGGCCTTTGACAAAAGAGACGCCCGGCGGCTTCAATCTGAACTGGGACCACCACGACCTGATTTATACTCCCGAATCATGCGGCACGGTGCGCGACAAAGCCGGTGGTGAGGGACGATACGGAATTGGTCACTGGGTCATGATGGGCAGCACCGATCAGGCGTTTGCCGCACTGATTTCTGATCTCGACGATCGCGGCCTGCTGGACGAGACGCTTGTCTGTTTCATTTCCGAATTCGGCCGAACGCCGCGTCTGAATAAATTCGCCGGACGGGATCACTGGACGAACGCTTATTCGATCGCCTTCGCTGGCGATGGTGTTCCTGGCGGGCAGATCATCGGGGAATCCGATCGAGACGGTGGCTATGTGATTTCGCACGGCTACACGCCGGAAGATTATGCCACCACGGTCTACGAAAAACTCGGACTGGACCGTGCAAAGCCGCTCTACACATCCACCAATCGCCCCGTGTATTTTGGACACCTCGGCCACCCGATCAGCGAGTTGTTTTGACCCGTACTGACTCGGCGGTGCGCTGCTCCTACCCAACAAGAAGCTGTGGATTGTGGGACTTGACAAGGCGGGGCAGCGGCGGAGTTTGGATTCATTGGATTAAGAGGAATTGGACGCAGGCAGAAATTGTCCATCCTTTATTTCAAGAATGGACGCGCGGCGACCGATCACACAGCGTCAATTTGCGGGCATTTGGGTCGAAATCACTTAGAAGCCGGCATGTTTGCAGCTGAAATTGCAGATTTCAGAGCTGCGGGAGAGTGAATTGAAGCGGAAGCGGGAATCGCTGTTTGACGATTGTACCCGGGCTCGATATCCTGCCCCGCTTGAAATTTACGGGACCCTTGTGGGGTTTCGCCGGGTTTTGGTCACCCCCGGGACGTGTCAGGTGGCGTGTTGCGTGTCGAATAGCGATTTTTCGTTCTTTGACATTCACACAATTGTTCTGTCCGAGCCCCGAAATCGGGTCGCTCGCTGTGGCATGCCGCCACAGGCAACAGGAGATCGGCAATGGCTGAGATTGTAGTGAAAGATATTCTGGATGCTGGTGTTCATTATGGGCATCGCTCCAGCCGCTGGAACCCCAAAATGCGACCGTATATTTACGGTCGTCGGAACCAGATTCACATTATTGACATCAAAGAAACCATTCGTGGTTTGATCCGCGCCAAAAAGTATCTGCTCAAAGTGGCGGCTCAGGGTGGTTTAGTTCTGTTCGTAGGTACAAAGCGTCAGGCGTCAGTTTCGATCGAAGAACTGGCTCAGGAATGCAAGATGCCGTACTGCACCGAGCGATGGCTGGGTGGAACGCTGACAAACTTCCGAACGATTCGTACTCGTCTGAAGCGTCTGGAAGAACTTGAGAATCTGCGTGAAACCGGGGAAATCAAGAACTATTCCAAGAAGATGCAGTCCACGCTGACTCGCGAGTACAACAAGATCTATCGCAACCTGAACGGCATGCGAGAAATGAATCGCCTGCCTGAGTGTCTGGTCATTGTTGACCCGACCAAGGAAAAGAATGCCGTTCACGAAGCACGCCTGCTGGGCGTGAAAGTTGTGGCGCTGATCGACACGGACTCGGATCCGGACATGGTTGACCTGCCAATTCCAGGCAACGATGACAGTCTGCGATCCATTCGTCTGGTGATTCAGCATTTGTCCGACGCCATTAAGCAGGGCCGCAGCATGCGTCCGGAAGATGGCAAGAAGAAGGACGACACAATGGATCCAAACGAACCAAAGGCCGTGCCTTCAATTCGTTAAGATCGCCGTCGTAATTGGGCTCGTCTCAACAGAAGCCCGGCTTTTCAGTAAGCCGGGCTTTTTACCAGAAATGCTCAGGCATGCAGCCTGCTTCGCTGCTTTCAGAAGCTCGCTTTCGCTGATCGCGGAACCAGTGGCCCGAGTACCGTGTCCTGCTCAATCTCATTGCACATGAGATTCCGGCGGGAGTTGTGCAGCCTTGAGTCAGATTTGGTCGGCTGCTTTTTGATTCACTCATTTTTCGTTAACACAAACGATCGGTTAGTCTGAAGACTCGCATACTGCGTCGATCGTTGACAAGGAGTTTCCCATGGCAGAAATCACTGCCGCAGCCGTAAAGGCTCTTCGTGAAAAGACTGACCTTCCGATGATGGAGTGTAAAAAGGCTCTGACGGAAGCCGGTGGCGACGAAGCTCGCGCCATGCAGATTCTTCGCGACATGTTCAAGAAGGTTCAGGAAAAGCGTGCTGACAATGTGACTGCGGAAGGTCGCGTGTTCATTGCCACTAAGCCGGACGGTTCTGAAGCCGCCATGGTCGAAATTCAGTGCGAATCCGCACCCGTCGCCACCGGCGAAGTCATGCAGAAGTTCGGTCAGGCCATGGTCGACCAACTGCTGAACGGACCAGGTGCAGCCGATCCAGTGGCTCTGATGAGCCAGAAAGGTGCCGCCGCTTCGCAGACGTTCCAGGAGCAGTATGAAGAGATCGTCAACAAGATCCGCGAGAAGATCGTTGTTAATCGAATTGCTCGAGTGAAAGGCCCTGTCGCTGGCTACGTTCATCACGACTACAAGACGGGTGTTCTGTTCATTGCGTCGGGCACACCAAAGTCAACGGATGTTATGAAGGACGTGGCGATGCACATCGCGGCGTTGAACCCTGTTGTGACACAGCCTGAAGAATTGGCGACAGAAATCGTTCAGGCAGAGCGAGATCGTCTGTCGGCCGAAGCTCGTGCTTCTAAGAAGCCAGAGAACATCATCGAGAAAATGGTCGATGGCCGAATGAAAGTCTTCTACGCTGAACAGGGCGTTCTGACGATGCAGGCATTCGCCAAGGATGACAGCAAGACCGTCAGCCAGGCTCTGGCCGAAGTCGGACTGGAAGCTGTGACCTACCATCGCTGGAAGGTCGGCGCTGGTTAATTGGAATTCGGATTTCCGGAACCGACCTCGGTTGGTTCCGGGATCTGTCCGACGTTCTGTTTGAACAAAGTCTGGTGACAGGTCGTGAAACGCGGCAGGCGGCCGTTGTTGTTCTGTCAAACCAGCTCGGATCGTAACCGTGTCTTTCCCGCAGGAGTTGTTTGATGTCTGTGGCCAGTCTTCGTCCGGCTTATAAGCGAGTCCTTCTGAAGATCAGCGGTGAGAGCTTCTGCCGCGAAGGGGAATCAGGCATCAGCATGGCCGAGCTGGCTTCCGTCGCCGAACAGATTCGCGACGTAATGAAGAACGGCGTCCAGCTGGCGATCGTCTGCGGCGGCGGAAATATTCTCCGCGGCAAGCAGTTCGCTGATATCAGTCAGCAGATTGTCCCGTCCACGGCTCACTACATGGGCATGCTGGCCACGGTGATCAATGGGCTGGCACTTCAGGACGCTTTGGAAAGCGCCGGGGTGCCAACTCGCCTGCAAAGCGCGATTCGCATGGAAGGTGTGGCAGAACCGTTCATTCGACGCCGCGCCCTTCGCCATCTGGAAAAAGGTCGCGTTGTCATTCTGGCCGCTGGCACCGGCAGCCCGTTTGTCACAACGGACACGGCGGCCGCGCTGCGAGCCCGTGAGCTGGATGCTGACGTTGTTCTGAAGGGGACCAAGGTCGACGGCATTTATTCCGAAGACCCGATGAAGAATCCACACGCGATTCGGTACACCGATATTACCTTCCGCGAAGTGCTCGACCAGAACCTGCAGGTCATGGATGCTCAGGCAATGCATCACTGCATGGAACACAAAATTGACATCGTTGTGTTCAACTACAAGAAGGTTGGCAATATAGCCCGCGTGATCGCTGGCGAACGCATTGGTACTCGAGTCTCCAGCGAAGCCCGCGTCTGATCTCAACGGCCGCGTCTGAACCTGGAAGGCTCAGGAGCCTCGGATGATCATTGATGCACATCAGCATTTCTGGAACCTCGACCTTCCCTTTGAATACGGCTGGCTGCACGAACCTCAGCACGCGCCCATCTGCCGCAACTTTCTGCCGGACGATTTGAAGCCGCATCTGCAATCCGCGGGTGTTGACAGGACTGTCTTCGTACAGACTCAGCACGATGTCGAAGAAAATCGCTGGGTGCTGAAGCTGGCTGAAACGAATGAGTTCATCGCCGGCGTTGTCGGCTGGGTCGACCTCGCGTCCCCGGCCTGCGAAGATCAGCTGATGGAGTTCCTTGGCAATCCGAAGTTTGTCGGGATTCGGCATGTCACTCAGGCGGAACCTGATGATGATTTTATCGTGCGGTCCGACATAGTTAGCGGGCTTCGGATTCTGCAGAAGCATCAGGTACCGTTTGATCTGCTGTTCTTGACTCAGCATCTGCAACACGCGGCCACACTGTCCGGGCTGTTGCCCGAATTGCCGATGGTGATTGACCACCTGTCGAAGCCAAAGATCAAGAACCAGATCACGGAAGGCTGGGCCAAAGATCTGCGCAATGCGGCCCAGTATCCAAACGTATTCTGTAAGCTCAGCGGTATGGTGACGGAAGCTGACTGGAAAAACTGGAAGCCAGCGGACCTGAAGCCGTATGTCGAAACCGCTCTCGAAGCGTTTGGCCCGGAGCGCTGCATGTTCGGATCTGACTGGCCGGTGTGCGAACTGGCTGCGTCCTACGAAGATGTGTTCGCCGCCTTAAAAGACATCTTAAGCTCACTGTCGCCCACTGAGCAGGCTCAGATCTTCGGTGAAACGGCCGGGAAGTTTTACGATATGAAGCTGGAATCGTTGATTTAATGACTTCCGCAAAAAAATGACTGACGCACTACGGCTGAAGAAACATGGCGCTGTCCAGTTCAGGCCTCATTCAAATTGGGCAGCGTGCCGGTGCTGTCGCCCAGTTTCTCCTGAGAGATCTCCATTCGATTGAGCATCGAAACCCACAGGTTGCTCACAGGAGTTTCCGCTGCAAAACGCAGGTGGCGACCCGTCTTTAGTGTGCCGCAACCGCCACCGGCAAGCAGCAGAGGCAGGTCGTCATGATTGTGCGCGTTGCCGTCATGAATCCCGCTGCCGTAGGCAATCATCGAATGATCCAGCAGCGTGCCGTCACCTTCCTGAACCGCATTAAGTTTCTCCAGCAGATAAGCCAGCTGCCGAGTATGGAAGGTATTGATCCGACGAATCTTATCCTGCTTGGCCACCTCGTTACCGTGATGTGACAAGTCATGGTGCCCGTCCGGAACCTCAATGAACGGATACGGTTTGTTGCTGCCTTCGTTCGCCAGAACAAATGTCATCACGCGAGTCGCATCCGTCTGGAACGCCAGAACCATCAGATCGCACATCAGGCGAATATGAGTTTCGTATTCTGCAGGGATGCCAGTCGGCACCGTGTAGTCGGGTGTCTGGATCGGCGGCAGTTTTTCGGCCCGTTCAATTCGCAGTTCAATGTCCCGCACAGAGGCGAAGTATTCGTCCAGCTTTCGATTGTCATTCGGAGTCAATCGCAGGGACAGGCCTTTGGAATCTTCGCGAACATAATCCAGGATGCTTTTTCGTCGCGCATCGCGGCGAGCTTTTCCTGCGTCAGGTGCGGACGCAAACAGACGTTCAAAAACCAGCTTCGGATTCACTTCCTTGGGCAATGGCTGCGTGGCTGACCGCCACGACATTGTCGACGAATAAACGCAGCTGTATCCCGAGTCACAATTACCCGCCATCGCGCCGTGTTCACAGCCGATTTCCAGAGACGACAGGCGAGTCTGCTCACCGATCCGAGCGGCAGCGGCCTGATCGACAGACAAGCCGGCTCGAATATTGGTGCCGTCAGTTTTGTACGCCTGTGAGCCTGTCAAAAATGCGGACAGAGCCCGCGCATGATCGCCGCCGCCGTCACCATGCGGTCGAGCTTTGTCGGCTGTCAGCCCGCTTAGCACCATCAGTTTATTCTTTACGCCGGCCAGCGGTTCCAGGATCGGCGGCAGGTCGAAGTTTTCGCCTTCCTGCTTTGGAGTCCAGTCGGCCATGTGCTTACCATTTGGCACATATAGAAACGCCATTCGACTGGGAGCAACACCCTGCGGTGCCGCATCTTCTGCCCAGGCATTCTGAGGCCCCATCGCTTCCAGCCATGGAAGCGACATGGCAACACCAGCGCCATGCAGAAGGGTTCGACGGGCGATCGTGCGGGACGAATTTGTGCGGGACGACGATGACATGGGAAGTACTCGGTTCTTTTGGAATGGTCGAGTGATGTGCAGCAGAATTTGAAATCTCAAATCTCAAATCTCAAATTCTTTTACGCCTGCCAACTACGGCATCAGGCCTCTGCGTTTCAAAAACGCTTCGCTCGTAACAATTTGAGTCACCAGGGTGGAAAATCGATAGTCTGCGGCGGCCGTGTTTTTCACGATGGTCTCCACAACCGGCCGGTCATAGTATTCTAAGCCGCGACCCAGAGCATAGATGAGCAGCTTTTCGGTCAGACAGCGAGTGAATTCTACTTTCCGCTGCAGAATAATATTTTTGAGATCAGCGGGGCCACTAAATTTAGTTCCGTCCGAAAATTGGCCTGAAGAATCGATCTCGAAGGTTCCGTCCTGAGTTCGCCAGGCTCCAACCGCGTTGAAGTTTTCCAGAGCAAATCCGATCGGATCCATTTTCGCATGACAGTTCGCGCAAGCCGCATTGCGACGATGAATCTCCAGCCTCTGACGCAGCGAACTCGCTGCAGTGTCGGCTTCCGTATTCGGCAGTTCGGGAACATTCGGCGGCGGAGCGGGCGGTGGTGAGCCCAGGATCTGCTCAAGCACCCAGCGCCCACGTTTCACGGGCGACGTTCGCGTCGGATTGGACGTCACGGTCAGGACACTGGCCTGAGTCAGCAGACCGCCGCGACTTCGATCCTGCAGCGACACACGCACAAAGTTCTCACCCTTGATCGGCTGGCCGTCGGGTTGTTGAACTGGCTGCCCCACAAGATTGCCGTTCGTGTCGGCAATGCCGTAGTGTTGGGCCAGCGGCTCATTCAGGAATGTGTAGCCGGCATCGATCAGTTCCAGCAGGCTGCGATCATCACGTACAATGGATTCCACGAACAATTCGGTCTCCTTCAGCATGGCGGTTCGCAGCGATTGATTGAACGTCGGAAACAGCTGGCCATCGGGAGCGATAAATTCAATTCGCTTCAGCTGCAGCCACTGCAATGCAAAATTCTGAACGAGCGATGACGCCTTCGGATCGGCCAGCATGCGACGCACCTGAGCCTCCAAACTGGCGACCAACTGATCGGACTCAGCCAGGTCCAGCAGAGTGTCATCCGGCATGGTGCTCCAGAGGAAATACGAAAGCCTTGATGCCAGCTGAAACTCGTCGAGCGGTCGAATGTCTGGACTGTCAGGAGTCTCATCCTGCTCAACCCGAAACAGAAAACGGGGCGAACACAGCGCGGCCTGTATGGCGAGTTGTACAGCGGATTCCCACTTTTCGCCGGCAGCCAAAGCCGCATCGATAAGACTCAGGGATCGGTTCAGCTCTTCTTCACTGGCCGGACGCCGGTACGCGCGGCGAAGAAACCGAGTCATCACTTCACGAGACTGCTCGGGCTGAGACTTTCCTTCGGTGCAGGTCAGCAATTGCAGATGGCTTTTTGGGCGAGTTTCCATGGGGCCATCCAAAGCCAGGTATTCGACAAACAGCTTTGTCGGCGGCTGTCCTTCCCCCGGTTTGAATTGCCCGACCATCACGCGTTGCCGATGATCGGAATGCGGAATCGTGACTTCCAGAACGTCGGCCATTTCACGCGTGGTCGCCTTGACCTCAAACGTCTGTAGAATCCTGGCGGGTTTCAGCACGTTCCCGGCGATCGCCGCCAGCTCCTCATCGGAGGACGGTTCTTCCAGATCCGGACCGTGCAGCAGGATGGCGACTTTTATTGGAACCGCAGTCGCTGGATCTGCAGCGTTGGGAGCCGTGCCATACACGCGAGTTCGAAATCGGTACTCACCATCTTCCCATTTGTAGAGCGTATGCAGCGGCCCGACTTCGATGCCTTCGGTCCCGTCGCTGGTCAGGCGTCGAAATCCGTCTTCAATAAGTTTTGTTGCCACATCGCCGGAGGCCGGTTCGGTATAAACCGACGACAGATGTCGCTTCACAACGTCCGGAGGATTGGGCACGATGGCCTGTTCCATAATGGATTCAGCGGCTGCGAGGTACCGTTCCATCAGCACGGGAGACAGCGTCAGCACATCGCCGATGTTGTCGAAACCATGCCCGATATCGTCCGATGGAAAATCCTCCGTCGGGTCAAACGTGATCCCCAAGAGATCTCGGATGGTGTTTCTGTATTCCACGCGATTTAACCGCCGCATGGTGACTCGTCCCGGATCCGGCTTTGCGTTGCGGTCGGAATAATTGAACACCGCATTCACATGATTCACAAAGGCTTCTGCTTCTTCGACGGAGGGACGCAGTTCGTCCGGAGGAGGCATCTCACTGGACGTGATGAGTCGCAGAGCGTTCTCCCACGGCTTCCTCTGGCGAACGACGGAGCCGGAGTCGACGGCTGATTCCAGTGACAATTCCGCTTTTGCTTCCGGGCCACTGTGACAGCCAATGCAGTACTTTTGTACAAACGGCCGCCCGTCCTTCTCAAAGTCAGGCGCCTCATCCGCGGCGACCCCAACGGACAGCAGGCCAAGAATGGTAGTCAGAGAGATAAAAATTTGCATGTTGCACTGTCATCCATGGAACAGGAAACGCTTTTGCAACCAGCAGGCTATCCGATGCAGGGAGACATTGTGAAGCGCATTTGTGGATCCATTCACCCTTGCCCTTTTTACGGTTCAGTCGGACCCTCGCCCTCACTGCCGCATTTGGGCTTTGGGGCTGCGTTGGGCTTGGGACCCCGGCAGGGCCGTTCAGGATTTTTGTAGCCGGATTCGTGAGAATTCGGACATTCGTCATGAAGCTATTCCGAAGTCTCACGACTTCGACTACGAACCCCCGCCTGTTTCCTCGACGAAAAATCCTTAACGGCGTTGGGGTCACTGGCGGCGAACCAAAGCGACACTGTCAATCGCCATCCAGGATAAAGACACTTCGCAGATGACGGTGGCTTATCTGCGCATGGGCTGATCTCGTCTATGGTCCCCAGTCCCAGGTCTGGCGTTTGACGGAATACCTTTCCTGAAGACCTGCCCGGCTGCCCAATCTCTTCCCAATATCGGCAGGGATGTCCAAAACGGGAAATCGGGGGTCTAAAATGGGGGGTGGAATGCGAATCTTACGTTGAACTTCGCATGCGGCGCAGTGTCCATTAGACTTCGAACGGATTGCTGATCCTCATTTTCCTCATTTGCATGTTCCGGAGATTGTTCGATGGCGCAGGTTGCCGTGTCAAAGAGTCAGGCCATCATTGATCTTTTTGACCAGTATGTCATTCCTAATTATCGCCGCTATCCGATCGCCCTGGTGCGCGGTGAAGGTTCGCACGTCTGGGATGCGGACGGCCGGCGTTATCTGGATCTGTTTCCGGGCTGGGGCTGCAACATCCTTGGGTACTCCCCGCCAGGCGTGGTCAAGGCGATTCAGGAACAGGTCGCGCAGCTGATCCACGTCCCGAACACCTGGTACATCGAGCAGCAGGGACGGTTCGCCGAATTCCTGTGCACTCGCAGCTTTGGAAAGGCGTTCTTCTGCAACAGTGGCGCAGAAGCCAACGAAGCCGCCATCAAACTGGCTCGTTTGCACGGGTCGGCGCAGGGACGTTTTCGGATCATCACCTTCGAACACGGCTTTCATGGCCGCACGTTCGGAGCGCTCACTGCGACGGCGCAACCAAAGTATCACGAAGGCCTGGGCCCGATGCTGGCTGGGTTCCGTTACGCCAAAATGAATGATCTCGAAGGCGTGAAGAGCCTGATCGATCATGAAACAGCCGGCATTTTAATCGAGCCGATTCAGGGCGAAGGCGGCGTGCGAATTCCAGAGGCCGGTTTTCTTCAGGCCCTGCGTGATCTGTGTGATGAGCGGGGACTGCTGCTGATGTTTGACGAAGTTCAGACCGGCATGGGCCGCACGGGGACTTGGTTCGGCTATCAGCAAACAGGAGTTCAGCCGGACGTTTTGACCATGGCCAAGGGCATTGCAGCGGGCGTCGCCTGCGGTGCGATGATTTGTCGGGACGAGTTTGCCGCTGATCTGCGTCCGGGGATGCACGCCAGCACCTTTGGCGGAAATTCACTGGCGATGGCCGCGGGACTTGCGACCGGTCTGACCATCGAGCGTGAAGGAATTCTTGAGCATGTTCAGCAGCTGGCGGAAGAAGTACGAACGTGGCTGCTGGCTTTGCAGCAGCGGCTTCCGATCATTCGCGAGATCCGAATTTGCGGGATGATGATTGGCATCGATCTGAACATCCCGTCGACTCCTGCGGTCGCAAAGTGTATGGACCGCGGTGTTCTGATTAACGCGACTAACAACACTGTCGTTCGTCTGTTGCCGGCGCTGAATGTGACTTCAGCCGATCTGATGGAAGGTCTGCAGGTCATTGCAGCAGTCCTGGAAGAAATGGCCAGCGAAGGGGTCTGAAATCTGAAACCGATTCAGATTAGACTAAATCTCACCGGGCTGTAGTGGATCTCGCGCCATGGTCACCGTAAACACTGCAGCGATTTTTAACCAGATGCCTCGGGCAACGTACGACTGTGAAGCCTGCTTCAGGAACTTGTCGATGCTGAAATCATCTCGCATGCTGGTCATTGCTCTGTGCTCAGCCATCGGACTGTTTGCCGCGGCTGCTCTCGGCCAGGACGTCGATCCCGCTCAGAAACTAGCTCAGGAAGCCCATCAGATCCTGCAGCAGCCTGAAGCCGAGCAGGACCTAATCCGGCTGGTTCAGATTGATCTGGCTCTGTCGGATGAACGAAGCGAGCTGAGCCACTCGACAAGTCGGCAAATTCTGCGGACCCTGGCCGTCTCTGACAATGTCACGGCGATGGAACACGTCCATTCGGTATTTGAAAATGAACCTGAGCGACGCAATGCGGCTGCGTGGGCTTTGAGCGAATCCACTTCCCTGCGTCCAGTCGACCTGCAGGACTGGCGTTATATGGTCCGCTCATTGATGGTCGTGCAAGGTGACGACGCGGTGTCAGTGATGAAAGCGTTGCAGCGATTTCGACCGCGAGCCAACAAGCCACAATGGGTGCGTCAGGTGATTCTTATCGGTCTGCCGTTGAAGCCCGATCAGCAGGCGGCCGCAACGAGTCTGCTGAAGCATTGGACGGGAATGCCACGTGGCAAGGCCGAATGGACGCTGACGGAATATCAGGAATGGTTTGTCAAAGAACACGCCGATCAGCCGGCACCCGTTTGGCCTGTGGATGCCGAAGGACGCAAATGGACCCTCGCCAGTATGGGCGAAGAGATTCAAAATCTGCAACCCACGTATGAACTGGCCGCGGCCGGTGCAGCAGTCTACGTGAAAGCCGGCTGTCAGAAGTGTCATCGACGCGGCAAGGTGGGAGAAGCTTTTGGGCCTGATCTGACGTCGCTGGGATGGAGACGGCAGAAGAGTGAAATCCTGCTGGCGATTCTGTTTCCATCCCATGAGCTGAACGAAGAATATCCGACCGTCACGGTGGCATTGAAAGACGGACGAACATTTTCCGGAGTGATGTCGGCAAGTTCCGCGGGGACGTTCAGCGTGATTTCCAGCACCGCTGCGCGTCAGGAATTTCCTCGCGCGGATGTCGAGCAGATCGTCAATCAGAAAATTTCGAATATGCCCGAGGGAACTTTGGAGCCGCTTACGCCGGATGAGATCAAAGCGTTGTTCTCGTTTCTCACGTCCGTCGAAGGAGTTTCTCGTCCGCACGGCGATGAGCTGGAATAAGCACTCACGCACAAGCAATTGGGCAGAAATCGTTTAACCGTCAGCCGACAGGCGTACGATGATAACTTCCCACGTACGCCTAACGGCTAACGGTTAAACACGGAAACTTTTGCATGGGTGCTTAACTGATAGCTGAGGCATCGCAAAGCACGGCGCGTCCAGATTTTTCGATTCGCTACATTCGTTTGAACGGTATTGCACCTAAACTGTGACCGCGGACCGAGATTTTGAGCGGCGCACTTCCAGGGCCGCCAGTAGTCGAGCTTGTTCGGCGTCGGTCAAGGAAATGCGGCCCGAGGCTTCGAACGGCTTGAGCTCGGCGGCAATCAGGTCTTCCTTCAGTTGAATGCCTGGGATGCTGCGAGTGATATGTCGCAGAGCAAAGGCCGGATCTTCGCAAAATCCTTCGTAAGTGATTTCGATCCGTCGCTCAGTCGGGATGTGCTGCAGTTGCTCATCCAGCTGACCTTCAATCTGAACGATCTGATCGCACACGTCATCGACGTAGCTCAGCGGATCGACAGCGGTGTCGGAAGAATGACTATGCAGGCCCCAGCCGACCGACTTGTCGCCCTGCACCTGTTCGCGAGCTTTGATCAGCGACTGCGCCACCAGCAGCGGGTTGCGTCGCACAACAACGAAGCTGGCCTGTGGAATGACTCGCCACAAAAGATCGAGGCAGCCGGTGTTGCGGTTGTTCTTGTTCAGAAATGGTTTGCCGAACGTGTTGCTCCACGCATGGAAGAATTGTCGCATCGCGTGCTTTTCGGGTTCCGTTAGATCTTTGCGAGGCACATAGCGATCATCGCCCAGCCATTTGTTCCAGAGACTGAATCCATCGTTCGGTCCATTCAAACCGGCCGTCTGTCCGTAGAAGTTATGAAAATCCGCGGACGCTCGCTGCGGCAGCCATCGCAGCATCCGGCTGCTGGTAATCGGCGACTGTGGAAACAGGGACGTCATGTTGGTGACGTAACTCACGTCCAGATAACGGGCGAGTGTCTGATACACCAAAGTCGTTCCGCTGCGAGGAGCGCCGACAACCAGCATCACAGGCAGATCGGACGCTGAGGCCGATGTGATCGAGCGCGCTTCTTTGCCTTTCAGAATGGCATCCATCGGCCGTGCTGCAATTCGCAGAGCTTCATGGAACAATGCCGCATAGGCCGCTCGCTTGCCGGAAGTCAGCATGCGAAAAACAAGACCAAGCGGGTTCTGAAAATTGCCTGAGGGAGCGATCTGTGCGGCCATCAACGTTTCCTGCCCATGAACTTCCGAACTTCAGTCGACGGGCAATAGTGCCCTCTTCGATTATGACAAACGGCAGCCGTTCCGTGGCATCAATAGCTCAAACCGATGGCTCTGGCGGTCATTTCCGTTGTTGGTCAGCAGATAAGTACCGGCATGTTGCACCTGGGCAACATACTTCAGGGCCTGCAGAGGCAAAAAAAACCGGACAACCGTCAGACTAGGGATTGCCGGGCACTTTGTCAGGGGCTCATCAGCGTCAGCGAACGGGGCTCAATTTCGATTAACAAAGGCAGTGAGGGCCCGGGATCGCCATCGCACTGAGACGGAAGGCGCCGCTCGGGATCAGCCAGGCGGATGCTGAGCGATGTGGTGGTGAAGCGCGAAACTTCATCACTTCGAAGCGGGAGTCCGAGCCGCAGCTTGAACGCATGCCAGAAGATCAGCCAGCGAGTCTGCCCGTGAAAGGCTCGGACATCCAGAAGGTGATCGTCGGGCTTCGCGTCGATTGCAAATGGAAGCCCGAAGCCGTAACGAGGCACATTAAACATCCGGACACGGAAACCAAGCTGACGCAAACGGGACGCAAGAATTCGCAATTCCCCGCGGCCACGCCCCGATCCGGACATCGGGTTGCGCTGGATCACGACAAGAGGAAGAGGCTGTGTTTCTGCCGCGACGTGCACTGGTAACTCGCTCCGGGAGGAGGGGGCAGATTTTAGATTTTAGGAAGCAACGCAGGCAATCAACTCGCGCAAAGTCTGGATCCTCCAGACACGATCGCTGGCTGCTGGTGGCAAAGCGGCCTCCACAGCGCCCGGCGGTTCATTGCGTCGATCAATCCAGGCCGTCGGCATGCCGGCCTGTTGTGCGCCAAGAATGTCGTTATGAGGATCATCGCCGACAAACAAAATTTCTTCCGGTGAGCACTGCGTTCGCTCACACACGATCTCAAAAAACTGACGAGCCGGTTTTCGCCAGCCCACCTCGGAAGAAATAATGCGTGCGGAAACAGGAGACAGCTCGGCCAGTCCATCGCAGACGGCATGCAATCGCCGATCGAAGTTTGAAGCAAGGACCACCTGCAGCCCGCTGGACTGCAGCGATACAAGCGCTTCGGCCACGTCGTCATAACAACGCCAGTTGGACGGTTGGGCAAAGTGACGGAACAGAGCCTCAAAGCACCTCGACTGGCGCTCAGGATCCGGCACCAGTTCGGCGATCAGGTCATACCAGAACTGGCGTTCGGAATCCTCGGTTGTCTGCAGATTGCCGTCACCGGACCGTGCGGCCAGACGTCGACTCAGCACCGCACGGACTGCGGCGGGATCCACGGATTGGCCGCTCAACTCTTGCAGAATTTCACAGTAAGCTGCGGAGACTGAGGGCATTGCGTACATCACGGTCCCGACAGCATCAAAGGCAACCACTTTGATCGAGCGCGCGGGCTGGCTGCCGAACGGGGGGCTCTGGATTGGCAACGACATCAGGTTCTCCAGACGCAGACAAGGCCGCAACACGAATTCCCTGCCATTATGTAGCGTTCTGATTGTTTGCAGAACCCGTCTTGACCTGGAAGTGAAAACTGAACTGTAATTCCCCACAAAACGGCTTTGCGAAGATGATCCCACAGGCCTTACGGAACCCGCCTCGGCACACACGATTTCATGTTTACAACCTTTGACAGGTATTTGCTCGGCCGCCTCATGCACACGTTTGTCGTGTTGTTTGTGTCAGCCTACGGGTTGTATATTGTGATTGACCTTTTCACCAACATTGATGATTTCCAGGAAAATACGTCATCGAACTTCGAGCTGTTGACTCAAATTGTCATCTATTACGTTTATCGCGCGTCTCAGTTTTTCGAGATGGCTGGGCCGATGCTGATTGTGGTCTCGGTGATCACGGTGCTCGGACTGCTGCGAAAGAATTCCGAGATATTTCCAATTCTTGCGGCCGGTATTCCCGCTTTCCGAATGCTCAAACCGTTGCTGTTGGCCGCTGCGATTCTGAATGGTGCACTGATCCTGAATCAGGAGCTGATCATTCCGAACATCGCCGTGCAGTTGCAAACTCCCCGCGGCAGCAGAGTGGCTCAGGTGCAGAAGGTGGAAGCGGTCTATGACTATTCCAATTACCGCATTCATATTGACGGTGAACAGGTTCTGATTGATTCAAAGACACTCATCGGCGCAAGCTTCGGGGTCACCGCAGCGGACCTGTGCACACGAGACTGCTGGCTTACGGCAGAAAAAGCGCAGTTCATTCACAAGTCGGAGAACAGAATTCTCGCCAGGCCTCAGTCTGGATGGCTGCTGCAGAACATGCAGGATGTTCTGGACGAGACGTATTTCACTGAAGAGGGGCGTCGGCGAATTATTCCCTGCAACAATGGGAAAGACGTGTTTATCGTTTCGGATGTCAGTTTTGATCAGCTGTATAATCGCGTCCGTAATGTTCAGTATCTGTCGTCGCTGCAGTTGATTGAAAGAATTCGCAATCCTTCCACCGGTCCGAGACCCCTGCTGCGACAGAGTATTGCGCTGCATATGCGTATCACTCGGCCGTTATTGTGTCTGATCAATATCGCGATTGCTCTGCCGCTGGTGTTCAGAAAAGAATCCCACAGCCTGATCACAAACATGGCGGTGTGTGCCGGCGTTCTGGGTCTGTTTTATGCTTTCGCAGAAGGCAGTTTTGCCTTGGCAGGAAAAGGTCTGCTGGCCGCCGATATGGCTGCCTGGCTGCCGGTCATCGTGACAGGCATCGCCAGCACATGGACCTCCGGACTCGTTCAGACCTGAAAGCATTTTTATGACACTCGATCAACTGCTGCAGCAATACGAAAAGGGCGCCGACGTTCTCCGAGCGGCTGTCAGTCAGGCCAAAGAGCATCAATTTGCCCTGCATCCGATTGCCGGCAAATGGTCCATTCAGCAGGTGGCTTGCCATCTTGCCGACTTTGAACCCATTTATGCCGATCGAATGAAACGCGTACTCGTCGAAGACAATCCGACGATGTTCGGAGGCGATCCGGATGTGTTCGCGGCTGGCCTGCAGTACGAACATCGCAATGTGTTTGAGGAGCTTGAACTGATCGCCGGAGTTCGCCGACAGATGGCTCGCATTCTGCGCCATTCGGACGTTGAGGATTTCCAGCGGACCGGCGTTCATTCGGAAGCCGGGCCGTTGACTCTTGAGACGCTGCTGGAACGTGTGACCGGCCACATTCCGCATCATGTGAAGTTCATTCACGACAAACTTGCGGCTCTGCAGCGGTAGCTGGTTTGTCCGGCAGACAAATCAGAATGGCCGCGATCAGAGCAATCGTCAGATGCGTTTCATTGATGATTCGGGAACGGTCATGAAGAGTCATGAACTCCTGAGTGCGTGCCTTACCGGGCGGCGTAATCAATGTCTGCAGCGGCTGATAAACCCACTTGTAGTCGACGACAGCAATCGCCGTGGAAAGCAGTGTCAGGCAGAAGGCTGCAATCATTCGCTTCCGCAGACAGCCACGCTGCAGTAGCGCCCCCAGAGCCGTTGAGACCGTCGCGATGCCAAGGCAGCCCCATCCAAACAGGTAGTACAGCGGGAAGCGAATCGTCGCCAGCTGATCTCGAATCACGGAGTCAAACTCCGAGTACGTTTGTTCGGCCACGCTGGTGATGACAAACAACATCGCGCCGCCGACCCAAAGACTGAGCGACAGTCGTGCGGCAATCACACAGAGACTTCTGACAATTTTGACAGGGTTCAACACGGACTCGATTCCTGATCTGGCAGTTGGCTGTGGTCAATTGAGAATGATTCCGGGGCCGACCGATTTTCAGTGCCGCCGGCTTGCTGAGAATTTGGGAGACAGAACGGTGATAAAACAACGTCAGGTGATAAAACAACGTCAAAGGATCAGCATCGCGTCACCGTAACTGTAAAAGCGATACCGTTCTGCAATCGCCTGTCGATAAGCTTCCATAATCAGTTCATAACCTGCAAGCGCAGCGACAAGAACCAGCAGTGTGGAACCCGGAAGATGGAAATTTGTCAGCAGACAGTCAACGGCCTGGAATTGAAAACCCGGCTGGATAAAGAGCTTCGTGCGACCCTGCCACGGCTGCAACGGCATTCCGTTTGCCGCTGCCGCTGATTCCAGTGTTCGCACAGAGGTTGTGCCAACTGCAACGATTCGACCGCCGCGCTGACGAGTTTCACCAATGACTCGACTTGTTTCGTCCGGCAGTCGGCACCATTCTTCGTGCATCAGATGTTCGGACAGATGGGACACGGTGACCGGGCGGAAAGTTCCGATTCCCACATGCAGAGTCAGCTCGGCCGACTGCACTCCTTTTCGGCCACATTCCTCCAGCAGGCTTTGTGTGAAATGCAGCCCGGCAGTGGGCGCAGCCACGGCGCCGGGTTCTGAAGCGAACTGCGTCTGATAGCGTTCGCGATCTTCTTCGTCCGCCAGCTTGCGGCCCAGGTACGGCGGCAGCGGCAGGCTTCCGAATTCTTCCAGCAGCTGGATCGACGGTCGATCCTTGGATGGCGACACAATCCAACCACCATCGGGACGTTTTTCCACCAGCGTAAGCACGAGAGAATTCTGTGCGGAATGTAAATGGCTCGATTGTCCCACGTCCTCGGAAGCAGCGGCGTAAGCTGGAATGACAGTCAATGTTTCCCCGGGCAACAGGCGTCCGCGAGTGTCTGAGAGAATGTGCCAGCGGCCAGGCGACAGCTCCTCCACATACAAGCCTTCCCAACGACCTCCGGTGGAGGTTCGAAAGCCAAACAGACGAGCAGGAAGTACTTTCGTGTTGTTAAAAATCAGCCGGTCGTTTTGATTCAGCCACTGAGGTAACTGACGAATGTAAGAATGCGTGATGGAATTGTTCTGGCGGTTCACCAGAAGCAGCCGTGACTCATCTCGCAACGCCGTTGGTCGGGATGCGATCAGGTCCGAAGGCAGCTCAAACTGCCAACTGCTGAGAAGTTGAAGATCGGGAGGATTCATGAAGCTGTGGTGCCTTTCTCTTTGACTCGCTAATGTAGTCACATTCGCTGCCGGTCTCGATCACTTCGACGGGTTCCCTGCTCAAATCTCACATCCCGCAATTTCTCATGCCAGAATCAGAACCAGCTTCACGACGACGCCTGACGATGGCTATCACCGAGCTGGATATTGGCGGAGCGGAAAAGGCGTTTGTAAAGATCGCGGAAGGACTGACGCAGCGGGGCTGGGATGTGCGAGTCATCAGTCTGCGGGATGCCGGACCGATGGCCGAACCTTTGCGGGCTGCCGGAATTCCCGTGACGGCTCTGAATGCCGGCGGATTTCTGGATGTGCGAGCCGTCTGGCGAATGAAAACGGCACTGCTGGACAACCCGTGTGACGTGCTGCTGACGTTTTTGCATCAGGCCAATATCATGGGACGAATCGCAGGCCGCCGGGCCGGGATCCAGTCGGTCATCTGCGGCGTACGAGTTGCAGATCGCAGATGGTCGGTGATCATTCCCGAGCGGTTGACGTCAAAGCTGGTCGATCAATACGTGGCCGTCAGCGAATCAGTCGGAGGCGTTCATCGTCGCCTGTGTCACATCCCGGCCGAGCGAATGATCGCGATTCCGAATGGTGTGGACGTGGGCGCTATTCGAAAAGTGGCGGCCGTCGATCGCAGTTTGATCGGATGTCAGGCGACTGATAAAATCGTGCTGTGTGTGGGACGATTGTCGCAGCAAAAAGCACCCCTGGATGTCCTGCACGCCGTTCAGAAGATGCGGCGGCAGTCGGCAGTCGGTTGTCGTTCACTGAAGTTGGTTCTTATTGGCGACGGGCCGCTGCTGCCTGAATTGAAACGTTTCGTTGCGCTGCACAGTCTTCAGGATCATGTTCGGTTGCCAGGCTGGCGTCCGGATGTCTGGGGAATCATGAAAGCATCGGATCTGCTGGTCCTGGCCTCCCACTGGGAAGGTCTGCCGAACGTTATTTTGGAAGCTCAGGCGGCAGGCTTGCCAGTGGTGGCTTCCGA
>JBDNHX010000002.1:0-11176 GCA_041688565.1 Planctomycetaceae bacterium
CATTCGATCGTCAGTGCAGTCAATCTCCGAACCGCCCGATATACGTGATATGCCAGATGCGTCAGGTTTGCACGTCGAGCTGGTGGATCATTTGCCATACGCGCTGACTGTTGACTCATGGAATCGATGGCGTGATACGATCCTTCACCATGAGGCAGGTTTCATTACGATCGCACAGGCCGCTGACGCGCTACGGGAACTGCACGCCACTGGGATTTTGAAGAAACCCATCCAGACATTTGCTGTCTTGCCGCTGACCCAACTCGAGCAGAAATATAGGCATGGCAGTGTCGAGTATGTAGGTATAGTTTCGGCAGTCCGCAACCTTGCTGAGGCGCTCACACACTTTCGGCTCACAGAGAACGGTACATGGCAGTTCCTTCACGCAAATCTTTGGCCGATTGCGCGATGGCTGGAACAGTTGCGACTCACAGACATCTTGCCAACCTCTGATGAACTAATGATTCGGCTTTGGCGTCCGATCTCATGGCAACTCGTGAACGATCTTCCACAGAGATTAGCGATCGTCGCGCGGATGAGGCTGGGAGAGAACGCGTTTGTTAGAGAATCAACATTGGAGGCGGTCGCTCAGGAACTGGGAGTTTCACGAGAGCGAGTGCGGCAACTGGAAAAAGACGTAGCGGAGATTCTTTCCGCAAGGTGGCCAAACGTTGTTGATCAATTACAGCAACTCCATGCAAAGCTTGCCGTGGCAGGAAGCACTGAAGCGGCCCGTGTCGTCAATTCGTTGTTAAAAAGGTACTTTGCTGTGATCGTGGAAACTGAAGGTTCGATGGATCCGAAGAGTGACGTCTTACAACAATGGCAGGAGGCCGGTCGTCAGCGACAAACTCCGATGAATGAAAGGGAAATCGCGGCTTGGGGTGCAGAACATTTTCCTCATTTGAGCCCTCAGAGCGTGTGCGACTGGATCGCAGCAGATTCTCCTTCGTGTGATGGCCTGGAGGCGCGAGTCATTAGGTTCAGCAAGTCTCCGCTTGACATGCTTCTGCGACACATATGTATGGCCGGAAAGCCAATTTGCCTGTCGGAGTCGGCTCAATTCATGGATGTCGATCCACGCTCGTTGATTGCCCGAATCGAGCGTGACCCGCGGTTTGTGATCAATGATGAGGGAGAACTTGTCTGGGCGGAACGCTATTGGATGAAGCGATTCCCTGATTCATGGAAGCTGCAGTTGACCGATTTGCGATGGATTCCACTTGAGTTTTTGGCACAGACGACCATCCTTGGCCTCGGTTCGCGTGGAATCCACGACGCAACCATCTGGGGTGTCCACCGGTTTGTAACCGAATACCTTCAGTCCAATAATGGAAATGGCCTACCTAAGCAATTGACGCCTGTCGTGCTCGCCAACGTGCTTGCTCTTCATTCGAACGGGGCAATGCGACACATGCGCCGCCGACGCCTTCGATGGGATGCCTCTGACGGTGTCCATGTTGCACTAGGAAAGGCGGGGTGGGTCAGCCATCTCGTGCATTCAAAAGGGATTCCTATTTCTCTTGATGAGCTGTCCGATCTGCTGACAGAGTCGTATCAAGATTATCACCTTCATGTCGTCAATCAGATCATCATCGCGACTGACGAGGATGGCGACTTCGACGAGAATGTGCGTTACGTTGAAGGCACTCGACGGCGTCTCCCAACAATACTTGTGCCCGCAAACTGGACGCTGAATTCCGATTGCAGCAATGTTTCAAACGGCATTCTTAGGCACGCGAAGCGGCTGCGCAGGTTCATGCAGGAGCGCCGCATCGACGACACGGAGTTCCAAAGTGTTCCTTGGCTTTTGAAAGTCGTTCAGAGTGAATTCCTCAACTCTGTTGATTTACTGGAGAAAGAGGAACCCGAGGAATTACCCCCTCAGAATGAGGCCGCCTCTCCGTGGTTTGCAAGTCAGCAGCAACCTGTCGAGGGTCTGTCCGTCAAATCGCCTGCTCCCCGAACACCCGTCGCGGACAGTCAGATCACCGCTGTCAGTCATCCATTGCGAAGGCAGCCAAATCTTCCCGGACTATTTGATTTTCGAACCAACGATCAATTGCGGTCGCTTCATGATATTGGGAGTGATTCGGACATCATCAATGCTTGCATGGACGAGCTTCGAAACACGCAAATTAAAGTTGTCACGCGTCGGCATTTACGTGATTCGGAGCTCTTCAATGCTTGTCTGGACGAGCCACTGATCGACCTGATCGCATACGTTTTTGGTCGGATCTTGGATCGAGCGGCACCACTACATCGCCCTTGGTCGCTGGTCGAGTTGCGATTGACATCACGTGACTTTAAGTGGCTGAGTCTTCTGGTTGAGAAATTATCGCCGGATGAAATGATGGTTTTTCGTCATGTCGAGAATCGTTTTCCAGAGTACTCAATTGATGCACAGCTGGGCTGCATCCTCCTGTTGCAGATATCTGAAACTGGACGGCGATACGCGATTGAGGGCGAACTCTGGTCATCGGTGTTTAGAAGTGTACCGTGGCATCCTGAGACAAAAAAATTCCTGTTCAACGGAGCTCAACCCAATTCGCGGCACCGCCGAATGCTGGAATCCGCCGCCGTTGAACTCGATTTGCGACGTGCTTTCGGGGAGGACAGTGCACAGGAATGGTACCAGTCTGTCTTTCTGCAGTTCGGTTTTTCCAAACGTGGGCTTGAAAACCAGTTGTCAGGCTGGCTTTCTGGCCAGAACCTACCAACCACAATCGTGCGGCTAAGGGACGATCCGCGACATCAGTCTGAATCGTTTGTGTCGCTTTGGAATGTGATGCTTGGCTATCGTCATGGCACTGAGGCTCTGGGTGAGCTGCATCGTTTGCTGGAGTCTTCGCCGTGGGTTTTGCCAGATTGGCATGATGTCATTGTTCTGGCATGCCGCCGGAAGCCTGCGGAAGGCTTGTTTTCTGAACAAGAGTCACTGCCGGACTCATCACCAGATTCGACTGTCACGCAAAATGTGCCTGGTTCCGGATTCCTGCTGACTCCCATTCTGGACGTTGATCAACTCAAACAGGCAACGCCTCACGTCGAGTTTCGTGCTGCAATCGCCGAGCTTTCCAATGCGGCATTCACGGAAGACGTTTACCGTATTGAAGTTCCGCAACACTCTCCGGTCGTACTCGTGAAGCAGCAGGATGGTGGTTACGGGGCAGGCTGTCATGAAGCATTGCTCAGGCCGCTGAGTCCAAGACTTGAGGCACAACTCGTGGCGGCATCAGGCGACATTGTTGAACGACAGATCGTTGAATTGTGGGACCCTGCTGATGAAGTCACTGCTTACAGTATTGGCAATGGCAAACGTATCGATGCATGGAGTGAAGGTCTCTCAGTGCCCGGGTTGTTTTTGATCTACTCTGCGGATCTGGATCTCGAATCGGATTCGCTTGTTTGGGCGAAGGGGTCTCTTGCAGACGGCTCGTACAAGTATTGCGTGCTGGATCGCAGCGCACTGCCCTCTGCAAGGTTGTCCCTTGGTGGAGAAACGATTTGGGAACCGCTGCTAAAGCGTGAACCGGATTGGATCCGCAATATTTCCGTAGAGCCAACGTTGTCGCCAAAACATGACCCGACGAAGCTGTTGATAAGAATTGCGCACCGTTCAGGAGTGCAAATTACCGGAGTTCGTTTCCATGGAACGCTGTATGAATGCACGCCGCTGCGTGAAGGTGTCTCAGAGTGCCGTTACATCGAAATTCCTGGGTCTGTCCGGGGAGCGGACGTTGTTTTTGTTACCATCCTGGCCAAATCTGGAGATGAATACGGTCGGAGACGCATTAGAGTCAGTGTGAGACCAGAAGCGAATTTGTGGCGCAAGGATTCTCATTGGGAGATTCTCCGGGCAACAACATGCGCCGATGTGACTGAGATCAGGAACGTTGCGTATCGATTCTGGCTACCGGAGCCGAGCGTCCCTGATCACACATGGCATGTGTTTGAAGGAATGCAGTGGATTGCACCTGCATCCTCTCGCAGTCAGAGACTCCTGGAACTCAGCGGATGGGGATCGCCACTCGTGCTCCGGACAGGCCCGTACAACAGCAGGGACCGCGAGAGTCCAGTTCTTGCGGAGGTAACAGACAGAGGATTACTTCAGCGAATTTATTTTGACGCCGATGGAGCGATGCACATATTACTTCGCACGCCAATTGTCCCTGGACATCATCACGCTGTAGCTTTGCTGATTCTCGGCGGAGATACTATCTGGATCGGCAATGAGGCAATATCTGTCGGTCTAAAAGACGACTCACAGCCGCAAGCGGATGAATGGCTCATCGATCGACAACACGAATCAATTTCTCCGGACCTGATTGTCGCGGTCGGAGTTGCCTACGAGGGTGAGCGTCTCGGCAGCTGGTGGACCGAAAACTGGACAGAGATACTGAATGACTCGTCAGGCGAATTAAACAATCTTCCGGATACTCAGATCGTTCGCATCGCGGAGTCGATTCGCTGGTTTCATTTGCCGCTGCTGTCGGCCAGAAACATAAGAGTTGTGCGCGACTTCGCATTTCGAAATACGACTCCGGTTCTTTGCTCATGGCTCGCCCGAGGCCAGGTGCAGGAATTCGCTTGTACCGAAACCGGTGAAAGTTGGAACTCAGTGGTCCGTGCGGTCTTTGTCGACTGGAAGCCGTCCCCGTCCGCAGCAGTCCAAATTGATCAGGCACTTGAGGCTGGGAATGGACAGTCGCAACCTGTTTTATGGGCATCGCTGCAGGCACTCAATCAAATCAGTCCCCTGATGGCGGCAAGATTTGCCAGACAATGGTTGAATGCAAAACTAGAGGGAACGGCCGGCAAAGCCAATCAAGTCCGTTGTTTGATTGACATACTGAGAAAACGACTGATCGCAGGACATGGGAAAGATCTTCGAGAGTGCCAGGAGAATCTTGTGCAAAACGTGGCGAGAGACGTCGAAACTTCGCAAAAACCAACTGAAGGCACATGCGACTTTGTTCGCGAGGGACTGATAGAACCTGCGATTCGTTTGATGAATCCAGAATCAGCAAATTCACTATCTGACTGGGACCGTTCAAACGTCGGCGTAGCAATGAGAAACCCAGATTTCAGGACACTGGTGTTGCTTGGCTGCCTGAAGGCGATTGAGGAGTTTCAATGAAGGCTCAGTTGGATGCATTATCACTCGTTCGACATCTTCGTCAGCGGCTCGTCGACTTCGGTCTCGACAACAACTACATGCGAGATTCCCAGCTAGCTGGAATTCTGCGAGAACTATGGAATGTCCCTGCGAATGCTGGCGGCCTTGTCAGCGACCTGTGGGTTGAAGCAGCCTTTCCCGCAAAGCCATCCAGCGTTTCTCTGAGAAGTCTGACATCCGACGGTCTGTTCAGTTCGTGGCTTTGTCAGCATCTAAATCGTCCTGAAGCAGTTCCGTCGGATAGACTCCTGTACGAGCACCAAAACAAAGTGATCCATTTTGCCTCGCAATTCAATAAGACTGAAGAAAAGCCTTCGATTTTTGTCACAGCCGGCACCGGCGCAGGTAAGACGGAGTCTTTCCTGTTGCCTATGCTCAATCTTTTGAGTGACGCCGTTCAGCCCGCAGAATATCAGGGAATGCAGTGCTTAATCCTTTATCCCATGAACGCCTTGGTCAATGATCAGGTTGATCGACTGTACGGTTGGCTGAAAGATCAAGATCGACTGCGTCTGTTTCACTTTACCAGCGAAACGCCCGAGAACTTCCGAGCCGCAGAACGAGATAATGTTCCTCAGTGGAAGCCGTGTCGCATCCGTACTCGGCGGCAGGCTCGCGGACTTGAAGATGCTCGCGGTAAAAGTGTTCCCCACGGATCGTCTGCGATACATGTGCCGGACATCGTCATCACAAACTATTCGATGCTTGAGTACATGCTGTGTCGGCCGCAGGACTCCGTATTCTTCGGAAACGCATTGAAGTGCGTCATCCTGGACGAAGCGCATCTCTATTCCGGCGCGCTCGCTGGGGAAATCACATTGCTGCTTCGGCGACTTCTTGATCGATGTGGTCGTAATGCTTCCGAAGTTCTGCAGATTGCCACGTCGGCAACTTTGGGAGGAACTGACGAAGAGTTACAACAGTTTGGTGCGACGCTGTTCAGCAAGGAAAAATCCAAAGTTCATGTTTTTCGCGGTGATTCGGTCAGAACGATGCCGAACCAGGCTATCGATCCGCCGAATGTCGCGACGACGGCACATGATGTTTCACGCAGGGAATGGCTGACGGAGCCAACCCTTCTTCAGGGGCCTGACGGACAATGCTCCCTTTCCACTGGTAGTGACCAGTGCGCCAGTCTTGAAATTCCCCTAAAGCTGCTGACAGGGCAGCAATCCGTGTCGGATGCACGTGAGTTCTCCAAAGACAAGCCGGCACGGATGCTCTTTCGAGGCCTGGCGTCCGCTCCGGCAGTTCGATCTTTGGAAGAGATCCTATGGCACGAGCGACGACTTTCCGTGGCAACACTGTCCCATCGACTTTGGAATGAGGAATCTGATTCGGCTGAACAAGCCACAGTCTTGCTGCTGCGGCTGGGGGCCGCAGCCAGACAAACTGCGGATGGATTCCCACTGGTTCCACATCGCCTACACTTGTTAACCCGTCTTCCATCAGGAATGCGAGTGTGCATCAACAGGTCTTGCACTGGTCCGGAGAATCTCCGCTATTCGCGATTGGGAACTGTCACAGAATTCACGAATGAGCGATGTCGGTATTGCCAGTCATTAACGCTTGAAATTCAGAGATGCGACAACTGCGGAGAAACCGTACTAATTGCGTGGGACAACGGCGCATCCATTTCAACGTCGCCTACAAATCCGGGCATGCAACTTCGAGCCACTCCTGTTCGACTATGGATTCCCTCGAACGAAGCTGATCCCAGTGCCGTTGTCACACGAACGTTGATGGTTATCGATCGTCAATCCGGACAGATTCGAGGGTCTGGTTTCGATGGAGCATCTTTCTTCAAAGTGTCCGATTGTCCTAATTGTGGTGCTTCGTCTGAGGAATGGCATTCAATAGGAGGGAGTGCATCCGTCGGCCTGCCTATCGTCGCTGAAGCAATCTTATCGGAATTGCCAGAGTTTCCTGGGCCACAGCGAGATTGGCTGCCAGGGCGTGGCCGCCGTCTCCTGACATTTAGTGACAGCCGGCGCGAAGCCGCTCGGCTTGGTCCACTGTTGTCTCAGCAACATGAGAAACGCCTGGTGCGCGCCGCCTGGATTCGCACGGCGATTGACTCCCCTCCCGTCGATGCCGCCCTACTTGCAGATTTGCATAAAGATCTAAAACGGATCCAGAAGAGCCTCAAAGCGCCGGATTTGTCGGTAGCGCAGCGGCATCGTCAGAACGAGAATCTTGATCGAACACAAAGAGAATTAACCGAAGCGATGTCTGGCGGCACAATTGAGAGTTGGACGGGACTCGTCAGCAATTCATCAGTTATTTCGGAGCTGCTTGATCGCCAGACGTCTGTCACGCATCGTGAAGACACATGGTCGCAGAAGAAATTTGAAGACAATCGCAATGAAGTGCGCAAGACATTGTCATTACGACTCATGAATGAACTGGCTCGTCCCTATCGAGGGTCATCATCACCAGAGGACCTGGGCGTTCTGGAAGTTACCTATCCTGGAGTCGAGCGTCTTGAGCCACCATCGTCTTTTTTGGGGCGACTCCCAGACGAACAATGTCGAGAAGCACTTCGAGCGTGCTGGAGCAATTTAGTCGCATCTCTATGTGACACACTTCGCAGTGAAGGTGTTATTACAATGGGAGACCCGGACCTTGACCTACTTTATGGTGCTGATCACCTGGGTTGGATTGGCATCTGGTGCAGTCATCGAGAAGCATTTCAAAGTCGGTTGGTACGTTTTGTAGGAGCAAGACCGTATCACCGGAGAAATCGCTTTTCCAACGACCTCTGGACGCAACTTGCTGTCGGAGGAGATTCTGCTCAGTTTATTGACGATCTCCTCTCATCGGTGTTCACATGTCTGTGCAATCCAGACACCGACAAGCGATTGTCGTGGATTGAATACGATGATCGGCAATCGCAGCGTGGAACCGTTCCGGCTATTCGGCTGAAACTGCTTGCACTCGGCGTACGAAGACCGCCGCAGCTCTACCTGTGCCCTCGGACTGGATGGGTCTGGCCACGTTCTGTCATTGGCTGCGCCCCTCGCGAAGGCTGCAATGACCTGCAACCCGTGACAGATGAGGAATTGGACAAGTATTCTCGGTTATCACGGGAACGCCGTGAGTATCGTGACTCTCCTGTTTTCCGAATGGCGGTTTGGGCCGAGGAACACTCTGCTCAATTGGCTCCCGCTGAAAACCGCCGATTGCAGGACCTCTTTAAGGCTGGAATTCGAAACGTGCTGAGCTCCACTACCACACTGGAGTTGGGCATCGATATCGGTGGCCTGAACGCCGTATTGCTAAGCAATGTTCCACCGACAAATGTGAGTTATCTGCAGCGAGCCGGGCGTGCGGGACGTCGCTCCGATGGATCTTCGGCAGTTGTCACGTTTGCCCGAGAACGAAGTTTCGACAGAGCAGTCTTCTCTGATTTCCAAAAATATCTTAGCTCTCCGATGCGCACTCCGACGGTGTTGCTGACTCGGATGCGAATTCTCCTTCGGCATGTGAATGCAACTCTGCTTGCCGAATTCTTTCAACAGACCCGCCCGCCAATGTCGCAGGCTGGTGCGATGTTGGCATATGGAAGGATCGGGAACTTTTGCAATCGAATCCTGCCGGCTTACTGGCCGGGTGGCAACAAACCCCAGTTGGTCGCAGTAACGCCTCATTCTGCTCCAGCACCACGACCAGCGTGGTGGAGTAACGGGGACAATTCTCTTGCTGATCAATTCTCGCGTTTCGTCAATTCTCTTTCGAAAGTCGATGCTACTCAGCTGCAACTACGACTCATTAAGATTCTCGATGGCACCCAACTGTCTGGTGATCTCAAAGATCAGCGATGGAAGGATTTTCTTCTCGCAGTGATACGTCAATATGACTCCGCGATCGCAACGTGGAAAGAAACTTACGATGGACTCCTCGGTGCATGGGAGAAGATTTCCGATAGTGAAACGGGAAATGCTCGACAGGCAAACGCTTTGCGATATCAGATGATGGCATTCCATGAAATGACCGTAATCGAAGCTCTTGCAGACGAACAATTCCTGCCGCGATATGGTTTTCCGATTGGCCTTCTGCGTCTTAGGGTTCTTTCGGTCGTTGAAAGCACCAATCCAAATTCACGGCCTACGGTGCGAGAAGAGGATCAATATCGCCTCGAACGTCCGGGGCTTCTTGCCATGAGAGAATATGTTCCCGGCGCAAGTTTCTTCGTCGGGCACAAAGTGGTCACCTCACATGGACTGCTCAAACACTGGACCGGAGCGGATCTGAATACCGCGATAGGGTTTCGAGGGCATTTGGCAAAATGTGCCAATGGTCATGATTTCTATTCGTTCGATGCCGACCTTGGGCCGTGTCCTTTCTGTGGAGAGCAGGAACTCGATGCGCGGCCCCGCCCATTATTGTTTCCTCGCTTTGGCTTCAGCTCTGCCGCATGGGATCCCCCTTCGTTTCGCGGCAGCCCCAGCGGACCAGTCGGCAAGACGGAGTTGATGACAGTCGCGTGTCGTCCCAGTTCTGAAGTAGTCACTGAACACTTAAACTTTGGTGGGCTAACCGGTGTTACCGCCCGTTACGAAGAAGAGGGGGAATTGCTTGTAGTTAACTCAGGTGTCCACGGAAACGGTTTTGCGCTTTGCCTGAATTGCGGTTACGCAGAAAGTGAATCTCGCGGTTCCCACGAGCATTTGCCAGAGTTGGTCAGATCGTTTCAAACTCATGCTCCCTTGGACAGTATGCTGGAGTTTGCGAACTGTCGTGCCAAAAATGGAGCTAACGAATTGCGGCAGCAGCTTTTGACCGCAAGACAAACAACGGACATCGTAATCATAGATGTGCCACAATTGCGGGATGGCAATCTTGACATCGCAACGACCATCGCCCATTCGCTTCGCCTGGCTGGTGCACGATTGCTGGGACTAGATAGCCGAGAGCTGGGATCGTTTGTGACTGCAACAAACTCCGGCTCCACTTGTGGCATTGTTATTTTCGACAGCGTTCCAGGCGGAGCAGGTCACGTGACCGAACTGCTGGCGTTTTCGAAGAATTGGGTGGAGATGGTCGAAGAGGTCCTCTTCGTCAATGAATTACATCACTCAAACTGCGTCTCCGCTTGCCTAAACTGCCTACTGAGTTTCGAAACTCAGTTTGATCATGACATGGGGTTGCTGGCGAGAGCGCGAACTTGGGATTTCTGGCAGCACCTTGGAAAAGGCAACTTGAACGATGAGCCAATCACACCCGTGAACGCTGAAACACAGATGCCAACTGATGTTGCAACACTGACTGAAAAGACACGTTCTCACGAGCAACGGATCGCTCACGCCCGGACGAAGCGACAGAAGAAATAGTGGTACCGCTCGCTCCACTTGTTCATCCAATCTGAGTCGGCACTTGTGTAGCTGTTGCCGGCGCCGCTGACGATGACGACCCAGCGCATGCCGGGGCGTCTTGGATGTTTGAGGTTTTGGTGGGCGGCTGCGATTGCGACGGTCAGCGGTAGAATCTTCAGGGCAGTTCCAGACGACTCGATGGGTTTGAATGCTGGAATCGCTCATTTGAAGCGATAATCGTTGAAATCTTTGATCCGAAAACGCACTTTTTGCGTTCTACGGTCGGCTCTTTGCCAATTCGGTGAACTTCAAACATCATGAATGTGTCGTCGTTCGCTGCCTTGCCTTGAGTGGGAACGGTTCTACGAGAACCCGTATCAATCGATCGATTTTGAATAGGAATAGCATTATGCGAACAGACTTGACCGACATTACGATGGTGATCGATCGAAGCGGCTCGATGGAGTCGATCCGTTCGGATGCAGAGGGTGGGATCAATACGTTTATCGAGTCGCAGAAATCTGAGCCAGGAGAAGCCTCGCTGACGCTGGTGCAGTTCGATACGGAGTACGAGTTCGTTCATAAGGGTGTGCCGATTGGCGGGGTGCCGAAGTTCAAACTGGTGCCGCGTGGTTCGACGGCGTTGCTGGATGCGGTGGGTCGATCGATCAACGAAACGGGA
>JBDNHX010000168.1:0-7779 GCA_041688565.1 Planctomycetaceae bacterium
ACCAGAGCACAGTGCTGATAGCGAGCATTGTCCAGCACCAGCGTGATCGGTCCCTGCAATCCGAGTGCTGAGATTTTATGCAACAACTCGCACATCGTTGCCGATGATACAGTGCCGACCGTCGTCACACTCACAAGCTGATTCTTTGCAGCGTTCCATGCCCCAAGTACGCTGTATCTCATGCGGCCTGAAGCGCCTCGAATAAACCGGCGACACAAGCACCACAGACAGCCCAAAAATGCTCCCTGAACAAAATGAGCCGCATCAACAAAGAAGAGGTGGCCTTTGCCACATCGAGCCGAAGCCAATAGCGGCTCCAGTTTTTTGTCGAGGAATTCCTCCTGAGTTGCGACGTGTTCCTCGATCGTTTTCTTCGGAGGCAGCGGAATCGCCGCCGTGCATCGCCATTTCAGGCCGAGACTTTTTTTAAAAACCTCCGCGTCTGGGTCAGCCCGCGTTTGATGCCGGTAGCCTCTTCAATCCGTCGACTCGCCTCCGCCGTTGTGTGCGGCGGATCCGCACGAAACATTTCCTCCAGAGAAGTCTGATACGCGACAAGTTCGCTGGTCGGGGTTTTCCAATCGAATTGCTTCAGCCCCTCGATCCCGTGTTCCCGATAGATTGCCACAATACGATCAACGGTCGGGTCAGAAACACCAGCCAGCCGGGCGGCATTCGAATACGTCTCGCCGAGACTGATCAACCACAGCACTTCCATTCGCAACTGCACTCGCGGATGCGGATGCTCAAACCGCTCTGTCCGCAATGCCTGCCTCTGTTCATCCGTAAACGTCAATCGAGCCATCCTTGACTCCTCAAACAATCATGCAACACTGCTATACAAACTCAGACCGCAGTGTGCCAGAAAACCCCAAGTCTCTGCAAGGCATCATTCTGGGCCACGCGGAGTATAATCGTGGGAATGGCGTTCTTGCAGTAGGACGCAATGAGTTCCGGGATCTCGTGCCGAGGCGTGCCTTGCTTCTCAAGGGCCGCGTAGGTTAGCTGCTTGCCGATGTCGTCGGTCATTTCGATGATCATGCCAACCGGATCTGCAAGACCGGATCTGCAAGACCGGACCTGCAAGACCGGATTGCTGCATTCGTTCCACCACATCGGGCGTGATGTAAGACAACAAGTGCCGACGCAGCACTTTTGATTCGTGAGTGATGCCCATTTTTATGGGTAACTCGAGTGGATAGTCGCTGGCGGACATCTTGATTGCGCGGAATACCAGACGAAGTCGCGATCCTGACCCGCTCTGTGGTAATTTCTCAGAACTACCCTACAAATCGTCCCTGCACTCTGAGAGAGAAACACTCGTAACGGTTCATGAATCATGATAAGTCCGACGCAATTGTTCATCCGACTCACGCCAGGAATTCTGCGAGTGCCCTTGGGCCATGTGGCCATCAATCAATTGAGAGGCGGCCCTGAGACGCTTCTTCGGTGGCTGGAGATCCAGCTTGGATTGCCCACTCGGGACAGTCATCGAGCAAATTTTGTGACGGAGTATGCCAGTGCATTGGACTCAGTAACCGATTCAATGATTTCCAAAAGCCTGAAGACCGATCGCTGGGCGACGGCAGCAGAACTTCTTTTGCGGCGTGATGAACTGTTGTTGGCGGGCTGGAATCCGGCAGAGTCTGATGCCTTACCAATCGTGGTGCAGGATCTTGCAAAAGCAGCCACTGGGCGGAGATCGGTTTTTCTCTGCGTGGCAGATCGTCTGAGACGCATTGTTGAGGCATTGGATGTTGGCCAGCAGCTTCCATCACATATCTGTACATTGACTGAACCGCCGGAAATGTGGCCGCAACTTTGGCGCGAAGTTCTGACAAAGCTGACGACTGTGCCTGCGAAGGAAACGTTGCCAGCGGCTGCATTGGGAACTGCATTGCATCGCTGTCAGTCAGCTGTACGCGGGCAAGGGGGTCAGCGAATCGGGTTGGACACCAGCCTTCGCTTCGTCCTGACACTCAGCCAGATGTCTGCGGTTGAATTCGTAGCGGCAACGCTTGCAAACAGTCCAAATGAGCTGGCCGGAACGGTGATCGCATGTGATGACGATGCTTTGGCAATGCAGCTGGACGCGTGCCTCAATCGCCGTGGATTACCGACAATGGGCGTTTCGTTTTCATCAAAGGCTCATCCTGTGCTTCAGGTTCTGCCACTCTGTCTGGCTCTTTGCTGGGAACCAGTTAATCCGCAGTCACTGCTCGACTTTTTGTCGCTCCCCGTATCCCCGATTCCACGAGCTGCCGCGTCACGACTTGCCGAAGCCCTGTCCGAGGAACCCGGTTTAGGCAGCAGTTGCTGGCAGGCGGCATTAGAGACGTTGCTCGCATCGGAAAATGACCCGGAAAAGAAGCTTGCCGAACGTCTTGACAACTGGCTCTTTGGCGAACGTGTTGTACAAGGCGAGTCAATTTCGTCTCGGTTGATTGCTGATCGATGTGGCCTCGTCGCTCAGTGGGCGATCATGCGGGCCATTGCGATGGGCAAAGACAATGAACCAAGCGAACAGTTAATCCATGCACTACATGTCGCGGCAGCGCAGGCGTCATTGCTTGGCGATCTCGTTCAGAATCAGGGAACGCACTTGTCGGAGCCACAATTGGCGAGGCTGCTTGAAGAAGCCCTTGCGGATGGTGTCGAGACGACTGGATTCGTAGAAGCCGACGGGGGACCGACCCGTGTTCGTTCGCTCGCTGAAATTGATCAGCCTTGCCAGCGATTGATCTGGCTGGGGCTCGGAACAAATGATGCGGCTGGTTGTCGCTGGTCAGCGGAACATGTGACAACATTTCGAGCGGAAGGAATTCATCTGGATGATGGAAGCAATGCGCTATCCGCATTGCGGTCAGCGGAAGCCACCGGACTCTGCCATGTTCAAAAGGCATTGTTAGCAATATCGCTGCCTCAGGATTTAGAGAGACGCTGGCATCCGATCTGGCTGGCAATTCGCAATGTGCTTTCGAAAGAAGATCTCGAAAATCCGTTGGTGCTTGAGAACCTGATCAGTGCAGGAGACGTGACTCCACTGGCGCCGTTCACGTTCCCGCTGCAGACATCGGACATTGAACCCGCACACGGTCGCCGTGGGCATTGGGAGATTCCTGCCAACCTGATCGAGGACCGGGATAAAGTTTCGGCATCCGAACTGCAAGATCGCCTTGCCTGCCCCCTGAAGTGGGTACTGAACTACCAAGCACATTTACGGCCAAGTGCGATTGCTCGCCTTCCCGACGATTTTCAGCTGAGGGGTACATTCTGTCACAGCATTTTGGAGCGTGTGTTTGGGAATGGTGGCGATCTTCCTGCAGTCGATGCGGCCGTCGCGCAAGTGGCTGAAGCCTTTGATCAGAGGATTGCCCTTGATGCGGCTCCTCTGGCCCAGCCTGACAAATATCTTGAACGACAGAAGTTGCGCAAAGAGTTGGAGAATGCAACCAAGGTGCTCATTGACACACTGGCATGCGGCGGTTATCGCATCAAAGGCATTGAGGTTGAGGTTTCCGGGGAAGCCTTCGGGAAATCACTTGTCGGCCGGATCGACTGCCTTGCAGAGCGTGATGGCGGCAATGAGGCGATCATCGATTTCAAATACAGTGGGCGTAAGAAATACTCGACTCTCATTGAGAAGGGTCGAGCAGTCCAGCTGGCGACCTATGCGTATGCACGATCGACCTCCAACGGCACCTTTCCCGCAGTGGCCTATTTGATTTTATCCGACGGATTGCTGTTCACGCCCTCGGGAAGTCCAATTGAGGATGACACGGGGCGATCGGTCATTGAGGGCATGGGAATTCAAGAGGTATGGGAAGCATTCTCGAATGCGATCGAAACGGCCGACGGTTGGCTAACGGGACTCTCCCATGTACCTGCCCGCCCTCTGCTGCATGTCGAAGATTGGCCCGACGGGAGCGACATCGTTCTCGACAAAGACCTGAAATCCACGGATGTGCAACCTGTCTGCCAGTACTGTGATTACAAGATTCTCTGCGGTCTCCAGGAGCTTTACTAATGAACACACTCGAAGTAGTTCGAGCTGGGGCGGGTTCCGGAAAGACCACAGATCTCTGCAATACGGTCGCTGACGCCGTCGTGGCGGGACTGGACCCTGCCCGCATTCTGGCAACCACGTTTACAAAGAAAGCGGCCGCTGAATTAAAGAGTCGAATTCAGGCCAAGCTGCTTTCCGCAGATGGTGACAACACTGCTGCTCACAAAGACGCCGATCGGCTCGAACTGGCGGCAGTAGGAACAGTCCACGGCGTCGCACACCAGCTGCTCGCTCGTTACGCGATCGATCTTGGGTTATCGCCGCGGCTGGAGGTAATTGAGCAGGGTAGTCACCAGGCATTGCGTGATCTGTTGGGGTCAACACCCATTGAGACATGGCAGCCGCTGGCGGAGTGTGCCGAGCGTCTCGGAATCGATGAGCTGCACACGAGGGTACTGAAGCTCCTGGAAGTGAAGCGAGGAAATCGGATCAGTGATGCTGAGTTTACCACACATATGGTCGCCAGCGCCGTTCGAGTTTGTGAACTACTTTCGCCCTCTGGCCCAGTTGGGGCAGAAGCCACGATTGATCAGTTGTTTGCCTTCGCGGATCAGGCGTTGGAAAACATTGATGCTCTCCAAAATGACACCACAAAAACCACAATTGATGCCCGACGGAAGCTTCGGCAGTTGAAATCCAGTCGTGTCTCATTATGGGGCTGTTATCTCGATGCAGCAAAGATCAAGGCGGGGAAAAAGTCGGGCGCGGATGCCATGCTTGATCCGTTAAGACTTCACGCCGGTGAAGTTCGGCGTAATTCACGGCTGCATTCAGACATTCGTGAATTCGCAGCATTGATCGCGACAGAAACAATTCGGATTGATGACCTTTATGTGGACTACAAGTCTGAACGCGGTCTGGTCGACTTTACAGATCTTGAAGTCCTGCTGCTGGGATTGTTGGAAGATGAAGAGCTATCCGAACGGCTCGCAAAAGACTTTGACCTTGTGCTGGTTGACGAATTTCAGGACACCAATCCGCTCCAGCTCGCAATCTTCCAGCGTCTTCGAAAACTGGTACGTCGTAATCGCTGGGTTGGAGATCCAAAACAGGCCATTTACGGATTCCGCGACACAGACCCGCAACTGGTCAACAGTATCTGGGAACGCTCAACGGACGATGAACGCACCGAGTTACCCAACAATCATCGTAGTCAGCGTGGTCTGGTTCAGTTGGTTGGCGAATTGTTTTCGCCTGCGCTAGGTGAGGAAGCCCGGCAGGTTCCTCAGCGTCCACAGGCGCCACGGGGAGTGGAACGCTGGATCTTTGATTCGAAAAACAACAAAAACAAGGAGGATGATTTTGCGGCCATCGCGAACGGGATAGCGGAGCTCTATGCGGAGGGAATTCGCTTCGGAGATATTGCAGTCCTGGAGCGGCAGAACATGTCTCTCGTTCAGCTCTCTGCGGCTCTGGATGCGATTGAAATTCCCTACCTGCTGGAAAGTCCAGGTTTGTTTTCGACACGAGAAGGCGCACTCTTGTCCGCCGGGTTGCGCCTTGTTGCAGATCGAAGTGATTCGCTGGCTGCCGCAACGATATTGCATCTGCTAAGCGATCCAACAAAAGACACACCGCAGTGGATCATAGAACGACTGACAGACGTGCAGCGTCTGCGTGAGAGCAATTCCGAAGCGGCGAATTCGGATCCGCCCTCATTAAAAATCGTGTATCAAAAACCGTGGGAAGACGATCCGCTGCTGGAGTGTCTCGGAAGAATTGACCGAACCCTTCTGTCCCCTTTGCTTGTTATGCAGAACGTGATCGAAGCCCTGAACTTGCCGATCCTGATCCAGAAATGGGGCGAGACCGCACGACGGTGCTCGAATCTGGACTCGGCTCTGACGCACACTCATGAGTATGAAGAATTGGCCTTCAAACGTGGCGAGGCAGCAACACTAAGTGGTCTGATTCTGTATCTGGAACAACTGGCCGCTTATGGTGCCGACATGAGGTACACGTCGCAGGGACATGATGCTGTGACATTGATGTCGTACCATGGTTCCAAGGGACTTGAATGGCCAGTGGTGATTTTGAGTGGACTGAATGAATCTCGCTTGGCGGATATGTGGTCACCGGTCGTCACTGGTGGTGCCACTGTCAGCGATTCACCGCTTGATGGACGAGTACTCCGGTCGTGGACATGGCCGTTTGGAAAGACGGATGGCCCATTCGGTCGCATCAGAACCGGCAGTAATCTTGAAGACGACGCGTTGAATTCACCCGAAGGCGCTGAAAGAAGCGAACGAGAGAACAACGAACGCTTGCGATTATTGTACGTCGGTTGCACCAGAGCCAAGCAGAAACTGGTGCTTGCTCATCGAGATGGGAAATACGACTGGCTCCAGCAACTACCGACCATCGACGCCCTACTCGATCCGACGCTTGATGCCGGAGAACATCCACTTGAAGACTGCGACACAACATTCGTCATTCGTAGACTCGATGCAGAGCAAGTTGTCGATCTGAATCTTCGGCAAAATCAATCTCCTATATGGATCTCATCCGCACCGCTTAGCCGCAGGGCTGAAGTTTCGCCGCGATTTCATTCGCCAAGTCAGGTTGAAGGGAATGACAAGAGCGGTGGCTTTGAAGTCATCGAGTTGCCGGGCAAGTCGTTTTTTCCGGAGAGTGCCCATGAGCCGGATTACGCAGCGATCGGCAATGCGGTTCACGCTTACCTTGCATCAATCCCTTCGATGCGATCTCTCAATGCATCACAAAAGCAGCGTGTTGCTGAGAGATGCCTTTCCGCATATTCCGTGACTGGCCTGATTCCAACCTCAGTGATTGTGACGGCTGGCGAGCGATTCAGTCATTGGGTTGAATCTTGTTATCCCGGTGCCACGTGGCACGTTGAGATTCCGGTGAGCAGCACTCGAAAAACCGGTGGCCAATGGGTGGGAGCAATAGATCTTGTTCTGCAGTTGCCGGATGGGAACGTTGTCATCATCGACCACAAGAGCTCACCGATTCGCCGAGAGCACTGCGCGAACAAAGCAGCAGAATACGTCGGCCAGTTGTCTGCATATGAGGAGATTCTCGGTAGTTCTGCCAACGATGTCAGAGACGCATGGATTCACTTCCCGCTCGCCGGAGTGGTTGCAAGGAAGAAAGACAATCTCTAACTGCAGCAGAATGTTTTGACCGCATTTTGCGAAGTTACTATTCGAGTTTGCCAAGGGGCACGCCGAGTTAGTGACGGTTCAGTCGGACAAGTTTGTCGAGGGGAAGACGGGCAAGTTCAAACACCCAGAAACTGAAAATCCGTTGAAGTTCTTTAATCCGCCAGCGTACTTTCTGCGTTCTACGGTCAGTTCTTTGCCAATTCGGTGAACTTCAAACATCATGAATGTGTCGTCGTTCGCTGCCTTGCCTTGAGTGGGAACCGTTCTGCGAGAACCCGTATCAATCGATCGATTTTGAATAGGAATAGCATTATGCGAACAGACTTGACCGACATTACGATGGTGATCGATCGAAGCGGCTCGATGGAGTCGATCCGTTCGGATGCAGAGGGTGGCATCAACACGTTTATCGAGTCGCAGAAATCAGAGCCAGGAGAGGCACTCCTGACGCTGGTGCAGTTCGATACGGAGTACGAGTTCGTTCATAAGGGTGTGCCGATTGGCGGGGTGCCGAAGTTCAAACTGGTGCCGCGTGGTTCGACGGCGTTGCTGGATGCGGTGGGTCGATCGATCAACGAAACGGGA
>JBDNHX010000169.1:0-7197 GCA_041688565.1 Planctomycetaceae bacterium
CAGCTGCAGAATACGCGAGCTATCGACTCCGTGTCGGCAGATCAGTTTGTTGGCTGATGAGTCGACCTGCACAGCTGCAGAATACGCGAGCTATCGACTCCGTGTCGGCAGATCAGTTTGTTGGCTGATGAGTCGACCTGCTGCATGGTGGTAATGTTCCACCAATTGGCCGGTGTCGGCAGATCAGTTTGTTGGCTGATGAGTCGACGAAGCCAGACGGTGATGGTAACCTGCACTTCTTGTGTCGGCAGATCAGTTTGTTGGCTGATGAGTCGACCCCAAAATCGTATCACTCAGCAAGCGAAAGGGGAGGTGTCGGCAGATCAGTTTGTTGGCTGATGAGTCGACCCGCTGGCCATGCAGGCAGTATCGGGGGCAAGAGGGTGTCGGCAGATCAGTTTGTTGGCTGATGAGTCGACTGATGAACGCTGGGCCAAGGCCGAACGAGGTCCGTGTCGGCAGATCAGTTTGTTGGCTGATGAGTCGACAGCCGGGCGCCCAACCTCCTTGTGGGCTTGAGGTTACGCGGGCGTTTGCGAGCACCGGCTGAAACCGGCTGCTGCGACTTGCCAGAGTGGCCTCATTTGGCGTTGCAACGTGTTGTCGGAACACAGGTTCGAGCATCTCCCGGACCCACCCTCATCACCATCACGCTCGCGGCTCATCCGCGAACAAAAAAAATGACTCATCACGACTAAATTGTCAAAGACCAACCTCGCCGCCTCATCGACAGCAAACTGATTTACCCTGCATGACCATTGGCTTTTGAAGCCGAAGACACGGATGCAGATTTCCGCTCCCTGTAGGAGCTTCGCGTAATGTACTTTGCACAGCCATATTCACAATCCACGTAGTCCGTTTTGGTAGAAAAACGGATGGACTGCTGGTCAGATCGCCTTTTTTCATCGGTGCTCATCAAGCCCGTACCATTGACGAAGTCGTTGACAGCAGCGATCCAGCACCTGAGGCCAGAATTCCCATTGATTGAACCAGGGCCGACTGTCCAACGGTTCCATGCCGGGATTGGAAAACGCGTTCTGACGGTCCCGCTTTCCGCCTCGCTGTGATTCGGCCAAAAGGACGACGGGTAATTCGAACAGCGGAGAACCCGGGAAATCGCCTTTCACAGTGGCACCGGTGGTCGGGCTGACTTTGATTCGCCACCAGGCCGCGGGCGAGTCGGGGTCAATCAATGCTGCCAGGCCGATATTGGCGGCAGCGTTGAGATCGGCCTGTAGCATACGAGGTCGAGTGGCGGACACTTCTGAACGGCAACCGGAAGAAAGAAACAGTTCTCCTCCTTGTCGAGGTATGCACAACAGATCGGGCAAGCGTGTCCCATCTTTGTCAGCACGAGCCGCCTGTGCCAATGCAATAATCAGTTGGTCACGAGCGTCGGCTTTCCGCTCTTTGCTGCGAGTCTCCGATCGTTCAATCTCGCGGGTCCACCACACCACGGTCCGCCGATGCTGATCGAAGGGCGACGGCGGCCGGTCAGATGTCGTTCGACGTGCAGCCTCCATAAACGCTGTCCGAGTGACATCCTCACAGCGAACTCCCGGAAGGCCCGTTCTGGAGTCCTGTTTGGATGTGTAACCGGCTGGCACGTCGTCAAACAGCAGACCATGCAAATGGCAGCCTTCTTCGATGTACTTCCGCACGTTCGCCGCGGACCAGTCCGCCAGTCGCTTGTTGACTTTTCGCAGGCGGCTCTCCTCCGGACGATAGTTCTTCAGATTCTCCACGATGACTGCATGGCATGGGCGGAATCGCGGATCAACCGAGGCGCCCCGCATTCGCTTGAGGTTGGATGCCGGCTCGGCCCCGACCCCCATTGCGGCCTCTACCACGCGACTGGCGAGTTGCTTAATCCTTTGCATTCGCAGTTGTTCGAACTGATTCAGAATACGCCGGCCGAATTGGCCCGGATCGCGACTTCCGGCGGCGGGGACATTCTTTCGTGGGTCATCAGGTTCGGGACGCATTTTGAAAGCTTTGAGTACCTCGTACAGCCCGCGAAATGCACGAAGCCGGTCATAAGAAAGTCCACCGGCTCCGCGCATCGCCTGCTTCTTTGCTTTCCACGCTCGACGACCTTCGACATCCAATTTCGGCGGTTTCTGACCAAGGCGCGGCATCACCAACTGCCTAAGCCACCGAAGTTGTTGTTTCCAGGCCGCTTCGTGCATCTTCCAGTCGTCAGACCAGAGCTTGTTCATTTCCCTGCACAGGTCGCTGGAAGGATCCACCAACTGGGTGGCGACGCCCTTCAGGTTCTCCTGAATCGTCTCTTCAGATTTGCTTCTTGCCGGGCGAGACATTTCTTCTGGAAGCTGAACCAGCGGCGGACCATGAAGTTTGCCAACAATCCACTCGTCCCACCGCTCTCGAGCGGTGGACGAAACGAACTCCCGCGAAGTCGCGAGGCGGTGCCACTGGAGTAATGCTTCCTGAACGTATTCCACTCGCTCCCAATCGGACAACTTATTCGCCCGGCCGCCGGAAATTGGCTTGTGAGTCGCCGTCATTGAATACGCAATTCGGGCACGATCGCCAAGCCGTCGGAGGGCAAGGCGGGCGTCGCGCAATGCCTGACCTGCAAGTCGTGTGATCGAAGGTGTCTTTAACGTGGCGCCATTGAGGTCCAGCTCTTCCACGGCAGTGACCGCTGCTAGCCCCGCGAACGCGCGAAAGCGATTGTAACCTTCGAACTCCTCACGCGTGGCGCGGCGAGCCGCTTGCTCCTCGCCCTGAAGTTTGATCAGGAACTGCCGATCCAGTCTCGCCCACGGTGCCGGATGCGGTTTGCCATCGAGTAAGTCCGGACCAATTCTACGATAAACTGTGGTTCGCGGTTTGGGCTCCGAGGTGTTGATCAGACAGAACATCGCATCCTGATCAGGCATAATCTGACCGGCCCCCTGGCATGCCTGTTGCAGATTTTCACTGGAAAGAGTCTCCCACACCGCACAGGCCGCGGCGTATCGATGCCCAAGATCCAACGAAAGCACTCGTAGACCGGGCAACCGTGCCAGTTGAACCCGTGTTCGTCCTGTTCGTTTCTGCGATTTATTGGGTTCATAGTTGAGGAATCTTCGCTTTTCGTTCCACGACCATCCGTCCGGAAGCCCTTGCTTGACCATATCCAGAAATGGACCGGACGGCATGAGTTTGGCCGAGGTCGTGAGGTGCCAACGCAACCTTTCCCAAAGTCGGATCGCTTTGTCATCCCACCTCTTCCTGTCGTTCAGCGCCAGGGACTGTCGCGTCAGGTAGTGATAGAGTCGCTCGAGTTCCTCTCGATTCAGCTGCAATCTGCCGTTCCAGTCACTCTGGTCAAAAACGCCCTGAACAGTCACAGGCTGAGTGCTGGCATTCGCAGTTGCGCGACTCACACGGTCAGCTCTCGAGACAACGACACCATCGCGTCCAAAGTGATCCAAATCCAAATCACGACGAAGTCGGTTTCCCTGCCATCGAAGCTTGACATTCTCAACCGCCGCACCAGTCCAAAGCCCCAGCGTTACCGCCTGAAGTTCTGGCTTCTGCTGGAGCTGCGAGTTGATTTTCTGTTTTGCGGCGTCTGTTTTCGCTGAGGCAAGTTTCTTCGTCAGCTTGCGAGTCTCGTTGACCGCCGTCAGGGCTGACCAGCTGATCGACCAACGCGAGTTGCCAAAATCGACCCAAACCGGATTCAGAAATGCGTGAGGATGCCGATACGCCGGAACTTTGAACCTCTGCTGATTACTTCGAGCCGTTGTCGCCGCCACATACTTCTTGAGTGGCTCCGTTGAAGCAACACCTGCATCGTCATGCCAAACGACATACGCAGCATCGACGGCCAGTTCTTCGAACAATCGGGAGTCGCCCCATTTGTCGTCACTGTCCAGACCGCGTTGAATGTCGTGGACCACTTCGATTCTTTGCGATTCTAACTGACACTCTTTGGCCGACCACGCTTTGACCACGAGTTCCCAGCCATCAATTGCCGACTTGCGAATCTGATACCCACCGTCCGCCCCACTGTCGATGGATCGCCGGTCACAATAATTGTTTAACCACTCAACCACGTCCGGACGAAGTCGTTGTATTTGATTTGCATCCTGAGCAAACGTTTGTCGCTCTGCATCAGCACGTTTAATCCATGTGTGCGCAACAGACACGCGCCGCAACGCGTGGTCGAGGAGAACGGCATGCTCCCAAATCAGATCCTTTGCGGTTCGGTACGGAAATCCGAATTTCTGTTCGAGATACGATTGAAGCGAATTCATCCACGCCGGGCGTTCGCCGTTTTCTGTTCTTTTTGAGGCTTTCTCTTCGGCTTCCTCAACCAGCTTCGCACGAATTAGTTCCCACAGGGGCAAATCGACGGTCGGACTATCCGCAAGTTTTTGCAGTGCCATTGCGCCCTTTTGATGTGCGCCCTTTCCAGCCGATGGTCTGCTTCAGCAGTTTCATTTGCTGTTCAACAGCTTGTCCATCCTCTCCTGCGACGCCCAGCACGGCCAGCAGTTTTTCAACAGCCTGGATCCCGGTTTCGCCGAGGGCAAGACCGGTCGCCGCTGCTAGCTGATTGAGCTTTTCCGCAATCGACTCGGAATCGCTTTTCTTTCCCGAACCCCAATTGGCACTCAACCAGTTTCCAGCCTTGATTACGAAATCCTTGCCATCGCCCGTTGCCGTTGCTTCCAGATCGACGCCCGCAAAATAGTCAGCGGCACCACCAATCAAATCAAAGAACGTGCGACTCGCCCAGTCAACGGCGAGTTGTTCGTTGAATTCTTCCTGCAGTCGAGCGAACGCGGACGCTCGATCGACCCAGCAAGCATCGTCACGAATCTTTGCCGAAAGCGTCTGCGTGCAGGTCTGCATCCAGCTTTCCTGTTCCGATGCCGGAATTCCTTTCCGATGGAGAATCTCACGGAACCTCAGCAGAGTGGCGGCGGCTCGTTCCTGAACCGAATCACTTCCGACAGCCACAATGAGTTGGTCTGGTATTTCGCCCGGTTGTCCGGCCTCCACGGAAAGCCATGAGATGGCCAAAATGACTCGGAGGCGATTGCGTCGAGCCAATTCCAATTCGGTCCGCACGACCGCATCAGTAACCGCAGATGCAGAATCAGCCTTCTTTACTGCAGCGACCGCAGTCGCGACGTCTTTGTCGGTGACGGGCAGCAACTTCGGATCGTCAACGATCGCCGCGTGCAAGCCTCCTCGCAGTGTCAGCAGCCATTCGCCCCAGAACTTAACGGCGTGGTTGGCCGTCAAATGAGTGGCCCAAAGCTGCTGCCGCCAATCGCTTTCAGTGTCCCCGGTAAGTCGGACCGTATACGCGCGCGTGGTGGGTTCCATATTCGGCTCAACCTGTCAAATTTCAGTGGGCAGCAAGAGGCGAGCACTGTAACGACCTGACAGGTGGACTTCGAGGAGGTAGCAAGACATGCTGTGCGCTTTTCACGAGTCTGGCTGAGTTCACAGTGAATAGGCGTTTTGTTCGGCTGGATGGCGCGTGAAAAAACCACGGTATAACGGCACGGACGGCTTACGCCCAGCCGCTCGCCAAATAGACAGAGCATTCACGGCTCGCCAACGCTACAGCACAACCATCCCTTCCAGCGGGTCGTCCTGGCCCTGGCCGAGAATAGTAGTTCGGTACCGGGCGGTGGCTTCGTTTTCGCCGAGGTTGAGGATCAGGATCTGGTCTTCGTCGTGGTTCATGACCCCTTCCAGTTCGCTCCGCATGCGTTCTCGATCGATCTCTTTGATCACACAAAAGAAGATCGAGTATTGCCAATGCTCTCCATAACCTTTGCAAATTTTAAACACCTGACGTAGTCGCTTCGCATCTCGGATGTCATAGCAGACAAGGTAGCAATGACGCATAACGCCTCCGGCAAGTTTTCGGTGTTCAGTTTTCGGTGTTCAGAAAAACGCAGCACGGCCTGCCGCTGTCGGCCACGAGTAAATGCACATTGTCTCAACGAGTTGTGAGAAACGACAGGTTCGGGACTTCGCCGTTCATCCACGCGGCGATCATGCGTGCGTGAAGAATCAGCATTCTTCGATAACTGAGCTTGTAGCCAAAGGTGGGATGAGTCACCTCATCGCTCATTCGTCGGCCATACGCTTCAAAGAACGCTTTGCGACCGTGTTCACTGAAGAGACATCCCGCCGAAGTCTTTTGAAAATGTCCGGGACGGAGTTCACCGCGATTGAAGGCCGTGATCGTCAGTGAATCGGCAATCAGCGGTCGAAACGGTTCCATCAGGTCGAGAGCCAGAGCTGGACGTCCGGGGCGTGATACGTGCAGGGCTCCGATGGATGGCTCCAGCCGACCGGTTCGCAAAGCCGCGACGCAGTCGTTCGTGAGCATGGAGTAGCCCATGGAGAGGCAGGAGTTAACAGGATCCGTCGGCGGGCGCCGCTGGCGGCCGTGTTTATCAAACTCTTCACGAAACTCATCAGACAACATACGGCCGAAGTGTTCAAAATAAATGGCGGCCGCTTGCCCTTCATGGCCTCGAAGCGAAGCAAGTGATTCACCCTTCTCTGCGGCGATTGCCTGTTCGTGAAGGTCGTCTTTAACGCTCTTCGAAAGATTCTCGGCGTTTCGCATCAGCAGCGTTCGTTGATTCCGAATCTTCGCCGCGATAAGCGCCCGTGCGAGTTCAAGGCACTTTTCTGGTTGGTCGAGAACCCGGACCTGGTTTCGTCGTGTATCGGCACTCACTGATTCCATCGGATCAACGATTGACACGAGACGCCCAGCCGCGGAGAGAAATGCGACGGGAATGTTTCGATCAGTGAGGGTGTGGAGAGCCTGTGTCGAAATCTGCACTGGTCCAAGTAGTGACAGACTCTCGAGACTGCTCAGCGGGATCTGCTGAACGTCGCCGCTGTTGACCTCCGTGACGTGAAGCGCGCTCCCGCGAATCCCCACCTTCGTCCCATGAGATTGTGCGACAATGTGAATTCCATCATCGCGAGGTGGCCACAGGGCTCTGGCGGAAGTCTCCGAACATCTTGCTGCTTGAATTTCATCCGGCAGACACACCGAATTCAGTGAGCACCTGGGACATTTGGGGTCATTGATCAGCGGCAGTGGCCGTGGCTTTGTTGCCGCTTCGCGCGCTGCGTTTAGAGTGGCCATCGCTTCCTGACGCAGTTCATCGGTGAGCACGACCTCAAGGCGGCAGC
>JBDNHX010000170.1:0-8357 GCA_041688565.1 Planctomycetaceae bacterium
GCCAAGTCTAAAACGCCTGCCCAGTCTAAAACCTCTGCCAAGTCTAAGCCGCGATCGAAGAAGAACGCGCCGCTGGCCTCGCCGCGAATCGGGAGGATTGACGCTGCTCTGCGAGCGTGGCGCAAGGCTGAAGCGACAAAAAAACGCGTCCCTGCGTTCCGCATTTTGACCGACAAAGTGCTAATGGGAATTGCTGCGTCGCGACCTGAAAACGAGACTGCCCTGCTCGCGGTCCGAGGTGTTGGACCGTCGATGGTTAAGAAGCATGGAGGGGAAATTCTTGAAATCGTTCGCGATGCCTGACCCCACGAGACAAGTCGATCTATGAACCGTTCCGGGACGCGACGACTTGTGCCCTTTCCCTGGCTCCGATCAACCGGATCGAGCAACAGGTAGCGTCAACACCACGCGCTGAAATCCAGAGTTCAAGCGTTGTCATATGCAACTTTCGGCTGTCGCGAGCGCGTATCGGTCGCCCAGACCGACGACGGTTTCGGCAAGCCATCGGCCGATGCGCACCAGATCGATGTCATGGGTTGCGGGGGACCATCAGACTCGCGGCCGAAACCGCTGCCGACGCCACGGCGAATTCCCGAGATGATCTATAGGTCGATCGAGACCGAGCCGTTCGTGCATGCTCCTGATGGAAACGAACCATCAGCGATTATTCTTCGTTAGCACGATCCCGTGGGTCTGCGGTGACCGCCTGATCGCCGATACAGGTAATGTGAGTTGGGGTGCGGAACAGGAGTCGCTCGTCGACAAAAAATGGAGAGCTACTCGAGCCATCGGCTTCGTTTCGTGTCACCTCCGGGCAATCGGGGCTCGGCGTAAGAATCAACGTTGTTCCGCTGGTGCTCTGGATATAGAGGAGGTCGTTGGCGAGTGACAGGCTGGCGTCAACCCGACCGTCTCCCAATTGCATTCGCTTTCGCTTGATTACTTTTCCTGTCGTTATGTCGACCACATCCAGGATTCCGCTACCCGTGGCGGAAAAGAGAAGTCCGTCATGAACCACTGGCGATGCCAGGCGATCTTCTTGAGCTCCGCGCGTTTCCCAAAGCACCTCGGTCTGGATCACGTGTTTATCTTCGACGGGGGACAACTTGATCGCCAGAAATCGTCCTTTTTCCACAGCGTATACAACTCCTTCGTGGGCTGTCGGTGAACAGTAGGCGAGATCGAACAGATCCTTTGCCAACACCTGTCCATCCTCGGCCCGGACAACAGCACCCGCCGGAGTAACAATGACTGGGTTCTCTCCCACCTTGAGCGCTATGGGTGTCCCATTGCGTGGTGGTGTATCGGCATTCCAAACGACTTCACCGGAACGCAGGTCAAGAGCAACCAGCTGTTGCAAGTGAACGATCAGAAAGTTTCCAGCGATTAGCGGTGAAGCACTGTGACGTGGCATTGGCTTGCCGGCAAGTCGGATCCAGTTCAGTTGCCCGTCCAGGCGGTGCGACGAAACCATGCCATTCCCAAGTACAGCGTAAACATTCTCGACGTCGCAAACGGGAGTGCTGGCCGTATTTCCCGTTGCATCGCCTTGTGCTGGCGGAATGACCGTCAGTTCCTCATCGCGACGTTGTAATTCGCGGATAAGATCCTGAAGCGATGAAATGTCTGCCGAGTTTGAGTCTGCGTCTTGCCGAGACTTTAGTTGTTTTTCCACCTCGGCAATTTGCTCGCGAACCTTTTGTGACTCGGCATGTTGCTGCTTGATCTCGTTGACCTTCTCCGGATCAAAGATGGCATCATACTCATGGGCGCGGTCCCAGAGTAATTCGCCATCAAGTACACGGAAGCATAACAAGCGATTGGGTTCTGCCATGACGAACGCGCGGTCGCCCGCCACGACGGGTGATGCGAGGCTAGTCGCGGGGAGTTGACTCTTCCACGCAATCCCGTTTTCTCGCGACCATCGAGTGGGAGAATCAGTCGCTGTGAATTTGCCGTTTCCATCGCACCTCCAGCCGACTTCATCTCCGGCGTAAATCATTTGAAAAAGGCTACTCAAGCCCATGGAAATTGTGGCGTACGCGACGATCAACAGCCTGACCCTGCCGCTCCCTGATCGATTGTGGATCTGACACATGGACGTCTCCCTTATTCGTGGCCAATGGAACCGCTCAAGAATGAGAGCAACCTTCGTGCCGATCGGTGGCAAAACAGTCCACTTGCTCAGAATGCGGAACAACGGTGGGCCAATGCTGTCTCTATTTTGTCCCCACCGACCCCCGGCTATGGGAGGGCGTTTTAGGAGTCATCGTCCTGCAATCGTTCGAGACAGTTCATCAAGTCGGACTCGAACCGGATCGTGAACACTTGCGTAGTTGAGTCTGTCACGACCAATGTGCCCCGAGTTCAGCGTTCGCCAATTCGCACGTCCTCGACGCTGTAGACGCGGCCGGGCGAGCCAGAGGAAAGTGTCCACTTCTATTCGCTGAAAGGTGACCTCACCGCCATCAGCGATACAGAAGCTCCGCCGCTGAACGAAAGGCTTTAAACAGTGCTGCCGTTCTGGAATGTGTCACTGCCGAGCAAAATCAAGATGATGACGGAAGATAAACCATGCAGTTCGTTTTGACGTCGCCTAATGTCGCAAATACAATCCCGATGACTTCACCGTAGGGTTGCGCACACGAACGAATTGAATACCCTTATCAGACATTGTTGCAGCATGTCGTGGCGCGTCGGTCGCCCAGACCTGGGCGACCAAACTGGTTCGCTCACGGCGTTGGTGTGCGCCACCGACGCACGCCATGCCACTAACAAAACGTAACAGTTTAGTCCCTCATCCATAGATCACACTCGGTCGAACCTATTTCTGCATTGGGCGGGCGTGACGGCAACCGAGTCCGGAACTTTTTTGCCGCAGTGGTCGTTGTGATCCACCTGACCGCTGCGTGATGTATCAAACTGAAAAATGGGCGAATTTCTCGTCGCGGTGGACCCAGTAGTTTGCTCGCTCGCCGTTCAGAGTCCAGTACGTTTCGTCGGCATGGATGGCACCATCGCTACTGCCGCGTTCACAGCCCAGTCATACGTCTGCGGCATTTTGCGAAACCATCCCGGGTGTCCGACCGGAGCACCACGCTGATTCTTTTCTGTGGTCGATGCTGCGGTTGAGTCGACTGCCGCAACCGCACTGTCGCCGAAATCCTCGTTCTGCTGATTCCTGGCGAACTCGTTCCGCCGCTCCAGCTTCAATTCCAGTTTGACCTGGTCCAACTCCTTCTGCATCCGCTCGGTTTTGGCGAACAGTCGATCGCCGCGAGCCCGTTCGGGACAGTTGCGTGCAACGACCGATGACTCAGCGCCTGCTCATTCGCGATCAACACCAATGTCTCCGATGCCGCTCCGCCCATTGGCTGACGTTTAGACCGTTGTGTTCATGCCTGGGGTAAAAACTGAATGACATCGGCATCCTTCCCGAATGCCGAAACTCTTCGCTCTGCCGAAATTCTCGCCAGGATATGTATGATTGCGCACGAAAACGTTTGGTTTTTTGAAGATCAAGGCTCGAATCACCAGAGCTTGGGGTACAATTCTGCGTCGAGTCGGATACATTTTTAATGCGGCGTGAACGTGTTCAGATGGTCAAAGAGTCCCCCAAATCAGTTGCCTGTGAATCTGGAGTGGTGCGATGAAACACTTAAGACGCGTTTGCTCGGGACCGATCAGTCGGCGGGAAATGTTGACAGCCGGAGTGCTTGGAGTCGGTGGGTTGACCTTGCCGGATTTGTTTCGCTTGCAGGCTCAGGCAGAAGCAGCAGGTCGCTCCATCGATCGGCAGACATCCGTCATCTTTGTGTGGCTGCCCGGTGGCCCACCGCACATGGATATGTACGACATGAAGCCTGAAGCATCGTCTGACTATCGCGGTGCGTTTCGTCCGATCCCGACGAACGTACCTGGCCTGGATGTTTGCGAACTCATGCCGCGCCACGCCGCGATCGCTGACAAGTATGCCGTGGTGCGATCGATCTCACATCAATTCGCGGATCATGGCGGTGGTCACAAACGAATGATGACAGGCCGAGTTCCCGCGACTCCTGTCAACACCGTTAACGACGCTCCCTGCACCGGGTCGATTGTGGCAAAGTGCCGTGAGCACATCGACAATGGCATTCCAAACTACGTGTCCCTGAATCCAGGTGGCCGCGTCAACGATGTCTTCGCTCAGGGGCCAGCGTATTTGAGTCAGGCGTATCTGCCGTTCAACGTTCAAGGCGATCCGACACAACCCAACTTTTCGATTCCGAACATAGAACTGAATACCACGATTTCAGGTCGCATCGATGACCGCATGAAGTTGCTCGGAAGTCTCGACCGCATCGAACGAAAAATTGACGCATCGAAGATGATGGATTCGATCGATCACTATCAGCAGCGAGCCGTCAGCATGCTGATGGGTGATGCCGCAAAGAAGGCATTCGACCTGACACTTGAGCCGGATGAACTGCGCGATCGATACGGTCGCCACTGCTGGGGCCAGCGAGCCTTGATGGCTCGCCGCTTAGTTGAAGCCGGCGTCAGCTTCGTCACGGTCGTGATGGAGAATCCTTATCAGTCGGGCGTTAGGTCGCTGAAGCAAGGCACCTACAACTGGGACTCGCATGCCGTCAACTGCCACATCTGGGACGACCTTAACGTGCGACTGCCGATCTACGATCAAGCCGTCACTGCGTTGATCGAAGACGTCTATCAACGTGGACTCGACAAAAAAACGCTGATCGTCGTCACCGGCGAATTCGGTCGCACCCCGCGGATTGAAAACACCGTTGGATCACAGACTGCAGTCATGCAGCCCGGTCGTGATCACTGGCCACAAGCGATGTCGCTCATCATGGCAGGCGGAGGAATCCGCACGGGGCAGGTCATCGGTTCAACGAACTCCAAAGGCGAACATCCAGAAGAACGACCGCTGACACCAAACGATCTGTGGGCCACGGTCTATCGTCACATGGGCATCAACCCCGACGATTCCTTCCTCGATTACGGTGGCCGCCCAATGCCAATTTTGCCATTTGGCAATCCGATCAGTGAGTTGATTTGAATCGGCGGGCGATCAGTGTGGACTGGCCATGATCGCGATTCATCCTGAAAAGAGCCCAGAGACCAGCTGTTGCTTTCATAGGCCAGTTCCTCAGTCGATGCTGCCACTCGTATGCATTTGCACAGTCCCGCAATGAGTGACGTGGCGGGCTTGATCTGGCCTGCTTCGTTCGCAAAGTAGGCTGGTATGGTGCCGTGCTCGAAGCCAAGTTATGGCAGGACAACGGAGTCTGCGGCATCGCTGGGGAAATAAACTGATGAGTTTTTTTGGAACTCACGATCACGGGAGCCTGCAGACAGCCTGATACGCAACATGTTGGTGTCTTGAAAACCCCGGAACTAAAACGAAGTGACAAGGATGTTACGCAGAACTCCGTTTCAGAAGTTAGTCGCAGCCAGCCGGGGCAGGTGATGATGTGCGGAATCATTGAAAACCTGTTTCACCATTGAACGACCTTGAATGCCAAATTTACGGGGTGCAGATCCGCATTCCGTATCGACGTCTAATCGAAGTCGCAATTTTTCGCTGCGTCGGTCGCCCAGACCTGAGCGTCCAGCGTAGTTCGCTCACTGCGCTGGTGTGCGCCACCGACGCGCGACAGGACAATAACGAAACAGCATCCGGTGTGTCGGAGCGAAGCCATTACGACAACATCTGTTTGTTGCGTCGGTCGTGACCACAGAACGCGGTTTAGCCAGATCGGGGCACCCTCAGTGTCGATAGGCGACTTGGCATTGCCGAGCAAAACGCTTGATAGTCATTGGGGAGGCTCTGTGCCCAACGTGTTCATTTGAGCAACAACCGCTTGGACGGCTTCAGAGGATCGTTTTGAGTTGCAGGACTTTTCGGCAGCCACAAACTTACGGAATTGGGTTGGATACCTATTCCAAAGATTCTTGGGAATCCTGAGCGACAGCAAACTCATGTGACTGACATAAGTCGCTCCTGTACCACGCTCGACCAGAGGTTGAATCCAGTTATGGCACAGCACAAATCGCAATGCAAAAAGCGTTGTCAAGCTGATTCGATAGTTCTTTGGTCGAACGATCAAGATGCAGTCACTACAGGCCATCCCCATAATGCCAATACCTCTTCCAATTGACCGGGACGCAGTTCTGCCCACTCGCGACATCAGTCAGCTCCGGAAGGTCGGGAGCTTTCTTCTTCAACCTGACATATTGGACACCATTGGTTAAGCGAAGCTCGGCTATCATGGAGACTGAGTATCGTGGCCCCGTCTCAGCGTTTCCAGATGAGTCAAAATGTCCAATATGCATTACTCAGGATTTGTCCGCGGGGTCTTCTGCCTAACGGCCTGCTTGCTGACTTGGTTCTCAGGTTCGGCCCCGGCTGCGGACGAAGCTGGCACGGTTCTGCAACTCGGTGCTGATTTCAAGTGGAGAGATTCGGCTCAACCACCACGAAAGCCCACACCGCACTTGTCGATGTCGCACGTGGAATATCCCCAGCATGACGCTGTTGAATGGCAGGTTTCCCTCAATCCGGCTGCGAATGGCCAAACACAGAGAGTCAGTGACATCCGATCGGCAGACTTCGAGATCTCAATTCCAGACTCGGACCTATTGCAGCTGCACTGGAACAAGGGGAGTAACGCAGAGGCATCCGATTTCCAGCCTCGCGCTCAAGTGCTTTCGATGAACGAACCAATCGTTCTGGAATCGATCGGCGGACGATCTTCTGATGGTGTTATGCCATATTTCAATCTCTCCGGGGACGATGGTGGAATTGTCGTTGCTGTCGGATGGTCTGGCGATTGGCGTGTCAGCGTCAGCCGCAACAATTCCGGACGTGTCCGAGTAACAGCAGGACTTAAGCATTACGCGATATTGGCGAATCATCAAGCCGCGTTGCGATTACCGTCGATTCTGATCATGAGCTACTGCGGAGACTGGCTGGCAGGCCAAAATCAGTTCCGCAATTTGGTGCTGCAGCACTTTACGCCAACGAATCATGCTCCCATGGAGTTGATGCCTGTGGCCGCCAGCGTCCACGGAATGCTCGGATTCAATGACACCACGGAATCGAATCTGACTTCTCTGGCCCGGGACATTGCCTCTCTCCATCTGCCGCTGGACACGTTCTGGCTCGACGCAGGCTGGAATAGCGGGGGCTTTCCCGCAGGACAGGGGAATCCGGACGCTGATCCGATGCGATTCCCGCGAGGACTGACTCCCTTGGGACAAATTGCAGCATCGAATCACCTGCGTTTTCTTGTTTGGTATGAACCTGAGAGGGTCATGCAGGGGACTCAGCTCTTCCGCGAAAATCAGTCCTGGCTGCTCAATCCAAGTCAGACGACTGAAGAGTTTCGATACCTGGAAAAGGACGGATTTCATTTGCTGGATCTTGGTAATGTGGCCGCTCGGACCTGGGCGACAGCAAGAATCTCGAAGCACATTGAAGAGACCCGCGTCGGCATCTATCGTCAGGACGCCAATTTGTCGCCAGCCTTCTTCTGGCATACCGGCGTGAATGCAGAAGGCGCTGCGATGCGTGAGGTTCAGTACATCAATGGACTTTATCAATATCTCGACGACCTCATTCAGCGGCATCCCAAACTGATCATTGACAATTGTGCTGCCGGGGGACGTCGACTGGATTTTGAAATGATGCGCCGCAGTGTTGTTCTGTGGAGAAGTGACAGCTGCTGGGGAGACTCGACTTACCCTCGCAATGTCCAGGGCATGACGCACGGACTATCGCTGTGGCTGCCGCTGCACGGGCTTGGTGCGGCGGCGGCCGATGAGACCGCATTGAAAAGCGGCATGGGAACCTGCGCTTCGTTTGCAATCAACTATCGTGACGAACAAGCCGTGACCAACCTTCGGCGACACCTTGATCAGTATCTTCCGGTCCGCCATTTATTTACCAAAGATTTCTATCCGCTGACTCCATGGACCGATGATCCGAATGCATGGCTTGCATTCCAGTTCCATGATCCGAGCGACCAGGCCGGGATGGTTCAGGCATTTCGCAACCCGGCGGCTGACCCCGAACCGTTGCTCCTGAAACTCCAGGGACTGGATCGTCGCGAAACGTATCTTGTGCGGGACTGGAGCGATCCAGAGCACCCGAAGGAAATGCTGGGCGAAGACATCGCGAAGGCAGGAGTCGAGCTGAAAAATTCAGGAGATCACGGAACGGTGGTTTTGCAGTATGCTCCTGCTCCGAAAAGTGCACGCTAACGGATAGCCTTTTCCTGGCAGCATACACACATCGACTGTTTTCCATTGATCCTGGCTATTGCCAATTTTCATGAGCGGAGATTGCCCCC
>JBDNHX010000171.1:0-19425 GCA_041688565.1 Planctomycetaceae bacterium
CTGACCATGCCCTGACTGACCATGCCCTGACTGACCGGGGAATTTGATGATCGGCTTGCCCGAGTCCCCATGCGAATCAGCGTGTCCGTTAGAGGCCTGCGGCCACTTGACTCCCTGATTTCCGACATGGAAGCCGCCAAGGCCCTTGCCACTATTCCCGGACCCGCCGTTGTGAGAATGACTGCTGTGATTGCCGCTGTTCTGATGGCCGCTGTTCTGATGGCCATTGTTACCACTGAGGCCTCGAGGACGTGCATTCACCGAACTGGCTGACGGTCCGTTATGACTGCCAACCTGACCTCGGCCTGATCCGCCACCGCCGATTCGCACCTTTGAATCGCCGAAGGTCCGTGAGCTGGTGGCAAGACAAACAGTTGTCAGTACCAGAGCCGTATAGAAAAATGAGCGTTTCATCAGAATTCCCCCCTGTTTTGAAGTGTCAGAGGCTGAACATCTCAGTCTCTGAACGTCTGGAGCGGAGGAACTGGCGAAGTGTTACAGTAGAATCTTCAATGGGGCCGAAAGACTGCAAAACACACGTGAAGCAGCAAACTGTTTCTGGATCTTATCGTTCGACATGCGGAGTACTGACGGCGCAGTCGCGATCATCGAACAGGTTCAGATAAAACACCGTGGCATCGCCCGGAACGTCGGCCGTGACACGATGACTGGCTGCGTCAACCGTCGCGGGCAGCGTCTCCCATTCACGGTCCTGCCAGCGACCGGTGCTGCGAGTCCAGCAGAGTTCGGCTTTGGGAATTGGAACTTCCGATTCAAAGCTTGCCCATGCCTGCTGATCTTTAACGCCCGATTCCACGATTCGAGCCAGCGGTTTGCCATGCTTCAAAATGGAGTTGGCAAACACATGAATCTCTTCCGGATCTTCACCCGCTGGCCCATGACCGTGCGGCATGCGGACTCGCAGACACAACGTGGACGCACCTTGAGGCAGCTGAGACGACTTCTTCCAGGAATCCATCGGATAGGCGAAGTCATTGGTTCCGTTGACCCACAGCATCGGCATGCGGGCATTTCCAAGATACTGCGACGGATCCCACTGCTTCAGCCACAAGTCGGCTTTCTCTTTCCCCAGCTTTTCAAAGCTCGGCAGCCATGCGGAGTTCTCGCCCAGGAACCCGCAACCATAAACAGGGACAGCAAATTTGAAGCGATCGTCAACGCCCGCGACGATGCTGGTCAGATATCCGCCCCACGAAATTCCTGTCACACCGATTCGGTCGGCATCGACTTCAGGGTACGATCGAATCAGCGAATGTGCGAGCGCCGCGGCACTGACCGCATGCCACGTCCATTGATCTTCGACGGCATCATCCAGCTGACCAAAACTTGCGTCCCAGCCGGCCGGTCCGCCCAGCTCGTGTCTCTGCCAATTGCCATACGTTCCGACCGGGACGCAGCCGCACAGATCCATGGCAATCGCTGCGTAGCCACGGGCGTTCCAGACTTTGACCCAGCGTTCAAACGCCGTTCCGCCACCGCCGTGGATCAAAACCATCGCTGGAAACTTGCCGTCCACAGCGTCCTTCGCGGCGTCGCCTTCCGGTACGCCATAGTAGGCAAAGACGCGAGTCGGTTTGCCCTTGTATTTCGCGCCTTCAAAAAAGAATGAGCGAACACCTTCGGCACTAATGCCTTCGGCCGGAAACGTTTGCGGAGCCGTCGAGAGCGCCTTGAGATCAAACTGAACGTCCTGAGCTTCCGCGGTGAAGCTACCGAGCATCGACATCCAGACAAGCAAGATCAAACTGAATCGGAAAACAGAACCGATGCTCGACAGTGCAGCGCGAATCATAATTGGCTCCGGTGTGTCACGAGAAAATTTCACGTCGGTTAGACTTCCAGCCTGACATATCTTGCAGAAAACTCACTGGTTGCAGAACAATGACAGGCGGAAGCCTATCCTACTTAAATCAACATTTTCAATAAACGCCTGCGGCTGCTGGGCGAGATTAAAACGTTCGACGAGATGCCCGGCTTTCTTCAGCATGTGGAAATCTGCAGCAAAGCGAGGCAGCACACGATCGACCGTAGGTAATCTCTGACAGAGGAATTAGGGAAATTGTCTCCGTCTGAAACACGTGAAGTCTGAAACGCCGTGATTTTGCGAACGGAGCGAAGTCCCGTTAAGATAACCGCGTCGCCAGCAATCCCGCTACTTTTTTCAAATTTCAAATTTCAAGCGTGAACCCTGGACCCATGCAAATCCCCGAAGTCATCAGTGCTCTTCAAAATTGTCTGCCGTCGATTGTTCGCTGGAGCGGCGCTGTGGCGAAGCGGCTGCGACAGTTCAACATTGCCGTCGACGGAAAATCGTCGGGCAATGCCAACACCGACGCGTTGACTCTGGCCGACCTGTCCGTGCAGGAACTCATTGTGGCCGCGTTGCGCGATGCGGATCCTGTCCTCCGCACATGCCGCGTCGAAGGTGAAGAAACCACAGGCGACATGGAACGATTCTCCTCCGACAGCCGCCTTGCGATTGCCATCGATCCGATCGATGGGACAAAGCAGTATCGAGACAAAACGGGCAACGGATATTCCATCATCGTTCATCTGCACGACGACACCACGCCTCATTATTCGCTGGTCTTCGCGCCCGAGATGGGGCCGACCGGAACGTGGGTTGAGGTGACTCCGGATCGTATTGTCTGCGGGCCGGATGATCCATCGCGAACGGCCCGACAGATTCTGGACAGTCTTCCGAATTTGACTGCGCCTCGAAAGTCTCTCGGTCAGGGAATTTATCTCATTGGTTTTCAGAAACGTGATTTTCAGCGAGCCCGTGAAGTGGATCAGTTATCTGTAAACGGTCGGTTCTTGCAGGGACGCACGTCGGAAGAAATGCAGGGCAGTATTTATCCGTTGATGTCGACGGGCGAATATGCCGGCTCCCTGATTCATTCGCCCAACATTTATGACTTTCCGGTGTCGATGCATATCGCACGCGTCCGCGGTGGCGACGCCGTGTGGGTCCATAATGGCGAACCGGTGCACTATCGCGATCTGTGGATGGACACTCGAGCTGGGATGCTGCGTTACCCGGGCATCGTGGCGTGCAGTGAAGACCGCGCTGTGATCGGGGAGCTCTGTCAGCTTTCTAAGGACTGGAGCCGCGTGCGTTACGAGGACTGATCGCGGGTAAACGGTCATCATTGATGTTTGCCTCGCGGGCGTGAAACATAACGGGAGAAGCGTGCCTTGGATCTTGGTATTTCCGGAAAAGTGGCGGTCGTTACAGGCGGTGCGAGCGGCATTGGGGCGGCAACGGTTCAGATGCTGGCTCAGGAAGGTGTGCTAGTCGCCGTCTGGGATCTGAAGCCGCTGGCCGTTCAGTCCGCTGCTTTGGTGCAGTCGGTGGATGTCGTTGATCTGGCCAGTGTCACGGCCGCGTGGGAGGCGACGGAGCAGCAGCTCGGGCCGGTGGAGATTCTGGTTCATGCGGCCGCAATTGGATCGGGGCATTTCGGGTTTCCGTTCACGCGGGTCCCGGTCTCGGCCTGGGAGCGTGTGTTTCGCGTCAACGTGCTGGGCATGGTCAACGTGGCTCATGTGGCCGCGCCGGCCATGCAGGAACGCCGCCGCGGTTCGATCGTGTTTCTTTCCAGCGTGGCCGGGCAGATGGGATCGCAGACAGACCCGCCCTACAGCGCCAGCAAAGCGGCCAACATAAATTTCGCTCAATGCATGGCGAAGGATTTAGCGCCGTTTGGAATACGAGTCAATTCGGTCTGTCCTGGAATGGTGAAGACACCGCTGAATGAATCCGTTTGGAAATCATGGTTTGATCAGCAACCGCCGGACAAGCGACTCTCATATGATGACTGGGCCGCTGACAAGATCGGGCGGGTCGTCCCGCTTGGCCGCTGGCAGACTCCGGAGGACATCGCCGCCATGATTACCTTCCTGAGCAGTTCGCGCGGTTCGGAAGTCACGGGCCAGACGATCAACGTGGATGGCGGTTGCGTCATGCACTGGTAACCGGATCACCCGCAAGAGCGGGCCGTTGGGAAATCGTTCACGAGCGGGGAGCAAACTCCCCGGAAAAAACCGGACAGGCGTCGCCTGATTGTCCCTGAAAAGCCCGCGAATGTCTGGTTTTTTGATGGATGACGTTTTGGATCGACGGGCTGGAATGCCCATCCTGCCGAATAACGAAAGTCTCCGGGTGACTGGCCGGGGATTTCGTCGCAAGATCAGGGATCTTGCGGCGGTGCTTGTCACAGTCGGAGCGTCCCTGTACGCTGTCCAGTCATAGTGCATTTTCCTCTGCGGTACAGTACTTCAGGAACAAGCTGAGGCCGGCCGAGAGTGATTTCGCAAACAAATCGGTGTTGGCCGCTTGTGTTGGGGTTTTCCTTTGTCGGATCTGGATCGAATTGTCATCACCGGAGTCGGGCTGACCGCACCGAACGGAAACAGCCTGACGGAATATCGCCAGAATCTGCTGGCGGGAACGTCCGGGGTTGTCAACTACCAAACACGGTACATGGGGCCGGTGCTGGCGGGCATCTGCAACTTTGACGAGTTGCGTTATCAGAAGAAGAAAGATCGTCGGCGGGGCACGCGGGCCGGTTCAATCGCCGTTTATTGCGCGAACGAAGCCGTGAAGGATTCGGGGCTGGACTGGCCGAATACTCCACGCGATCGCGTCGGGGTTTACATCGGCATCACCGAACATGGGAACGTCGAAACCGAAAACGAGATCTACGAGATCTCAAAGTTTCAATACGACACCAAGGTCTGGTCTCACCACCATAATCCGCGAACTGTGGCCAACAACGCGGCCGGTGAAGTGACGCTCAATATGGGGATCACAGGGCCTCATTTGACTCTCGGAGCTGCCTGTGCTGCGGGGAATGCAGGTTTCATTCAGGCGGTGCAGATGCTGCGACTGAAGGAAGTGGACCTGGCCATTGCCGGCGGTGTGTCAGAGAGTATTCATACGTTTGGGATTTTCGCCAGCTTTGCGGCTCAGGGGGCCCTGGCGACTCATGAGGATCCGACAAAAGCCTGTCGCCCGTTTGACGTCAATCGCAACGGAATTGTGGTCGCAGAAGGCGGCGGCCTTTGTACGCTGGAACGTCTGCCGGACGCACTGGCTCGCGGGGCAAAGATTTACGCGGAAGTCATCGGATACGCCATGAATTCCGACGCCAAGGACTTTGTTTTGCCGGATTCCACGCGCCAGGCAGAATGCATAGACCTGGCTTTGAAGAGAGCCAGGATCAACGCCGACGATGTGGACATTGTCAGCAGCCACGCGACCGCCACTGAGCAGGGTGATATTGAAGAAGCCAGTGCTCTGCGACGGGTGTTTGGCAACACAAAAAAAACGTACATCAACAATACAAAAAGTTTCATTGGCCATGCGATGGGCGCGGCCGGTGCACTGGAGTTGCTGGGAAATCTACCGTCATTTGACGATGGCATAGCCCACGCTACAATTAACCTTGATGATTTGGATCCTCGTTGCGCACTTCCAAATTTGGTGGTCAATCAACCGCTCGAAATCGGGCGAGTTGACTGTATCCTGAATAATTCGTTTGGAATGCTGGGAATCAATTCGGTAGTCATCATTCGCAAGTTTCAGGGATAGTTTGAGAGGGTGGATTAATGACGTCTGATCAGATCCGGCAGGTGATTCTGGACATTCTGGAGCGAATTGCTCCAGACGAGGATCTCACCGATCTCGATGACGCGCGACCGTTCCGTGAACAGATGGAACTGGACAGCATGGACTTCCTCGACATCGTGATGGAATTGCGAAAGATGTATCGGATTCAAATTCCTGAAGAGGACTATCCGAACCTGAACACCATGGCTGGAACCGTCAGCTATCTGCTGCCGAGACTCAAGGACGTGGCGGTCAACGCCTGACGGTTGTGCGGAAATCAGAGTCGCTTACTTCTACCCCGGAGAATTCTCTCCGGGGTCTTTGCAATTCAGTGGGCCCGTTTTTGACTTGCTCCCAAGGGGTTGATGGCTGTGCGTTATGACACCGTGATTATCGGTGCCGGGATGTCCGGTCTGTCAGCTGGAGTTCGTCTGGCCTACTACGAGAAGAACGTCTGCATTCTCGAGCGTCACACCACAATCGGCGGCCTGAATTCTTTTTACCGGCTGCGAAAACGCAACTACGACGTCGGTCTTCACGCCGTAACAAATTACGCGGAACCTGGCACAAAGCAAGGTCCGCTCAGCAAGCTTCTGCGTCAGCTGCGGCTGAAATGGGAAGACTTCGACCTGCGGCCTCAACTGCAGTCGTCCATCGTGTTCCCCGGCGCGACTTTGCAGTTCACTAATCAGTTCAATTTCTTCGTGGAGCAGATTGCCGCGGTGTTTCCGTTCCAGATTGATGGCTTCCGCCGCCTGGTGACTCGCATTGCCGAACACGATGCCCTGGATCTGGACCGTCAAAGCGTCTCCGCAAGAAAAGTGGTCTCAGAATACATCGGCGATCCGCTGCTGGTCGATATGCTTTTCTGCCCGCTGATGTTTTACGGAAGCGCGACTCCGCATGACATGGACTTCAGTCAGTTCGTGATTATGTTCAAGAGCATTTTTCAGGAAGGGTTCGGCCGCCCGTTCGACGGGATCCGGGTGATCCTGAAGAAACTGGTGAAGCACTTTAAATCGCTGGGCGGCCATCTGAAGCTTCGTGCCGGAGTCCGCGAGATTCGGCAGTCAAACGGGCGCGCGACATCGGTGCTGCTGGACGATGGCACGGAGATCGAAGCCGACAACATTCTGTCTTCAGCCGGAGCCGCGGAGACGATGCGAATGATCGATCCCAATGCGCCGCAGGTAAAAGCGGAGCCCGGTGATATCTCCTTTGTGGAATCCATCAGCATCCTTGATTGTGAACCGGCGGCGCTTGGACATCGTGACACCATTGTGTTCTATAGCAACACGAAGGACCTGCATTACGAACGACCAAACGTGCCGGTCGATATTCGTAGCGGGATCATCTGTTCGCCGAATAACTTTGATTATTCGCAGCCTCTGAAAGACGGCCGGATGCGGATCACGGCCCTCGCGGATCCGCATTATTGGATGAATATTCCGGATGATGAATATGTGGCGGCCAAGGATCACTGGAACAACGAAATCCTGAAGAGCGCGATTCAGCACATCCCCGATTTCCGGTCGCATGTGATCGATACCGACGTTTTTACACCGCGAACAATCCGACGGTTCACCGGCCATCTGAATGGTTGTGTGTATGGGGCTCCTGAAAAGTTCGTCAACGGCCAGACCCAGCTGAACAATCTGTATCTCTGTGGTACGGATCAGGGTTTTCTGGGTATCGTCGGGGCCATGCTCAGCGGAATCACCATCGCTAACCGCTACCTGCTGAAGTAAGGCCGGGCTTGCCGAATTCGCCCGAGGCCGACCGTGTCCGGATTTCCGCAAAACCTGGGCGAAGTGCGGCATCAGAGATGCAGCAGGATTATTTGCGTCTTCCCTCGGGCTATGGTTTTTCTGGACAAATCGGCAATGTCACACTATCAGCATCTTCATCTGGTTACGGAACTCTATAACGCGATGCACGGCTACCACGCAGATTCCAGCATCACGACGCTCGAAAACGGGTTTCAACTGGACTTTCTCGACAGCGCTCAGCAGCGAGTCTGTTCCGTGTCCTACGATGATCAGCGACCGTCCACGATTGAACTGATTGGAACAGCGTCGAGTGATTTGCAGACGCTGCTGGAAAACGTATCCGAAAAATGGAGTGCAACGCTCAAAAGTATTTCTGAAGAAATCTGATCCCAGGGACGAGTTCGGGGGCGTTTGGGAAAAGCCGCGACATCATAATTGCCCTGGGGCGGATTAAAGAATGACAGCTTTTTGAGCCCGGTATGTCTGCCGAGATCACTCGTCCAGACGGTTGCTGTCGTGGGCTTTTCCGGCGTGGATGCGATTCGATGTCCGGCTGCTGTTTCCGGCGCGTTCCATGCTGGCTTTCGGTTCCGCGGTCACATCCTGCTGATGCCGGGGCGGCTGTGGCAAATGCATGGTGAGGTCTGCACAAACCGGCAGATGATCGGACGCAAGTCGGGCGGCGTGAGACTTCAACACGGACACGCATTGCACAGAAAAATGATGGTTGACAAGAATGTGATCGATCTGGCGGAGCGGCAACATCGAAGCGAATGTCGGCTGCGGCTTGTGGTCGTCCGCCATCAACTGGACACACTGCAGACGGCGATGCAGCCGCCGGATGACGTCTGACTTCGGCCCGGCGTTGAGATCACCGCACAGAATCACGGGCTCAGAATCCGCAATCGAATCCAGCCAGTGTGGCCCAAGCAGCTGATCGACCTGCTGCAGGCGTTCTTTTGCACGAAGGCCGAGATGCGTGTTGATAATATGGACTGGCCCAATGTCCGTTTTGAGAGTGATCCAGATGGCGCCCCGAGCTTCGCTCTTCGACCGCGCGGGCTCTCGGCTGAACGTTCCTTCGTAAACAGGAATAATGGGAAAGCGACTGAGCACTGACAGCCCGTAGCGTTCTTCCCCGGCGACCAGAACCGGGAAGAAGCGATAATACATGCCCAGACGTGCGGCAATCATCTGCGTCTGATTTTCCTTTCCGGTGCGTTCGCGATTCTCATCCATTTCCTGCAGAGCGATCACATCCGCTCCGCATTCTGCGATGACCTGCGCGACTCGATTTGGCCGACACCGGCCGTCCATGCCGACACATCGGTGAGCGTTGTAGGTCATGACTCGCAGCCGCAATACCAACCCGGCATCTTCAGTATGGTCCCCTTCAGACAGTGGGCCGCCACCTTCAGTCACGTCGTCCGCGCGAGCAACGGACAGCTGAAGCGTGTTCGCCGACGATTGATCATTCGCGTGGCAGCGCGATGGATCAAGAAAGTGCAACGCGGCCTGATGCAGGTCAACGCCTCGGATATACATTTCCCCGTTCGCAGCTGTTCTCTGCCGCGCGGGAACATTGTTTGGCAGGAGAGCAAAGCCGCGAGTCTCCCGGAAACCGATACTGCCGTGAGACCCATTTTCCTGGACGAACGTTAAAGGCTGCAGATCAGGATCCCAGCCGCTGAGAATCAGGTCGCCCGAATCTTTGTGCTGACACAACGCGATCAAGTCTTCCTTCAGTTCGCTCATGAAACGCTGCTCGGTGCCGCAAATAGCCGAACAGTCCTCCGGCAGATTCCACAACCCGCGCCGGTTCCGTCCCCGCACTTCGCCCGTTTGAAGTCGGTATAAAACGAGCGGCACGTTTTCACGTGTCACCAGACGCGCCGCGCAGTCCGCTTTTGCTTCATCCGTGACGGGGACTGGAAAGTACACATGACCCAGCGGTCCCAGAGCCGTCACAATCACGTTCTTAACCAACTCCTCTGCCGTAATCGAAATCTGTGACTGTGCCCCACGCGACTTTCGCAGAAGGCGACTCATCCATCGTTCGGTATGTCGGCCGCGCTGCACGGCCGTGTCGATGCTGGTTACCATTCGATCGGCCAATGGCCCGCACTTCAAGGCATCGGTGACTGCCTGCTGAATGGATTTGCCGTACTCGAATTCATAAATCCGGACGGCCTCTTGCCCATGGTCTGAGAACACGATCAGTTCATAATCACGAGCTTCCTCGCGGTGCGCACTCTTGAAAATGTCCTTGATAACCGAATCAATACTTTTAAGTCCCCATCGCGCCACCGCGCTGGTGGGGCCGCGGCGATGCGATTGTTCGTCATAGCCCAGCAAATTGGCGTAAATGATGGGCGTGCCGCTGCTGATCGAGAGTTTGACCACAATCCGCACCCACTCCCGCAACACGATCGCAACCAGCACGCGCATCGGGACAAATTTGATTTCCTTCTGCCAGTCGCGTTGAACAAGCCCGCTTACCATATCCCAGCCAGCGATAAGCAGTTCCACGCTCGCCATCGCGGCGATTCGCATCAGAGTGAACGAATAAAGAAAGGCTGTCAGTATCAGACGCAGCGGCTTAATTGTTTGTAACATCACCCGAAGCGAACGAGTTTCCGCGCAGCACTGAGCCTCCTCGGACCCGCCCGAATAGATGTTCGAATAGCTGGCTCCGCCTTTTAGAAGTGGCTCACCGTGGCTCAATAATTCACTGGCAATCGTCCGCGCGGCTTCGCCTTCAAACATGCGAAACACCTGGCCGGAAGAGCGATGTAAAAACTGAAACGCAGGCACGGCTGTCTTAACGCCGTACATCACTTCCGCCTGGACCGCCGGTGTGGAAGACGGCAGGCCGGAGTAGAAGCTCATGCGACGAAAATAGCCCTGATGAATCAGCCTGCGAAGAAAAGGCAGCCGACGTCGTGTCAATGCTTCCTCAAACTGTTCGCGCGACAGTCCATCCAGCTGCAGGATGATTAAACCGGCTTCAGCGAAAGCAGGCTGTTGCTTCTCCCGGCCCAGCCATCGCCGCAAAATGTTCGTGCGACTGAATATCGTGCGAAGTCGGCGTTTGAGTTTCCCGGGCTGCGTTAACATGGTTGTGTCCGAGTCAAAGGTATTCGGAGCTGTATTCGCTGCCCGTCGAAAATTTTCGGGCAAACGATTTACAGCCAGACGATTCATCAGGTCAGAACTGCCCGAGTGGCTTCTGTTTCTGTCACCGCGGCTGACAGCGCCGCCGCTTTTTCGACAATCAATTTCCACTCGGCTTCCAGTCGTCCCTGAAAATGATCCCAGGAACCTGCCGTCCGTGGCATTTCACTTTGGAAGTCCTCAATCAGTTGTCTGTACAAGGCTTCCAATCGATCGGCGCAGCACGGCAGACCGTACGGCTGGACCGAAGAACGTGCCGATTCGCCGATGTTGCGAAGACGGATTCTGTCTTCTGTCAGATGGGCCACGGCCTCGGCGAACACGCTGGGTAGTGCATCGGAAGGCAGCAATAAACCGTTGTCCGGGCCCATGACTTCTCGGACGCCAGGCCCGTCGAGCGCAATCACCGGGTTACCGGCGGCCATGGCTTCGGCGACGACCATGCCCTGTGTCTCGGACTGTGAAGAAAAGGCAAACACGTCCATCGCGGCGTAGGCGTCTGCCAGATCCTGGCCGCATTGTCGGCCGGTGAAAATAATTTGCGACGGCTCAGCGAATTCCATGAGCAGCGATTTCATCGTTTCCTGCGCCGGTCCGTCTCCAACAACCAGAAAATAAACATCCGGATTCTCGGCCAGGTACAGACCGACAGCCTTCGCCAGGAACTCAAGATTCTTTTCCACAGCCAGTCTGCCGACATGTCCGATCACAACTGCGGTTTCGGAAATGCGATGCTTCTTCCGATAAGCGACCCGATCACCGCTTGCGAAGAAAGGAAGATCGATGCCCGTGGGAATGGTGGTGATGGGGACGGAGACTCCTCGCTTCCGCAGCAACTCTTCAATGCTCTCACTGGGAGCGATCACATGAGTACACAGGTTGCAGTATTCCGTCGCGAGCTGAATGGCGACTCGCTTCATCGCTTCGGAATCCAGTGGAATATAATGCGAGTACTGTTCGTACATCGTGTGATGCGTAAACACCAGCGGCAGACGCCATTCGTAGGCCGTTCGCAAAGCCGAATCGCCCAGCAGAAACGGATGGTGACTGTGAATCACATTTGGCTGAAACGCCAGAATCTGTTCGTAGACCAATCCGGGCTGAGGAATCTGCAGCGAAAAATCACTGCCGTTAAAATTCTGAATCGCAGGGACTCGGACAACATGCTCAGTCGAATCTTCGGCCTCAGCAAACTGCGGTGCAATGATCCGAACCTGGTTGCCCCTTCGACGAAACTCCTCCTCAAATGTGCTGACACTCCTTGCAACTCCGCCCACATGAGGCAGATACGTGTTCGTGAACATAGCGATTTTCATGCGTTAGATCCCTCTGCTGAACGGCGAACAGACGCAGCAGTAACAATCAGTAAAATCAACAAAATAAAACGGATTCCGCGGTCCTTCTCCCCCTCGGGGGAGAAAGTGGCCGACAGGCCGGATGAGGGGGCGTGGTTGCTGGTTGCAACCGGAAAAAGACAAAACCCAGAATCACAAACCCCCTCACCCTGGCCCTCTCCCCCTAAGGGGATAGGGAACAGACTGACCAAAAGAATTAAACCCTCCTGCTGTCCGCGGGCATGTTTTCGGCGCGGAGCGGAACCGGAGGCCCCGCGGCAACATTTTGCATCGCAATAAAGCCCGGAATACAAACGTCAATCTGAGGCGCTGCGCGATGCCAGTCACTCTCAATCACAACCGTTGGAGCTGACTTCGGCTGAAGAATGCGCACACGGACTTTGCCCCAGGGCGTCAGCGTTGGGCCGTACAACAGTTCTTCATCGTGATCAAACCATTCGCGTAACAAACCGGAGCCGACGACAAGGCGATCTGGTTCCTCCCGCACGAAACAGTTACGAATCATCATCACCCATTCAGCCGCCGCCCATCCATGCTGTCCGTCGCCCATGCAGCCGCCCAGAGTCCGCGGGTGAATGGCTTCAGGCCACTGGCCGGTGGGAGACGCCAGGTCGGCGACCGCATCCACAAGATCCCGCCACCGTTCATCGCCGCTGCGCAAGAGAGTCTGAGCGATATCCAAAGTTAGATAGGCGTTAATCCCCGAATGAATGACATCCTGGAAAAAACCGCCTCGATGAAAATGTTTCATCAGCATTGTGTTGACCGTCGCCATGATTCTTTCATCACCGGCGGGCACCAGCTGCAGAGGATAATCGGCGACGAGCGATCCGACGGCTCCTGAATCCATACGTCGGTACGGAGAAGCCGGGATGCCGCCCGAAGCGCGTGCCTCCGGAGACATCTCAAGGCTGCGTTCGATCGCCGAGCGAAATTCCTCGGCCGTGCGTTTAGCGTACTCAGACTTCTTCGCTTCGCCGGCGTCCGCCCAGATTTCCGCAGCCGCGCAGAGACCCGCCTCGGCCCAGAAATCGTCCCAATAATAGTGGTCGTTCGGCCCGAGATGTTCGGCACTAAAGCCCGCAGGCAGAAGTCCGTTGTGCCGCGAAAGCTTCATCGAGTATACGCGTTTCTGGTCCAACCAGCGAACTGCCGAGTCAAGTGTCGCATAAACCGCGCGAGGAAGTGGCTGGTTGCTGAGCTTTCTGAATCGATTCAGCATCCACAGAACCTGACCGTTGGAATCCCATTCGCCATCCTGAGATCGAAAGTATCCACTGCGTTGCTGGCGTACAGGAAGCTGATCAATCATTCGCCGACAACGGTCAAGCAATCCCATGGTCATCAGCGGATTCATCATCAGGCAGGCGTCGCGGAACCAGAAGCGACGATATGTATAAGGCCCGGGAACAACATCACCCACCGATAACAAGATCAGCGTCCGAACGGCCGTGCGATATAATTTCTGGATCCGCAAATCCGGAATTGACAGTTCCGAACACGTCGACGTCGCAGATGACCATGTCGCCTCCGGGCGGAACAGATACACCTGGCTGAGTTCCTTCAGTTCTTTATCAAGGGGGACTCGGACGGTGAGATGCATTTCATTTCCCGGGAAATCATAAAGCGAGGCGGCGGTGGCCATTCCCTGATCGCAAACTTCCGACGCCGCTTCCTGGCCGTCCCGGTCATCGCCTTTTCGCAGATGATGAAACAAGTCGCCTCGATCGTAGTGAGACGTCGCAATGCGGTCGGCTTTCTGATCGCAGATGACCTGAGTTGTTCCGTTGACGAGCCATCCTTTTCGGTCGGGCAGTTCTTCCACACGATCAATAAACTGCACGCCCTCGGGGTTGTACGGACGAATGGCAACGGCCAGGGTTCCACCGGCTGGACATCCCGCGTGGATCGAGATCTTCAGCACCGGAAGATTATCTTCTACCACCACTTCGACGCGTTGGCGCAGCTGCAGGTCGGCCTCCCACAGTGTCGTCTGGACAGCCAGATCCGGGCCGGGCGGAATGCATTGATCGACGTCATCCTCGTGAGCTCGACTGGGCAACAGCTGCTGGCCCGTGGCATCCGTGAGCCAGAAATCGAGCGACCAGCCATCGTGCAGGGGCGTGACAAGCCCCCTTGGATCGACGATTGGATAAATTCCAAGCTCCGGCAGACCGATGGCCGTCCAGTTGCGATGCGTCAGGTTAATGTGGCTGAAGGAAAATGCCCGCGGTACAAAGGAGTTGTCCGCAGGATCAAATTGGCGCTCGACCCAATACGGCCAGACCCAGTCCATGTTGTGCTGGATAGCTTTAGTGTTAATAAGTCCGCGTGCGTGAAAATGCAGACCCGCTCGCAACAGCTCAATCGGTTCCTGAACTTCGGACGGCTGTGAAAACTGCCGAATCCGCGCCATCCACAGTGCCGGGTCGCTGACGCCGTAGGCTCGCGCGGCATGTCGAACAATTAATTTCCATGGAAAAAAGCGGAGCATACCGTTTCCTTATGTCTGACCGGGTTCGGCGCTGACTCAGCGGGACCTTTATGAACCTCTGTCTCACGGAAAGAGGCAACCCTCGTGCCATGGACGTTCGAAGCACAGGCCGCGGCGTTTAAGCCGCAAGACGCCACAAGAAAGGACAACGCGTGCATGAACGAGCGGGCCACGGGTCTCGCGCGTTCGTCATCATGGTCGGTCGACGCTCTACATGATCGCAAAAGGGGCAGCATGAAAGTTGTCAGCTGGCAACAGACGGCGGAACCAGCCGAGTTCGCGTTGAAGTGAAGTGAAGTCCACGCGTTGCCTGCGATGGCGGATGTGGAACTTATGCGGAAAGAGAACAATCTCTCGGTGAGTTCGCTGGTTTGGCACATCGCGTGCAACTGGTAGTTGTCAGGATCGCGGAGGACTTCGAGTCATTCAACTGACTGTGTCGGCCACTGAAGACAGGGACAACAATCTCACGGAATAGAGCCTGTTTCTTCAGCCTCGCAGGGAGGTATGGATTAAGAAGTTGCTTCGGCGCGCCTTAATGAGCGTGCGGTGATTTTTTCAAGTGTTCGCATTGTGCTACACCATTAACAAAGGGGCTCATTGAGACCCCATTTAAATTGCACAAAGACGCTGGAAGGACTCATCGCACGCTCTTTTTTTGTTATCCCCCGGAGCGGAACTTGGCAGGCGCTTCGGCCAGGCGGCAGCGGCCCTTGAAGAACTTTTGCGGGCTCGAAATGAATTCGAATTCCTACGAACTGCGAATCGATCCTCAGACCAGCATCAACCCACTGAAAAACTTTCGTTCTGTTGGAAAAAGAGAGACTGTCATGGCTACGACAAGAGGCTCAAAGAAAAATTCGGATCTCGAAAAAGACGAGAATCGCGATCCGCTCACCGGAGAACCGGGTTCACATCCAGTTGGAGCGGGAATTGGAGCGGCAATGGGCGGTGCTGCCGCGGGCGCCGCAGCGGGCGCAGTGGGTGGCCCGATTGGAGCGGCCATCGGAGCTATCGTCGGCGGAGTTGCCGGAGGCTATGCGGGTAAGGCGACTGCTGAGGCGATTGACCCGACGGAAGAAGACTCCTACTGGCGTCAAAACTATCCGAATCAGTCCTATTTCCACGATGGGGTTCCGTACGAAGCTTACGAGCCCGCTTACCGTTACGGGTGGGAATCACGCTCGCAGTATATCGACCGTCCGTACGACGAAATCGAACCGGAACTGGAGCGGAGGTGGGAAGAATCGGGCAGCGTCCGCGAAATGGAATGGGACCGAGCTCGCCCGGCCGTCCGCGATGCATGGGATCGCGTAGGGAGCCGTTACACGGATGAGAGACCGTCGCACAAGAGATAGATGGACTCACCGCGTGTTGGGGCAGATTTTTCCGCCTTCTTGAATGTCTCAAAGCAGAAAGGGCATTTCTGATCTCGCTTAAAAAGCTCGATCGGGAATGTCCTTTCTGTTTTCTTTGCTGCCGTACTGCGCGAGCAAGTTTGCGTTGACCGGTCTGTCTAAAGGATTGAGGACGGACCCGGCGAGTTCGGGGATTAATGTCACGCCAGTTTGCCCGGGCAGGATGAGAACCGGTAGTCCGCGAAATGCCGAGCTCAGATGTTTACAGCGGAGCGTTAAGTTTTTACTATGTTTCCTCAGTGTGCAGCTGACTGAGTTGAACGCGAAAAGTGATCTGCAAAACGTCTGAAATTCACAGTTGTGCGACGGGAAAAAGGCTTGTCAGTGAAAAATGATCCTCTGGCGTTTCTGCCGGGTGGTTGGCAAATGGGCCGACAGATTCAGGCCTTTGACTGGTCCAAAACATCCCTCGACCCCATTACTCAATGGCCTCCCCACGTGACCATCCATAGGGAAACGATGACAACACCTGAACCAGCGCCGACAACCGCTGACGGAAAGCAAGACGTGGAAAAGACCTCACTGCGAATCCTGATCGTGGATGACAATAGAGACGGCGCTGACACCCTGCAGATGATGCTGCGGCTGATGGGAAATGAAGTGTGCACAGCCTACGATGGTCTCGAAGGAATTAAAGTCGCTGAAGAGTGTCGACCGGACGTGATTCTGCTGGACATTGGTCTGCCTTCCGTTGACGGCTATGAAGTGTGTCGTTGTATTCGAGAACAGCCGTGGGGGAAAAAAACAGTGCTGATTGCAGCGACAGGATGGGGGCTGGAAGATGACCGCCGACGCTCTCACGAAGCGGGATTTGACCATCATCTGGTGAAGCCAGTGGATTCAAAAGCTCTAGCCTGCCTGTTGGCAGATGTGGTGGCTAAAAAAGCCAGTTCGACGTGAGCCTGGTGAATCAATGATTGTGGAAGTGGAATTTCAAACGTCCACTGAATCCGTGAATCTTTATTTTTCGGACACGACCAGATTCTGTCCTCCATTACAACGTGGTAAGGAACAACTTCAGCGATGGATTCGCAGACTTTCCACAAAAGTTCAACAGATCAGCATCCCTTCACAACGGGATTGCAGCCAGCCGCGGAGCATCGCTTGCCAGACGCCAGGCCAGTGTTCGTTCCTCGACCTTCAATGACCTGGCCGCATTCTCCGCGAATGACGATCAGTTTTATTGTGGTCCTGATCGTTCTGCTGGTGAATGGTGTTGTCGTTTATCGAACGGCTACGGCGTTACACGACGCGCATGGCGAAGTGCAGCGTGCTTATGAGATCGTTGCGAAGAACAAAAAAATCTCCTTATGGCTGCGGGCCGCCGAAAGTGGTGTACATGGTTTCGTTCTGACGGGCAGCGAAGAATATCTGCAGGCGTTCCATGATGCGGAACGGCAACTGCCGGCGACGCTGGAGTCGCTCGAGACCCTGGTGATCGCCAATGAACCGCAGTCGGTCGTGATGGACGAAATCCAGGCACACGTTCAGGCTCGCATGAAGCTGCTTAGCGATGAGATCCGGGTGCGATCAGAATCGGGCATTGCAGGGGTGACCCAGTTTCTGCGGAGCGGTGTTGGAAAGCGTGCGATGGATCAGGCGAATGGGTCGATCAGCCAACTGACCACGGAAACCAGCCAGATCCTGCGGACGCGAACGCAATACGCGGCTCATGCTTTGTTCACAATTATGGCCGCCAATTTGTGCATGGTTGGCGTGGGAATAGTGGTCAGCGGAATGGCGTGGCGGCTGATTGACGGGCACGTACAGCAGTCGTTGCAGGCTGAATCGCGAGCTGATGCGGAACGCGAAAATCTGCTGGTCACTCTGGCAAGTATCGCCGACGCAGTGGTGGTAACGGATGCAGATGGCCGCGTGCAGATGGCCAACCCTGTGGCTCAGGAACTGATGGGCGTCGATAGTTCAGTCACGGGAAAGCGGCTCGATCAGGTGTTCGCGGTTGTTCACGAATTGACGAATGATCCCGTCCCAAACCCCGTGGATGAAGTTCTCAAACTGGGCAACGTGGTGGGATCAGTCCGCCAGACGTTATTGATTCGTCCTGATGGAACTCAGGTGCCCATCGAAGAAAATGCGGCACCGATTCGCAATCGAGCGGGCGTGATTGCAGGAGTGGTGCTTGTCTTTCGGGACTGTTCCGAACGACGTCGTTTTGAACAGAATCTGCTGGAACGGGAGCAGCATGTTAGTCGAATGCTGCAGACGCCGCTGATCGGAATTGCGGTCTGCGCGGATGATGGAATAACGCTGCTGGAAGCCAACGATGCGTTTTTGAGCCTGATTGGTCAGACGTCGGGAATGGTGGCCGGCAGCACGCTCAGTTGGGATGGCGCGTTGCCGTCGCGCGGGCCGCTGGATGAGGCGGCACAGGAAGAACTTCGCCAGACCGGGATTTGTCGTCCGTTTGAAAAATCCTGTCGACGACGGGATGGCAAGGTGGTGCCCGTTTTAATTTCGGCCAACAAATTGTTTCAGGAGGAAGATCGCATTGTTGTGTTTGTGATGGATCTTTCGGAAAGCAAACGGTCCGAGGCGTCTCTGAAAGAAAGCGAGAACCGCTTTCTGACTCTGGCGGAAAGCATGCCGCAAATTGTCTGGCTGGCGAAGCATGATGGTTCCATCAATTACATCAACCAGAACTGGGCCACGTATGCAGGACGGACGACTGAAGACCTGAGCGGCTGGGGCTGGGCCGATCTGCTGCATCCTGACGACAAGGTCAGCCATCTTCAGGCCTGGAAAAAGTCGCTCGGCACTTCTCAGCCGTTCGAAGCCGAGCATCGGCTCAGGCATCACACTGGCGATTACCGCTGGCATCTGACTCGTGCGCTGCCGATGTACAACGACGCCGGCCACATCATTCAGTGGGTCGGAACGACCACCGATATCCACGATCACAAGCAGGTGGAAGCGCTGTTGATGGAAGAGCACCAGCGGAAGGATCAGTTCCTGGCCATGCTGGCTCATGAACTTCGTAACCCGCTGGCTCCGATGGCGAATGTTGTCGAAGTTCTTTCGGCCAATACGGCGAAGGAAAGTCTGCTTCCCGAACTGCTGCCAATCATGAAACGGCAGATCCGCGTGCTGACTCGGTTGATCGACGACCTGCTGGACGTCGCCCGACTGACTCAGGGGCGTATTACTCTGAAACGCAAACCGACGCTGGTGGCGTCGATCATAAAGGCGGCTGTGGAAACCTCGCAGGCGACGATCGATGAATCCCAGCACCAGCTGATCGTGGCGGAGTCATCGGCTGATCTTTGGGTGGATGGGGATTTCGAACGACTGGTGCAGGTGGTCCGCAATCTGCTGCAGAATGCGGCTCGATACACGAAGCGTAAAGGCCAAATTAGCCTACACTTTGATCAATCGGGGGACGATGTTTTTATTCGGGTCCGTGATAATGGCCAGGGGATTGCGCGGCCGATGATGAGCCAGATTTTTGAGCTCTTCACGCATGCCGAACCAACGCTGGATCGAGTCCCGGGGGGCCTTGGGATCGGGCTGTCGCTGGTCAGGACTCTTGTTCAGCTTCACGGAGGTGAAGTGACGGCTTACA
>JBDNHX010000172.1:0-43774 GCA_041688565.1 Planctomycetaceae bacterium
CCGCTTCGCTCTGAGTATGCTAAAAAACGAAAAATCCGAAAAGCTTGGAATCAAAAATAAACGACTGCTCGCTGCCTGGGACACCGACTACCTCGCAAAAGTACTGTTCGGATAACGACTTAGCACGCAATCGCCCTGGGAAAAGCGGTCTCCCGATCATGCGCTTCAGATAGCAGCGATGCGTCAGACTAAAGGTCATAAAAACGCTGACGGTCTGAAGGCCCGATATAAGCAGGCTCGCTCATACGTGCGTAACCGTCACAGCTGGCTGTTATCCAGGTGAACTTACAATCAAACGCGAAGGTGAACGCGGGATATCGATGAGTGCATTTCTGCCGAACCCTGCGGCTTCAAACATCGCCCGATAGTCTTCGAACGTGTAGGCGTCGCCATGATCGGTACTCATCAGCATCGTCATCGCAAATGTTGAGGGTGTTGGGGGAGTGACTCGATCGTCATTTGGAATAAATTCCAGAGAAATCAAAAAAGATCGCCACGGGCCTCATCATTGGCCCCATCGATTCCGCAAATTCAATCCACGGCTCGTAATTAACCTTCGTGCTCCCGCCATCCGGTAGCAGCGTGCCGCCTCGACGCACAGCCCCAGCCACATCCCGATAGGTGTCCATCACTTCGCCCGATGCAATGAATCGAGCGACGCTGCCCATGTACCCTGCGGAGTTCTCATCAAGAAAAGCGGCCGCCGTAGGTGTCAGCGAGTACTGTTCCGGCGACTTATTCAGAAGGCCAATAACTGTCAAATAATCACACAGGATACGAATACCCCGTTCACTGGCGCGGCACGCGGTCGCCAGCTCAGAGGCGGCCATTGCTCTTTGTCCAGGTGTCGTGAATAATCGCAGATTTCCGACATAGCGAAGTTCAGAGAGATCACAGCTTACGCCACTTTCGTAAAAATTGTCTGGGTCTCGAAGTTGCTGATTCATCGCTCCAGGTTTTGCTCGCATTCGGTCAAGGACGCAACTTCCCGGATGAGGTAACGGAGCTTTCGGGGGAGACTACCCAAGGCGTAAAATCACATTCATTACCGGTGGCGAGAGTGCATCCAGAATGATGCGAAGAAGGCAGCCAAGTATTTCTCTCCACTGCGGAGAGCAAACTTACTTCTCCCGTTTTGCGACACCGACGCGTCGAACAATTCACCAGCCTGCATCGTTTTGTCACGATGAAACAGGCAAGAGATCTTCGTCAATTCCATGTCAGCATCAGAAACATGCGACGGCGTGTTCGGCCCAAACGTGACGCCCCAATTGACCTGCCGTCCCAAGTCCCTCGTCGGCGATAGGATTTGGCGATCCTGATGCGGCATGCCACAGCAACGAATGGTAAAACTACTCGCTTCAAGACCTGAAACTGGCGGGCAGCCGAGGATCCTGGGGAGCTTCTCGCCGATTTCGAACATCACTCAAATCCTGACGCAGAAAGAACAGGGTGACCTCACGGCTTGGCACCAGCAGTTGCCGCTCGTCTCTGAAGAACTTCGGGAACTGGCCTTTTCGAAATTGGCCAGTGAACGCAGTCGGCAGAAATTTCAGGCCACGGCGCTGGTCCACGAAGCATTCCTGAGACTGGTCCATGTGGATAGCTTGCATCTGTGGAAAACTTGCTGTCACCCTCAGTGGTAGAGTGATGTGGAAGCAGATCGTTAAAGTCAACGGACCATGCTTTGACATCTGGTTCAGGAAGACGAGACAACTTCCGTATCAGAATGAGACCTGCGGCGGGCAAAGTTCCGATTGTCTGCGATCCAGTCTTCACGCGTGTAGCTGATGGTCGAGGTATCAGTTTCCTGAACTTCCACGAGCGCAAGGCGAAATCCCATCTGAGTGATCTCGCTGAACAACAAGTGACAGAGATTCTCTACGCTTGTCGGACCGTCCATCACCTTGAGTCGAAGAGTCTCCCCGGTACGTGCCATGTGTTGCTGCAGTGTTTCATAGAGCGGATCGTGGACGTTGATCAACATCCCGTGATCGTAGAACTCCTTGAGCCATGGTTCGATCCGGGCGTCGAAGTCGCCGAAGAGAGTGCTGATGTTTCCGTCACGCTCCACCTCGAAATGGCACCGCAGACCATACCGATGACCGTGAAGATTTCTGCATTTATCCTGCAGTGTTTCGTTTCGGTGTGCGGCGTAAAACTTGTACTGCTTCTGGATGATCATTCAGAAATCCTCAATTCGTATGAACAAGAAATCGATTGTTTGAAGGGCTGTCGCCGGGCAGTCTTTGGCGGGATGCTGTCGAGCCTCAGTTCGGCATGTTGATCAGCGACATCAGTTCTGCTCGACTCGCCGGATCGCTGCGAAACGCGCCACGCATCGTACTGGTCACGGTCAAGCTTCCCGTCTTGCGGATCCCACGGATCGACATGCAGGAATGTTCGGCCTTGATGATCACTCCGACTGCGCGACTTCCCAGCCGATCTTCAATCAGATCTGCCACAGTCTGCGTCATCCGTTCCTGCACCTGCGGGCGACGCGAGACTTCTTCAACCACCCGAGCCAATTTACTGAGCCCCGTGACTCGGCCGTTCGGAATGTAGGCGACATGAGCAACACCACGAAACGGCAGCAAATGATGCTCGCACATGCTGGTGAAGGGAATATCACGCACAAGCACGATTTCGTCGTAACTCTCTTCAAACGTCACTTCGAGATGGCGCCCTGGATCCTGCTGCAGACCAGAAAACATTTCAGCGTACATCTTGGCCACACGGCGTGGTGTCTCCAACAACCCGTCACGGTCCGGGTCTTCGCCGACCGCACGCAGAATCGTACGAACGGCAGCCTTGATGGCCGCTAAGTCGACGACAGATTCGGTCAGCATGGTACGGCCGACAGGGCGGGAATTATGCGAACGGACACAGCAATCTTCGGCTGATGACTCATCGTTCAGAGTCTCATTGAATGCAATTGACATTGTTAACCACTTCCATTTCACAGAGTTCAGGACATAAAAAAGGGGGCTCCGACTGGTTGTCGACCGCCCCCCGAACATAACGTCATCTTTCATTCAGTTACGGCAGGATCACGCTGTCGATCACGTGAATCACGCCGTTTGAAGCCTCGATGTCGGTTGCGAGCACTTTGGCTGCATCCACCATCACTCCCTTGTCACTCAACTTGATCCTGGCTTCTTTACCATTGACCGTCTTGGCGGACTTCAACTTTACGACGTCGCTTGCCAGCACCCTCCCGGAAACCACGTGGTAAGTCAGGATCGAAATCAGCTTCTCTCTGTTCTCTGGGAGCAGCAGACTCTCAACGGTTCCGGCTGGCAATTTTGCGAACGCTTCATCAGTTGGTGCGAAAACCGTAAATGGTCCTTCACCCTTCAGAGTTTCAACCAGACCTGCCGCTGTCAATGCTGCGGCCAGCGTCTTGAAAGAGCCAGCAGCCACAGCCGTATCCACGATATCCTTATCAGCTGGCAGGATCACACTGTCGATCACATGGATCACCCCATTAGAGCAAGAGATGTCCGTTTTAACGACGTTTGCTCCGTCAACTTTGACCTTGCCATCCTTTACCACGACGTCAATCTGCTGGCCCTGCACTGACACAGCTCCCGTCACTTTCACAACGTCAGCCGCCATCACCTTGCCGGACACAACGTGATAGGTCAGGATTGCCTGCAGCTTTGCCTTGTTTTCTGGCTTCAGCAAAGATTCGACAGTGCCCTTCGGCAGTTTCGCAAATGCTTCATCGGTAGGAGCGAAGACAGTGAAAGGACCTTCCCCTTTCAATGTTTCGACCAGGCCAGCCGCCTTCACGGCGGCTACGAGGGTCTTGAAGGAGCCAGCCCCGACGGCTGTGTCAACAATGTCCTTGTCGGCAGGATGCGCCACGAATGACGTCATGACAAGTGTTCCACGCACCGACCGACTGGTCGTTGCTGTCCCATTACACTTTGAACCCGCTTCTGCGGACGCAGCCACGACCAGCAAACCCGTCGCGATTAAGACCGTCAACTTCTTCATCTCGAAACTCATTTCTCTTGAAACCCTGACCCAGTAAACGTTCATAACGTTCATCACATTGAACAGACCGCAGGCCCACGGTAACGCTTAACTCTGCTTTGTAAAAAAGAGCTGAAGCGGCACCGCTCATGGAAGCCGGCACTGTTCTTTTTTCGTACATATCAGTCTTTTTTTTCGATATGGCTTGTCCATATCGCGGAGATCTTCCGGTCGCTCTGTCGCTGCCGTGAACCATCGCTTGGCCAAGTGCGGCATTCCCATTCGATCGAATCGTTCAAATGGTTCCTTCTGGATGGTGTGGCACGAACGCGAGAAACTTTGATGAAGAATGTTTCTGGATTGTCTCTGCAACCGGCGAGTCGTGGCGTTCAACACGATTACAAGCAAATCATGGAATGGTGGCGAACCTGAGTTAACGTACAGCGTTCGTCGCGGAGTGGCAAACATGAACGTTGTGAACGATTTTGTGATGTGAGTTGTTTCGGTGCAAGCAGAGGGGTTGTTGATGCATAAACGAAAGTTGGCAAAACTGGGCTATGTCGTTGCCGCTGGCGCTTCGTTTCTTTTCTCCGTCTCACTTTGGTTTACTGGGAGTAAACAAGAAGGGTTGTACGTGGGTTTGTGGGTGCCATCGATCCTGAGTTTCGGGACTCTTGTGCTGGGGAGTTCTCAAAATGGCAAGTAGCGATGTTCTCATTTTTGCCGTAGGCTGCGGAGTTTTTGCTGTGGCCCTCGCATCGACATTCATCTCCTTGATTGTCAGTGATAAAGCGGACGAATGAACACGAATTTTCAACTTCCTATGCATGCCGCTTCGCGCGGCTGACTGCATGATTAAATGTGAAGTCTCTGTATTTTTATTCTTCTAATGGACATTCAAAATGACGACTGGACAAACAGTAAGCTGGCCCGACCTCGCAATCGGATTGTACGATCGACTCACAGGTCGGAACGCCGAGATCACCTACGAATTTTCCGATATGCATGTCAAGGTTCCCAGCGGAACCGGGCCTCAGGCGGAGCATGCCGAATGGGTATTGAGCGGGACGATGAAAATCCGCACTGAGGACAAAGGCCTGCGCCCAAACTGAGAATGGCTGGCCGGTTGAATTGCCGCGTAAACGGCCAGTCATTAGTCATCGCTGTTGAGAACAGAAACGTCGTATTTTCAACTTGCAGGCTTGGCGTCTTACTGGCACTCAGACGGCATGCGAAGCACGGGAGTCGCGGCTTTTTAACGTTCCTCGGGGTTGCTGATATTCGGGTTGCAATTCGAGTCGGATGGTTTGGGACAATCGGAGTTTCAACTCGGTCAAGGTTGTGGAAACTGTTGCTATGGGCTTGATGGTGACGTTTTAACCAGCAAAGTCACTCGATTTGAAGATGGCGAGAATGACAATGCGGCAAGGCACGTCAGGCTACGTCGACGGATGTTTGGAAGGTTCTGCGGGAAATGAAGTGCGAGTTGTCACTTGTGTGAAAAATGGGTTGCCACTAATCGACGGTGACAATGTTGCGATTGAACCTGTCAGGCGCATGAAAATCAGCCTGGGGCAAAACAATCACGAACGTGGATGAACGTCGCCCCAGGTTAGCGTCCCGTCCAATCATGAACCCTGAAGCAGTCCCGCAAGGCGGTTTTGCATTGCCCTTAGCGGGCAAATTGTGCTGCGGTCGCTGCACCTTGGGGCGTTTCCGGCAACGCCGGAGTTGCCATAGGTTGACGTGGCAAGGCCCGTTGGGCCGAACCGCAATGGACGGGTCTCAGACCTGTGGATCTATTACGGCTCTCCCGTTGTTTTTATCTTTCCGTTAACTACCTGAGTTCGTGGCACTCGGAGTTTCTAACGTGCGCGCTTCATTTCGCACAGAACCGATGTTTTCTGTTGGAGTTGCAGTGATTTTGCGTCTTATTGAGATTCAGGGAAAGGCAGGCTTTGTCGCGGTGCAGTGAATTCCTGTCTCTGGTTCACAACACGTCCTACTCACTCATAGCTGTTTGGGCAATGCGATGTCCTTGCAGAAATGGATGCAAAAACATCCTGATGTTTTCTCTCATGGATTGACATCCTTCGAATAAAACTGGCGTCAGAAGTGGTGTCCGATGTTGAGGAACTGGCGAGATTCGCCAATTGACAGTGACTGACTCCTCACTCATCACAGCGTCTTCAGGTATTCCAGCACTGCCTGCTTTTCTGATTCCGACAGCTGATCGGGAAACGTGTGACCAGCGCGGCTCTTGCCGAACTGCTGTGTGTCAAAATAGCTGCGACGAAGGACTGAATCCGGCTCACTCTCGGACATCCCCGAAGGTTCCTCAATTGTCAGCCCCACTTTTCCTTCGTCCATCCGGACGGAGACAGGACGCCAGATCACTGGTCGATCGTCGGGATGCATCAAATGCCAAAGCGTGGGCACACTGCCATTGTGAAGATAAGGGGCGCTCGCCCAGATCCCGTCCAGCGGAGGAGCTACATATCCATCGGGATCTGCGAGTGTCTGCTGAGCATCCGTTTCTCCCGCATGCGCAAACCAACTGTCCGCGTACTTCTTTCGGCCTTCTACTGTGAGAGCGGTAAGTCGCACGGGATCAGTGCCAATTTCGTCCAGCGGCACTCGCCTGTTTGGATACGTCCATTCGTCGCCGTACGTTCCGTGACATTTCGAACAGCTTTGGTCGAACAACACTCTCCCGCGACTGGCGAGAGTCTGGTCGACGTGGCCGGGATATTTTGGAGGCCGGAGCGACGTGATATAAGCCAGCACGTCACGAAAGTTGTCTTCGTGTTTCTTGTAGAAGTCCGGGCCATTTTCCGGGACCAGGGTGAACTGCATCAGCCCGCGATGCCCCTTCTCCGCGAACCCGTCGATGTACATCGTCGGTCGTTTGTGGAAGTACCACCATGGCGGCGCGTCCATGTCATGATTCACGAAAAATTTGGGCGGTCCGAAAACCAGATTTAGATCTGAGTCTCGCGCATTCATAAGTCCCATGCCAAACACCACCGCGTTGGTAGTCCCGTTGGTTGTTCCCAGAGGAATAGCGATCGCGCCCAGATCCATGCGACTCGGCGGTTTTCCCTGTCGCAATTTGGTCCGAAAGGTTTCTTCTGTGAGTGACTGCAGGGCGAAGCGGTTATTCGGCGCGCCTGCCATCGGCGTTCCATAAACCGTTCCCCCGTGACACGCGAAACAATTCATCGACCAGCGACCTTCGGAGGTCACCACGTACTGCAATGGTTTTCCGGAATCGTCACCCGCCCGCATCGTGAGCCCATAGCGATCGAAAGCCATCGCCCTCCGTTCGGCAGGAGTGGCATTGGCGGCCTTTACCTTCAGCGGTTCCGGCCAGTCTTTCCAAACCTCGTCAAAGGTTGATTCGCTGAAGTCAGGAGGAATCAACACCGTTTCGATCAGAAAGCGGTAACCGCGTTCAGCCGCCGGATCAGATGCAAGCACCTGAGACAGGCTCAGCGCAGTCAATAAAGCGGTGCTGACAAAAAACAGGTACTGCTGCAACATGGGATTTTGTTCGCCAATTCTTCGAACTCCGGATCAGGAACATGCGAATACGGGAAAATCGTACCCCTGATCAGCTCTACTCAGAACTACTCTTAAATCAGTCCGTCGGTAACATGGCCCACAGCTCTGGACGACCGACATTGCAGTGAACGGCTCGCGCCAGCGGACCTCCGAATGCCCAGCTCAGGAAGAGCGTCGTCCGAGCGACATTCCACGCGGGCACATGTTGCGGTCCTTCTTTCGCAAGCGAAAGCAACCTTCGTTCCGGACAGGGGATCGGTTGGAAGACGGATTCCGCTGATGCCGTCCGCGTCGGATCCTGTTCCGTCAGTTGGTCGATTTCTCGAATGGCCTCCTGAAGTTCGGCGGTGCTGACTGTAGCCGAGAGGTAGCGATCCAGCGCGAACACGCTCTTTCGGTTCAGAGCCGGCAGCACGAGCAAGCCGACGAACGAAAATAACAGGAACCACAGAAAAACGGTGACGAGGTCGGCAACGGAAACAATCGCACCGCCACTGAGGAGAATCGCCGCCGTGAAACTGGTGACGTTCCAAAGCATGGCCCAAACGATGCCGCGACGTCGTCCACCGGAATCCCGAGCGGCAAGTCGACGCTTGACCAACAAATTCAAATTCGACGGTCTTAGACGCGTCCTCCATTCAGCAGGAATCAGAATGCTTTCAAAACCAGGCAATCCGGTGATTCCTCCCGTAAACCTTTGATCGAAATGCGGCACGAACAGAGTTGCACCGTGACCTGCGTTGCCCGCCCGTTGAGCCGTCATGGTGCGCCAGATCAATTCCTGGCTGGCAAGCAAGGCGATCTGCATCGCGGCGAACATGGCGATCAGGCATGGCGCCCCAACTTCTCGCCCAATCTGCAGGTAAAAGAAGAAAGTCACCGAGTAGAAAAGTATCTGGATTCCAACGGACCGAATCCACCGTCTGAGCCACATGCCAAACTTCGGCGTTTGACTTTCGCACGTCGCCGGGATCAACATGCCTCCGATGAGATCGAATGGCAGGAGCACGCCTGCGGCGGCTGTGAAGAACACAAAGATTGCGACGTAATCCGAAAATCCATCGCTCGCCGTTGCTGCAAACACCGCACTCGGAACATCAGCCGCGAGCATTGTTGCGGCTATTGTCACCAGTGTGCCCACACAGCCGATCCCGGTCCACAGTCGTGCTTTTCCCGGACTCATATCATTTCCATCTGATTGATTGTCTTGAAGTCAACAGCCCAAATAAATTAAGGCCCATGAGGTTCGCGGCCAGAACAACCTTGAATGTCCACTACCCGCTGCTTCGCCATGGGTATTGCGTTCTCCGCGTTCGATCACGATACCTAACACCGCAGTCGATAAACTCCTCTCCGTTTATGGATATTGCGCCGGTCATTGACACGACAAACAGATCGGAATTCGCTGAACTACCCGTTGAATTCTCCACCGGAGGGTCTATGAACGGCGCGAGCGAGGTTTTTTTGCGGAGCAGGCGGAACGGTGTAAATGGCTTTTCGAAGCATGGACACTTCTTCACAGAAATGTGGCGACCACCTTTGTTCTTTCCGGGTTATCAAAATCCGACGCGTCAGCGAGGGATTCGAGAGCACGCTGCCGACCAGCCAAAACTCCATCCCTCACTGACGTTTCGGGTTGTGAGAGCCCAGTAAACTCCATCCCTCACTGACGTTTCGGGTTTCAAAAATGAAAACACGCAACTTCAAGACGAGTCAGCGAGGCTTCAGGAACGAAAAGATCTTGATTGGCCTGAAATGATCCACACTTCGCGTTTTTCGATTTCAAACAGATCTGGTTTCGTTCTCTGCATTGTCGCGACAACTCTCTACGTTGGTGGCACTGCCTGGGCTCAGATATTCTTGACGGCGATTATTTTACGAAGCCGACCTGACGTTCGAGAGGAACGTTTATTCCTCATGGCATGCAGCTTGATTTGGCTGGTGATTTGTTGCTGGATGGTCTTTCGTCAGTTGTTTTTTCCGTACACGATGCATCTGGCAACATGCGCAGCCCTTTTCGCATCGGATTTCGGATTTTGGCGAGCGTACATCAATGGGATCATCGTCGTGACTATGTTCATCGCGATCAGATTTCTGCAAGATGCCACAAATCGGGTGCTGAGTATCGAGTTCATCGTTGCGGCAATTATTCTTGCGCTTGCGATCTACTTTTATCAGCTGACACCTCGAAATGCGGTCTCGCGAGCAGTTGTTGTGATTGTCGGCTCGCTCTGCGCCGTTGCGGGTCTTGCAATCTAAAATCAAGAGTTGCTTCTGACCAATCTGACCAAGCACCCAGCAGTCAATCGCAGGATTTCGACCTGGTTGGGGACTATTTCGAGCCACCCATGCCAGCGGTGATCCGTTCAATCGACGCATGCATTCGTTTCAGATCCGGAGTCGCATCAATTCGTCCGCCACCGCCAAAATGAAACCCACTCAACACTTCGTGGTTATTTAACGCCGCATGGTGGCGCTGTCCAGCGTCTTGTCGATGTCGAGGAAACCGGGCCAAGGTCCTGAGCAATCAGCCGACTTGTAATTCGCGCTGACTCGTAGATGACAGGCAGGCCGCTGCCGGGATGCGTTCCTCCACCAACCAGATACACACCGTCAAGGTCTTCGAAGCGATTGTTTGGTCGCTTGTGCAGCATCTGTCGAAAACTGTGAGCCATGTTAAAGGTGGCTCCGTTGTGCACCTCGTAACTGGAGTCCCAGTCGTCGGGGGTTACGATCTTTTCAAAACGGATTCGCCGTTCGAGATCCGTGAGGCCCAGTTTCTCAAGTTGACGGATTACATTGTCACGAAAGGCCGGAGTCTCTTTCGACCAGTCCACATTCGGATGCTGATGCGTGACGGGCACAAGCACATAAAGAGTGCTGTGACCCTGCGGCGCGAGCGTCGTATCGGTCACGCATGCGTTTTGCACATAGAATGACGGATCTGCAGACAGCACATGCTGATTTTCAATCTCGTCAAGATTCCGATGATAGCCGCTGGCTATATGAATCGTATGGTGGGGCAAATCGTAAACACCTTCCACGCCAAGATACATCATGAATGTAGAGCACGAAAATTTCGTCGCTGCGATCTTCCGATCGGACCAGGTTTTTCGAAGATGGTCGGGTACAAGTCGCTTCATCGTTCTGGCAAAATCGGAATTGATCACCAGAGAGCTGGTTGGATAGTGTCTCCTGTTTGTAGTTACTCCCACAATCTGACGACCGACGAAATCGAGTTGCTCCACGGGCTCATTCAGATGCAGTTCGACTCCCATTTCCTGAACAATCTCAGCCATTCGCTCGCTGACGGCACTGCAGCCACCTGTGGGATGATAAACCCCGTATTCGTACTCAAGAAAGGCGAGAATCGTGAAGAGGCTGGGACACTGAAACGGCGACATCCCGAGATATTTTGACTGAAAAGAAAAGGCAAGAACGAGCCGCGGGTCAGCAAAGTAACTCTGCAGTTCGCTGCCGACGGAATGCCATGGACGCAGCCACGGGACAGCCTTAAGGGTCGATGGTCGAAGCAGATCGAAAACACTGCTAAACGGTGATTCCAGAATTGGGCGAAACCGCCGCAGCTTCTCCCGATTGTCATTCATAAAACGGGTGAACGCTCCCGCATCATGCGGCGACAGGCGAGCGATTTCGGCTTCCATCCTCTGAACGTCCGGAGTCGCATCGAGCTGACCTCCCTGCCCAAACTGGATCCGGTACTGAGGATCCAGTTTTGACATCGGAACCTCATCGAACAGGTCATAGCCAGCCGACGCGAAAATTTCCTTCAGCACCCGCGGGTAGAGGAAGAACGTTGGACCGAGATCAAACCGGAAACCGTTCTCTTCGATCGCCGAGCACCTTCCTCCAACACGCGGGAGACGCTCCAAAATTCGAACGCGTCTGCCCTGAGATGCCAGCAGCATCGCCGCAGCCAGTCCGCCAGGACCAGCTCCAATGATCGTGATTGTGTCTGACATGAAGCCTTTACCTTGATTTAGATTTAGGGATGTTCCCGAAGCCGACCTGCACCGAGTCGCTTATGACAGATCTCGTCGGCGGGCCGGACGACCACCCCAAATGCCGTCGGGCGGAACCTTCCGGCAAAAGCGAGGCAAACAGGCGTCCACAAAGCACTTCATGAGGAAGTGTGACAATGACATAAACCAACAGACTGGAGAGGCAAACGCTTGATGGGGTCATGCCACCGCCCAGCCGCATCGCAATCAGGGCGACCGCAACCACTGTCGGAATCAGCAGGATCAGAGAATCGCGGTGAAGGGAGACAATGTTGTGCAGGTTGAAACTCCACGATGCCTCGTGATTGACGACACGGTTAAGACGACGAAGGTGACGCCAGCTGTGCCAGGTCAGGAAGTAAACTCCGGAAGCAAACAATGGATGCAGAGTCCCAAAGCAGATTGCGAGGGCGATGAGTTCGAACGTCTCGACGCCAGCTCGACGGTTGTTTCCTTCTGCGACGCTTCGCAGGATGCTCGCCAATTCGAGAATTAGACACCCTGTGAGAAACGCGGCGATGGTCAGCCTCCATTCACTTGACGCGTTTACTGCTGCACTGCCGCAAAATGCGAGCAGACGATTCAACACCTCAACGGAACCTTCGAAAAAACAAACGAAAGGCAGCAACACGACAATGAAGCCACGAGCCAATGCCCAGATGGCTTTTGGGATCGACCTGTCAGATCGTGCTGGACAGATGTCGTCGAGATCTTCCGCATCGGCCCGGCCGAAATGCCAGGCGCTGAGCAGACCGAAAGCGATTAGCACTGGCAACGGGGCGAAAAAGAGGCCAGCAAGGACGCATGCCATTACCCCGAGATACCAGCCGAATCGGAAAAAAGTTGCAGCAACGGACGTCCCGTCGAGTCGCTGCGACACTATGAAATCAATCGCCCCATGTGGAAGCCCCACGGCGCAGATGGCGATCAGAAATGGCCAGGGAGCCATAAATTTTGGAAGCCCGCCCGCAGCAAGAGTGATCACGGACAGCAGGATCAATGTCGCCGGCGGCGCGAAGATGAAGATCAGCTTGCCTCGACGGTCTGTCATGAGATCACTCCTCTGCTACAGGACTCGTTCTCAAACGTTTCCTCAACCCGCAGACGCCGCCAGAGCAGGCTCTTCCACATCCAGCTCCGGATGGCGAGTTCTGACGACTTCGGCCCGCACAAATGTCTGAATGCCATGCAGGGCGACGAGACCAAACCCGACCTTGTTTATGACGTCCGAGATGTTATAAACGATCTCGCGGTACTCGCCTGCTCCGCCGAGGGCCATCAGGAATCCGATTGGATACACAGCCCATCCAATCAGAATGAACAGTCGCATCGTACGGATCGCACTGGCAATGGGCGCTGGCTGCCGATTGATGGCATCGTTCATCGAACCATAAAGCAGGGACACGATGCCAAGTTCAAAGGCGCAGGCGACAATGAAGAAACCCCACCACGACCCGCTGCCCACGGGGGACGTTTCGGCAATGAATGCCGTCACAATCATTCCGATGTCGAGCAGCACAAGATTGCGGAACAGATTCTTTCCTTTGCTTCCGAGACGAAGCAGCATTGGAAACTTGATGAGCAGGAGTGGTGTTGTAAACAGCCAGTCAATGTAACGGAGGGCGGTCGGAAAGGATTCTCCGGTCATGTACTGTGTGGTCATCTTGTAGTAGTGGAAACACGCGATGGCACAAATCAGACCGGAAACAGTCACCGCACTTCTGTACTGTGACGGGACATTGCTTCGCTCAAAAAACAAATAAACGGCCCCTGCCCCCATCCCCACAATACCTGCGAAGAAAAGGTACAGAGTGATGGACTGCACGACAGAATTCGCCGCAAAGTCCATAGACAGTTGTGCAAGAATCGGAGACATCGAAGACTTCCTTTTAATCAGTGTGTTGAGTTAATCACAGTTCATTGGCTAGCCACTCAGTTTTTGCACTGCCGATGTCCGTGGCCACAGGATTTGAAAAGAATCGTTGAGACAGGACCTAAACGGCCGAAAGTCGTTCGCCGTCTCTCAAGCTCAGCAACACACCTGCAATCGAAAGAATCCCACGCAGATCAAGAGGATTTCCTGTTAAGAAGCGGTGCGTCAAGTATCGGATCAGTGGTTCGCCGGAGAGACGACTGCAAAGTTGCTGACGATGACAAAGTCGGCGCAGCGTTACGAAACTCCGGCAACAGAGTCCCTCCGCTGTCTTCACGGCATTCTACTGGCGATCCAACGGACTCCCGATTCAACGGTCGTCAAGAGCGATCAAAAAGCCCCTGATCAGCTATGCCAGCAACGGCAGCATCAAGAGGCCATTGACGAACATCCGCTGATAACGTTGGGCCATGTTGCATGGGACTTCCGGCTGTGACCAGCGCGCGTCGGTTGTCCAGACTGAAGTAGTTTCGTGGAATTCAGTTTTCCGATTCGGTCCGACACACCTCTGCCGGCAATCGACGCTGCCACGGTGCGTTCCGGTGAGGCCGATCGTTCCGGTGAGGCCGATCGGAGTTGCGCAGACTTCAATTGTTCCCTGCGTCGCGTGGAAAGGCGGGGAATGAATTGAACCTCAATGTGCTGAGGTTTAATGTTTCGGGATTCGATCTTCAACACTTCCGGACGACATGTTTTTGCTCCTGTAGAATGGGTACTTTTTCCGGTACTATCGGAGGATTGGATCTCCCGCAGCAAGCCGAAAACACCTGAACCAGCGAACCCTCACATTTCCGTTATATCGAAGCCCCATCGCATCATTCTGGATGAACTCTCACCACCGGCAGTGAATGTGATTTTACGTCCTGGGCAATCCCCCCGAAAGCTCCTGTACCTCATCCGGTTCGAATGGGTGGTTTGTTGACTCAACGACTTAATCGCCCCTACTTCACTCGTTCCAAATACGCATTGATTCGACGAGCATTGGTGCCGACATCACTCTTGCCCACGCGCGACACCGAGCGCACATCGATGCGACTTCCCGTCGTTGAGGGAGTCAGTCGCACGACGACGTCATCTTTGAAACCAAACCACCAGGTGGTGTCGGTGGCCTCGATCCGCAACGACTTCGGATCGGAGTCCACGATCTTCCAACCCATGTCCCTGGCGGCTTGCAAAGCTCGGGGAAATGCCACAGCGGGCGGGCTGTTCACTGAGCCTGGTTTGAGATCCGGGTAGCCGTCCTTCTGTTGCTGGGCGAGTTCCGGTCCACCGTACTCGGCCGGGTTTTCAGCGCCTACGCGGAGCGGCAGGACAGCCACGAATAACGGCGGATTTTCGGTGTCCGTCGTGATGTCGTGGATGTACGGGACGCTCGCCAGATTGTATTTCCACTTCAGAGTCAGACCGAGAACACAAGCGCCGATGACCAGGCCGATAATCGCGGGTGTCATTCCTTGCGAAGCAATTTCCCAGTGCCAAAGTGCCAATCCGGCCAGGCACACCACCACGGCCGTGACGCTGATATAGCCGGCGGACTTCACGAAACTGATGCCGGTCTTGTACTCCCACAATCCCAACCGATAACCGGGTCCCGAAACACCGAGACCCAGCAGACCGATCACAGACAGGGTCAATCCCACGAAACTCACGTAATTCATATCTATCTCCTATTTCTTAATGCCAGGTATATCGCCAATCCATTTGGCCTCATCGTCACGGAATCTTTTCGGCGGTGAGAGATGTCATCATTGAGCGGTTGTCCTTCCTGATGGGAACCAAAATCGTTGGATCAACTTGACCAACTCCACCACGAACACGGGCAGCAGCGAGCAGCCAGCGATGACGCCCCAATCGATAAGCGACGGCGGGACCGTTTGGAGTACCTTCTGCAGGAGCGGCACATAAACCGCCGCAACCTGGAGAACTATGCACATTCCCACTGCCGCCCAGAGCCAGCCATTCGTAAAGAAGCGACTCGTGAATATCGACCGCTTCTGGGATCGTGCATCAAAGGCGTGAAAGACCTGGGTCAGGGCCAGTGTCATGAACGCTATCGTAGTGGCGCGACGCAAACCGTCACCATCGTCCCCGTACCAGCGTAAACCGATTGAGAAGGCGAGGAGCGTGACTCCCGCCAGCAGCAGGCCTTGCCAGACAATCAGGCCCACAAAACTGGGGCTAAGAAGCGACTCGTTCGGGTCGCGTGGGGAGCGCTTCATCACGTCCGGGGCCGACGGTTCGAGCGCCAGCGCGAAGGCCGGGAAAATGTCGGTGATTAAATTGAGCCATAAGATTTGCAGCGCGACGAGTGGTAGCGGCCAACCGATCATGAGGGCCAGGAAGACCGTGAGGATTTCTGAAAAATTGCAGGAGAGCAGATAGTGGAGAAACCGGAGGATGTTGCCGTAGATGATTCGCCCCTGCTCGACTGCGCCGACGATGCTGGCGAAGTTGTCGTCGGTGATGACCATGTCGGCGTTCTCCTTGGCAACCTCCGTCCCTTTAATGCCCATGGCAATGCCGATATCGGCCTTCTTCAATGCGGGGGCGTCGTTCACTCCGTCGCCCGTCATAGCGACAATTTCTCCCTGATGCTGCAGGGCTTCGACGATCTGTAGCTTGTGCTCGGGAGACACTCGGGCAAACACCGCTGTGTCGGCGACAATCCGTTTCCAGCCCTCAGCGTCCAGGTCTGTCAGCTCGCGACCGTGAACGGTGCGTAAGGGACGCCCTTTGAGGTCGTGGTCAAGTCCCAGCTGTCGGGCGATCTCGGCCGCTGTTGCCTGCTGGTCGCCGGTGATCATCACCGTCCGAATGCCCGCCTCACGACAGGTCGCAATGGCGGCTTTCGCTTCGTCGCGAAGGGGGTCGCTCATGCCAACCAGCCCCACGAAAATCAGCTCGCGCGCGAGATCCTCTTCGGTGTAGCCCTCTGGCAAGTCGCGATAGCCCAGGCCAAGCACGCGCAGCGCGGCACTGGCCAACTCCTCGTTCGTCTGCTCCCAGTGTTTGCGTTCTTCCGGCGTGAGCGGCGTGACGCCGGCGGCCCGAACCAGCGCTGTGCTGGCCGCGAGCATCGTCGCTGGCGAGCCTTTCACGAACGCAATCGTCCCTCCTTGTGGAGTCCGATGGACGGTGACCATTCGCTTGCTGACGCTGTCGAAAGGTACTTCGCTGACGCGGGCAAATTCCTCGGACATGGCGGTGCGTTTCATCCCGGCCTTCTCCGCCACAACAATCAACGCCGCCTCGGTCGGATCGCCCAACACCGTGTCAACGCCGTCTTTGCGATCGACTTTGGCATCGTTGCATAAGGCCCCCACACGCAGCGCCATGGCGAGTCGTTCGTCGGAGAGGGGCTCTAATTGCTGATCACCAATCTGGAACTTTCCGACCGGTTCGTAGCCAGCGCCGGTCACTTCGACGCGGGATTGATCTAAAGCGTAGACGCAGACCGTCATCTCGTTTTTAGTCAATGTTCCAGTCTTGTCGGTGCAGATGACGGTCACCGAGCCGAGCGTTTCGACAGAGGGGAGCCGGCGGACGAGCGCTCGCATCCGGGCCATGCGTTGCATCCCCAGTGCCAGCGTCATCGTGGTGACTGCCGGCAGTCCCTCGGGAACCGCAGCGATGGCCAGTGAGAGACCGATCTCCAGCATGTGCCAGAGGTCGGTGACGCCGCGCAGCCAGCCCGCCACGACGATGACGGTGCACAGTGCCAACACGGTCAGGATAAGCAGTCGACCGAGGCGGGCCAGCTTCTGTTCGAGTGGAGTTGCGCGGGTGATCGCTTCATCGATCAGAACACCGATCTTACCCATCTCCGACTGCGCGCCTGTGGAAGTCACCACCAGGCGTCCACGCCCATCGGTAATCGTTGTCCCGAGAAACCCCATATTGAGGCGGTCACCGAGTGCCACATCCTTCGCCTCCAACGGCTCGGAAGACTTGGTCACCGCGAGCGATTCACCAGTCAGCGCTGCTTCTTCAATCTGCAGGCGAGCGCTCTCGATGATCCGGCCATCAGCAGGAACTCGTGCCCCAGCGGCAAGCACGATCACATCGCCCGGCACTAACTCAGCCGCTGCAATCTCTCTCTCAACGCCATCTCGGATCACATGCGCGACGCGCACTGACTGTTGTTGAAGAGCGGACAATGCCTGTTCTGCCTTCCATTCGGTGAAGAACCCGATACCGGCGTTGAGGACGATGACAATCAGAATCGCAACGGCCTCAATGCTGTCGCCAAGGGCAAAAGCGATCACCGTAGCACCCGCCAGTAAGGCAACAAGGAGGCTCTTGAACTGTGCCAGAAAGATGGAAAGTGTCGAGCGCTGTTGTGCCGCAGCTAACGCATTGGGGCCAAACTTCTCGAGCCTGTGGGACGCCTCGGCTTGAGTGAGCCCCCGTGAAGAATCAGATTGGAGCTGCTCGAATGCCTCGGCCAGCGGAAGCGAATGCCACACCGCAGTCCACGACGGGTCATCACGCTCCCGACTCGAACGTCCAGCAGCAGTTTGTTTGGTGGGTGTTGAATTGATTGTCACAAATATTCCTGTTCCGGAAGGGGCCTATGCTCCTTCAATCAGCGGTGCCACTCGGATGCGACAGGAAACGAAAAAAGCCGACGTGGCGAAACGCCCTGAGGTGTTCCAGCACGTCGGCTTACTCGATAACAAGCAGGCTGACACATTCAGCTTGCTCTTTACATAGTCGTCCGGCGAATTTGATCTGTTTCTGCGGCAGGACGTCCCATTGAGACCCCTTGCCGCCCGGCCAAGGGTACCACGTCCGCGGTCCAATGCCTACTGCGAAGCGTTATTGGTGCGGCTTTGGCTGTCTGGATCCCGATTGCGCTGCCCTCCACGAATGCGAACTGTGAGGTCCACGTGTGGAGGATGTCGATCGATGGCGGCCGGCGAATACGTCTCCGTCAGCTCTCAAGCCGACACAGAAAATGCCGATCTGGACCGTGAGCGGAAAGGACTGGCAACGGGCGACGAGTCGGAACGGAACGAACTGGCCGCGATCTACGATCCGAACAGCTGCAACGACTCCTCGAAAAGGTTCCCTGAAGTTGCCCATCAGGGAAATTACTCATACAGAGCCAAAACCTTCAGAACGTCGACCAAATCCACGACGCCGCGGCTGGTTCACATCTCAGGCGCGACAGGGCCGGACGGAGCTGGCCTGGAGAAAAACATCCACGGCCAGGTCCGGCTGGTCCAGGCGCTGATGGTGCCTGGTGACAGCAGTCGAAGGCGTGCCAGCCGGGGCTCAAATTCCTGAGCCACAGTCTCCTTGATCATGTCGCCCAGAGCTTGAATTTCCCCGCCGATCTCCTGTGCCGACTGGCCGGTCTCGCGAGCCCGCTTCAAGCGGCTCACGGCGTCTTCCTTTGCCGCCAGATGGCGATGCAACAGCTCTTCCGTTGCTGCAGAAAAGAGTCCGGTGCCCAGATATCGCTGAGGATTGAACTGCAGTTCTCGCAGCTGTTCAGAAATTTTCTGCAGCTGCGTCAGATCGTGACGCTGTTCGTCGAACAGGTAGCGGGATGCGCTGGCCACGGCAAACGGTGTTGGCTCGACCTTCCACCAGGTACGAATGAGCACGTCCGTGTAGCGATCATATCGTCCGCCACCGGTCCCATGCACAAACAGATCACTGAACAGCAGCCGCAGCGTGGCAGTAATCAATGCGCCGCGGGGAACCAGAGACTTACCGCCAACCAGCAGAGAAAAGATCGCCGCGGCCTCATTGTCTGGCAACAATTCCATTCGCACGCCTTCCGCTGTTTCCAGAAATCGTTCGAAGCCGTCCTTTCGAATGCCAACAACGCTGCGCGTTCCGAGGACAGGATCGACCAGCCAGAACGGAAGCTCACACCGCGCCGACTCACGCTGCAAATTGGGAAATGGATTGGCATCGTTGCGAATTTTCTGCTCTGACCGAAACGCACTCAGTGTTACGTTGTAGCAATCCGCAAACTCAAATGGCCGCGTCAGAATTTCCGCAAAGAACTGCACGACTTCCGGAAAACTGCAAATGACGGATAACGGCACTTCCAGCATTCGGTGACCAATTCCCGCGTGCCATCGAACGATCAGGTTCGACTCCATCATGGAATCCGTCTCAATCGCCGCATATTGCTGAGCGACGGTCTCAAAGGCAGTCGCTGCACTGACACAGCCACTGCCCCGCAGGCCTTCGGTCACGCGCAGACCTTCCAACTGAATCTCAGGGGCCGACTTCTTCAAACTCCGCATGTACAAACTCAGTGACTCACAAAAACTTGCCCTGGCAATGGAAACCTGTGCGTCCGGCGCCGCCTCGGGCCATGTAAACGCGCCGGCTTCCCCTTCATCAGTATCGATCACGACCGCGACGGCGATCGCCTTCTGATCGCCCGCGAACTCTTCCGTGATCCCATACTTAAACGTCAGCCCTGAATGAAAAATCACTGGCTGATGACCGGTCATCACGATGGGCGCGGTGTCGGCATCGCCGGTCAGCAGTCCTGTCGACTGAGACAGCAGCCCGGCGCTGCGGCCCACGTCGGCAAGTCGCTGTCGATATTCGTGCGCCGCTTGAACCAGTCGGCGTCGCGCAGCCGAACGCAGCGACTGCAGGCGAGTCTCCGAAAGCGTGGCCAGCGCAGCCGACCACTCGGAAAGGGGCGGTTCCAGCACACAGTTTTCATAACCTGTCATCATTACCGAGGCGTCCCCTGCTGACGAATACGCTGCAGCAGTGTGACCATCTCCAGAACTTTTGTTTCATTCTGTTCGGCCACGTTTGTCAGCTCACCCGGATCGGAACTCAGGTCATACAGGGAAACCGACGGCGCGTTTCCGGTTTCAATGTTGACGTTCTTAATTACCGCCGGCCCCTTGCTGGATTCAATCAGTTTCCAGGATCCCATTCGCAAAGCAATGGCGCCGGCCTGCTCGACAAGATGGTCGCGTCCCTGGCGATGTGCTCCGATCAGGGCAGGCAGAGTATTCAGACTGTCAGGCCCAGCTCCCTGCGGCAGCACTTCGCCCGTCAGCGCTGCAAACGACGCCAGAAAATCGATCTGACACATCAGCGCGTCGGAGGTCGTTCCGGCATGAATTTTCTCAGGCCAGCGGACGAGAAACGGGACGCGCGTTCCGCCTTCAAAAGCACTGTATTTGCCACCTCGCCAGGGCCCTGCCGGCTTATGCGTGCCCAGATCTTCCACAGCCCGGTCTTTGTAGCCATCGTTAATGACCGGACCATTGTCGCTCGTGAAAACCAGCAGCGTGTTTGCCGCAAGGCCATGCTGATCCAGAGCCTTGAGAATTTCTCCGACTGACCAGTCCAGCTCGGCAATCACATCACCACGCGGCCCCATGGTGGTTGCTCCGATGAAGCGTTGGTGGGGGACTCGAGGCACATGAATATCGTGCGTGTTAAAGTACAAAAAGAACGGCTGATCGTGATGGCTGGCCTTGTGACGATCAATAAAACTGACCGCCTGTTTTGTGATGACATCTGCTATGTCTTCGTCAACCCAGCGCGCCGACTTTCCTCCCGACATAAAGCCAATCCGACTGATGCCGTTCACAATGGTTGCGTTGTGGCCGTGATCCCATTCCATCTTCAGGAGATCCGGGTCATCCAGTCCTGTCGGTTCATCTCCTGTCGGTCCTTTGAAACTGACGGTGATTGGATCTCGCGGATCCAACCCAACAACGTTGTGATTGGCCACATACACGCACGGCACTCGATCACCCGTGGCCGGAATGATAAAGCTTTCGTCAAAGCCAAGTTCCAGTGGTCCCGGGGTGATGGGCTTGTTCCAGTCGATCGGCCCTTCGCCAAGTCCCAGATGCCACTTGCCAATGGCGGCCGATCGATATCCGGCATGACGAAGCATCGACGCCACGGTGACTCGACCCGGTTTAATGATGGCGTTTGCATCGCCGGGAGCCACGCCGGTTCCCTTCAGCCGCCACGCATATTCTCCGGTCAGCAGCGAATAACGCGACGGTGTGCATGTGGCGGCCGAACTGTGGCCGTCAGTAAACAGACAGCCTTCGTGCGCGATGCGATCAATATGAGGCGTTGCTACGGCCTTCGCCCCGTAACACCCGACGTCTCCACAACCGAGATCATCCACATAGATGACGACGATGTTCGGAAGTTGAGCCACAACGGCCGTTGGCCAGCAGCAGACAAGAATCAGGGGGAAAAAACAAAAACGCATGCAGGACTCCAGGCCGAAAAGTACCAGCCAACGCAAAAACTTAAAGACTGTAACACTCGTCTTTATCCCGAGGCAACGAAAACGAAAAGTGCAGCCGATGACGTTCCGTTGTAACGCCCTCTGCTGTGCATTCAAGCGAGCACAGTTTTCCGACAGCTTTTGTTTCTGGACGTTTCCTCCCAAAATCAACGCTGCATATCCCATTCCGAAAAACCCGGCACCTGGGCGTCAGCATGTGCTGCAGAGTCAGGCGATGAACCGCACAGCACGGCGGAGCTGTGATTTTATCGCAGGTCTTGTTTTCAGCGAAAAAGCAGCCTTTAGGCGAGCTGGCACGGGGCGAGATAAAACCCTTTTCGACAGATTGCTGTTTGTCACGCACCCCAGCCTGAGCCTGCTTGCCATTCGAGAACTGCAGTCGTGCGAAGCGGCACGGTGATCAGTCGATGCTGTTGTGCTGCAGAAAAGTTCGAGCCTGCTGAATCACCTGGTCCGACGCATCTTCGAACACATAATGACCGGCCTGCGGCAGTTCCAGAGTCTGCGCGTCGGGGAATCTGCGACGGAACTCGTTCAAAAAATTCTTCGGAGTGAAGCACCAGTCCTTCATGCCCCAGATCAGCTGCATGGGATGTTTTGCAAACTTGCTGAGCGACTGGTCCACTTCTGTCAGTGTCTGGTAACTGCGATGCGCAGGATTGAGCGGGATGTCCTGCACGAATTCATGGACCGCCACACGATTGGCCCACGAATCATAAGGAGCAATAAATCCAGCTCGTGCGGCGGGAGTCAGCGGCTTTTCAACGGCCATGGTCAACGCGGCACGAGCAAACAGATTGAATCCCCGGTCGCCCAGAATTCCAAGCAGCGGAATTCGGCACAGCGCGATTCGAAACGGAATAGCCAAGCTCAGGAAAGCACCCGTGTTCATCAGCACAAAGCGGCGGAAGCGATCGGACATGCGTCCGGCACAGCCCATTCCAATGGCTCCACCCCAGTCGTGGCCGAACAGAGTCACCTGCTGTAGATTCAGAAGCCGGACAAGTGCGGACAGCCGCTGAATATGCCCGTCGAGTGTGTAGACGTTGCGGTCCTGCGGCTTTTCAGAAAAACCACAGCCCAGATGATCGATGGCGATCACGCGGTGATCACGGCTCAGGTCCCGGACCAGTCGACGCCAGGCAAACGACCATGTCGGATTGCCGTGGACCATCAGCAGGACAGGTCCTTGCCCTTCGTCAATATAATGCTGCACATGGCCGTCCGCTTCAAACCACCGCGAGGTGAAAGGATACTCGTCTTCAAACCCAGAACGACCAGCGGCGCGCGATCGCAGATTCGGATCGATAAGTTCCGGAGTGAGTAGTCGAGCGACAGGTTCGGAAGAAGTCATCGGTGCATGTATCGCAATCCGGGGTCGTCTGCCCGGACGGGTTTTCATGAAGTACGCCTGATAAATCCGGGACTGGCTCGTCGTGCCATCGGCCCTTCTTCACACGGGTCAGCCTGCAACAGGTCGACCGGTCTTCGCGGGAGGCTATGCGGATCATCCTTCCGATTCCAGCGTTATCGCCGTTCTGACTGCAGAACATCTCGAAGCTGGCACACAGCCGCCCGAATTTGCTCTTCCGAATGATCACAGCAGATTGACATCCGCAGCCGAGCGGTCCCGGCAGCGACCGTCGGCGGCCTTACAGCAGGCAGAAAGAAATTCTCCTGCAGCATGCGTTCGCTGACTCGAACGGCCCGATCATCTTCACCGATCAGCACGGCAATAATGGGGCTCGAAGCCGGGCTGAGCGAATTAAATATCAGCTCAAACCCGAAGTCTGTCAACAACTGACGCGCATAAATTGATCGCTCGGCCAGCACTTGTCGGCGTTCGGGCTCTTCTCGGATCACCTGAATCGCCGCGGTTGCAGCCGCACAAACTGCAGGGGGCAACGCTGTGGAAAAGAACTGACTGCGGGCCGTATTCCACAACCATTCACACAGAACATCTGACCCGGCGACAAACCCGCCCAGGCCGCCGATAGCTTTACTGAGCGTTCCGATCCTGAAGCCGACCCGGTCCTCCACCTGCTGCAGCTCACAGACGCCTCGTCCGAGGGCTCCAAAGACGCCGGTCGCATGGGCTTCGTCCACGACAACCGTCGCACTGTGCTTCTCTGCAATGTCACACAGCTGCGGCAGACTGGCGAGCGTGCCGTCCATACTAAAGACGGTATCGGTCACCAGAAATACTCCGTCGAACTGATCCCGACGGCGTTCGACCGCTTCCGCCAGCCGCTTCAGATCCGTCCGATCGTAGACAAAAAACTTTCCCGCGCTCGCACGACATCCGTCAATCAGACTGGCATGATTTTCACGGTCACAAAACACCGCATCCTTCGGCCCCACGATGGCCGTTAATGTCCCCATATTGGCGGCGAAGCCGGACGGAAACAGAATCGCTGATTCCGTCGATTCGAACCGGGCAATCGTCTCTTCCAGCTGCACATGAAACGGTGATCGACCGGAGATCAGCGGACTGGCTCCCGCACCCGCTCGTCCTGCTGCCGCGTCGGCAAAGGCACGCAGAACCATCGGGTGCCGAGTCAGGCCCAGATAATCGTTAGTGGCAAAGCTGACGCATCGACGCCCGTCAAGAATGCACTCGGTCGTGCTGACAGCCTCCGCGCATCGGCGAACGCGGCACTGATGAGCGTCTGCAAGTCGCGTCAGAGATGTCTGAAGTCGCCGGTAAACTGGATCATTCCGCATCGCAGAACTTTAGCCCGAGTCTCGTCTGCTTCCCACTCACCTGCGACTTCGGCGGGCGGATCATTAAACAGGTCAGCGATATCCGGAACTCAGGATTTTCCACAGCGACTATTTTCCACTGGCCGTCGGTTCGGAAGTCAGCTCCGTGCTGTTGACTGTCCGAACGCTGTAGACTGCGATTTCCCCGGCTCCCGGATTGGGATCCATGAAGACCATTTCCGCCAGAGGCAGTTGGGGAGTGTCATGGTACGACATGGTCTGAAACAAGGGCCGACCAAAACGACCGACCGGCTTTTCCGGAACCTGCCCGATCACTTTGCCATCCCGTTCAACATCGACCCCATCAGCGCACAGTTCCACTTACGAGCCAGAGCCTGCCAGTGCAGATCATCGACCGCTGTTTGTCCGCCTCGACAGGCGCCTTCACCGCAGCCATGCTGATGCACAATGACGCCTCGCAACTGTTCAACACCCGCGGGAATCCATAAATAGTAGTCAACCATAAGTCGCAGTTCGTCCGGTCTGGCGACGGACGCATAGTGGATCTGATGCATGACACCGTCTTCACGCGGGCTTGAAGAGACGACAGGCTTTCTAGCTTCTTCAATCAGCGGCTGAAGCTGCTGATCAATTTCTGCGGCTTTGGCCTGCGCTTCCTTCAGCGGCAATCCATCGGGCATCCCCGGCCGCTTGTGGCCAATCTTACTGAGCCACGAGTCGTGCAGGACGCTGCCTTTTTGATTGATGAGTGCCGTCATCTGATCCGTGATGGGCATCCACGATTCGACGCCCCATGCCTTCAATACCTGCTCGGCGATGCTGCGGTGTCCGACAGTGTTACAGTGGACGCCATCCGGGGCCACCGTGAAGGCCGGGTCTTTCTTTCGCTGCAGCTGCCAAAAGGCTGCGATCGGCGTATGAAGATCGACAACCATTTCAACGCGATCCTTTTGAGCGACCACCCAGCTTGCATACTTCTGAATCACTTCATCGTATTTTTCATAGATGGAGAACCAGGCAAATTTTTCGCTTCCTTCAGGCAGCAGCTTTCCGGCAGTCTTCAGCGGAAGAGCATCGAATGGCGGCGGAGTCAGCAGGACCAGCTTTGCACCGGCGGCATGGACTTTTTCGATCAGTCGATTTATGCCCTCCTGATACTTCTGAAACCGCTCTTCGCTGAAAGGATAATAAATTCCGTCATTCATCCCATAGCAGGCGACGACAATGTCCGGCTTCACAGCCTCCAGCGCGCGGTCCAGTCGTTCGTGGACATTGGGGCGCGGAAACGGATGATCGGGTTCGGACAGGCCGGTGCAGGTTTCGCTCGGTAGTCCGGCGTTGATCAGCTCCGGCATCGGCTCAACCGACTGCAGCCGCAACTGCATTTCGATCATGTAAACAAATTCGCCCGCGTGAGTGATGGAATCACCCAGAAACAGGATGCGGCGAGCCTTCAAAGGAAAGGCTTCCTCGGCCGCCGCACAACTGGGGGTCAGGAATAAAACAACGGCCAAAAGTCTGGCAATGAATTTCATGGCAGGAAACTCGGCGAAGGAAAACAGCAAACAGAACGTGAGAACAAAGGCACTCGCTTCACAGTCTGCCGCAATCCCGCCCCGGATTCAATCCACGCACACAAGCAGCAATCATGTAGAACCACCGTTGTGAATTCTAAAATCTCAAATCGGCAATCCAAGTCCGCACAACGACCTCATCGCCCGCAAACGCAGGGACGAGGTATTCAATAAAATGAGACCTGACAACCCAGCCCAGCCCGAGCTCATAATACGCCGACATCGGCCAGCCCTGAGCGGCTGAATGAGCAACCGCAGCCTTTTGAAGCCAGCGAAGATATTCGATATTGTTAACATGCCCCAGGCCGTCAATTTCTTCAGCGGTCACGCAATGGTGGTACTCAAAGATCGCGGGCATGATTCTCACATCGATAAAGTCGCAACGCGGGTCGAATTTATCACGCTGTTCGCTTCGGGCCGGGAAAAAATGCATTGGTGGATCGAATGTAATCCACGTAGCCCGGTCGGCGTTCGACAATGTCTTTTTCCAGCAATGTGACGCCGGAAACTTTCATCAGAAAGAGGCTCATGACGGCCGGAGACACGATTGTCCAAAGCGGAGCACCGCTGGCAAAACTGAACAGCCACAGGCCCCACCACACTGCGAAATCACCAAAGTAATTGGGATGTCGCGTCAGGCCCCACAACCCGGAACTCAACACGCGTCCTTTGTTACGCGGGTTCGCTCGAAATCTTGCCAGCTGCCAGTCGCCAACGGTTTCAAAGAAAACGCCCAGACCCCAGAAGAAGAGCCCCACGGGCCCGAGCCAGGCGATGACCGAACGTTCGTCGCCTGCGTACGCCGTCGTGACGGGCAGGGCCACGAACCACATGATCAGACCCTGCAGCAGGAATACAATCGCCAGACTTTTCAGCCACCAGTTTGGCTCATACTTCTCACGCATTGCCAAGTAACGCCGGTCTTCCTTAGGATCACTGAAGATTCGAATCGAGAGGTGCATCCCCAGCCGAATGCCCCAGATCGCGACCATAACCAGCAGCAGGGATTCCGATCGATTCCAGTTGCCGTCTGAGGTCAACAGATGGCTGAGCGTCGCCAGCAGCACAAAGCCGGGCCCCCAGAAGGCATCAATAATGCAGACACGCCCCAGCAGCACGCTCAGCAGCCAGACCAGAATAACATAGCCGAGAGCTAATCCCAGCGAACTCAGGAGAAGCGTCGACACCAGTTAACCTCGCTGCTGAAACAGATAATGGGAAACAAACCATTCGCGGCCTTGCTGGAAACCAAACAGTTCTGCGCAAGCCATGAAGAACATTCTCCAGCGATATTGCCAGATTCGCCAGTCGCGACCGTACGTCGCTTTCAAAACACTTTCTACAGCGGCTGCATTCTGATCCATCAACTGCAGCCAGGCGTTGCTGGTTTTTTCGTAGTGCGTACCATCCCAGCACCACTGATTTTCCAGCTGCAAATGCGTCTGATAATTCAGCAGAAGATTCTGACTGGGCATGATGCCGCCCGAGAAAAAGTAACGGGCCATCCAGCTGGCGTTCCCGGTATCTTCAAACGGATAAGCGAATCGATGATGACAGAAAATATGCACAAACAGTTTTCCGGTCGGGTTAAGCCATGAACTGATTCGCTGCATCAGCAATGGATGATTACGAACGTGCTCAAACATCTCGACCGACACAACTCGGTCGAACCGCCGCTCGGGGCTGAACTGATTAATGTCGCATGTCTGGACCTGCAGATTGATTAAGCCTCGTCTGGCGGCTTCCGAGATGATGTATTCTCGCTGCGAGGAAGAATTCGAGACTGCAAGAATGGTGGAACGCGGATACCGCTCGGCCATCCACAGGCTGAGTGAACCCCATCCACATCCGAGCTCAAGGATGGTCTGCCCATCCCGAAGATCAGCATGTTCGCACGTGAGACGCAGCGCTTCGGCTTCTGCCTGATCCAGCACAAGAGTGTCGCTGGTCCAGTAACAGCAACTGTATTTGCGATGACTGCCGAGCACCTTTGCGAAGAACTCAGCCGGAACCTCATAGTGCTGTTCATTAGCCTTTTCAGGGACACAGGCGATCGGCCCGCGAGCCATCTCGTTCAAAAAGTTTCGAAACTGCCGCCCGTTCTCTTCCAGAGAAACCTGTTGCAGTTCCTTGAGTCGTGCTTTGAGCAGACTGCGAATGCCGATACGCACCAGAGCGTCCGGAAGTGTACCATTTTCCGCAAGCCCAATCAGTGGTGCGGCCAAATGTAGAAGTGCCATCTTCGATTTCCTTCCTGCCAGGTTCCAAAAGATCCGAATTCCGCCCGCGTTCCTCGCCTGAGATTCCCGTCGGGACACTCTTATTCTCCGCTGCCGACAGTTCCCAGCGATGATCCCGGCTTGGCCCACAATACCTGCACGACACTAATGGCACGTTCAAGAAACGCGGCTTCGCAGTAGCACAGGTAATATCGCCACATGCGGATAAACCGGTCATTGAATCCCTGAGCCCTGACGTCGTCAAGCCGCTCATGAAATCGCTCGTTCCACAGCCGCAGCGTTCGCGCGTAGTGCAGACCAAATTCGTGCAAGCCCAGCATGCGAAGGGAGGAATTCGTCGCCACACAACTTTGCATGGCCGAAATCGACGGCAGAAAACCGCCCGGAAAAATATACTTCTGAATAAAATCGACCGAGTTTTTGTATCGCGCGTATCGCTGCTCGGGCATCGTGATCGCCTGTATCACCATTGCTCCGTCGTTTTTCAACAGGCGATCACACGTCGCAAAATATTCCGGCAGGTACTGCTGACCAACCGCCTCAATCATTTCTATTGAGACCAGCTTGTCGTATTTCCCAGTCAGGTCTCGATAGTCGCTTTGAAGGACAGTAATTCGGTCCGACAACCCGAGATCGGCGATTCGCAAAGTCGCAAGGCGAAACTGTTCTTCCGAGATTGTCGTCGTCGTCACTTTGCACCCGTATCGGCTGGCTGCGTGAATGGCAAACGTGCCCCACCCGGTGCCAATTTCGATGACATGGTCCTGCGGCTTCAGTTGCAGTGTACGGCAGACGCGATCCACTTTCTCGATCGACGCATCTTCCAGAGACGTCTGCTCACTCGGAAACAGAGCCGACGAATACATCATCGTCGGATCAAGAAACAACGAGAAGAACGCGTTGCCAAGGTCATAGTGTTCGTGGATATTGCGGCGACTTCCATGGCGCGAATTGCGATTCCGAAAATGTTCAAACCGACTGACCAGGCCCGAAACAGAAAACATCGGCGATCGAAAACTCTGAAGAGCCTGCTCGTTCCGCAGCAACACGCAGAAAAGATCGGTCAGATCATCAGAATCCCATTCGCCTTCAAGATAAGATTCGGCCGAACCGAGCGCTCCGCCAGTCACAGTCCGCCGATAAAACTTTGGCGAATGAACATGCACATGGCCCATCAGTTCGGTCGTTTCCAGATTACCAAATCTCTCAGATTTTTCACCGTGTTCGATGACCACTTCACCAAGGGCAATGTGCTGCAGATTTTTCCGCAACAAATGGCGACAGAAGCGTTCAAAAAGACACAGCCACGATCGATTGGGTTTGTCCTGCGAATCGACCGCTGCAGCACCGACAGTGGCCTCACCGTGAACGCTGGCATTCTCGTCGCCACTTCCGCGGACGACGCCCCCGACCTGTCTGGTCGACGACTGCATGGCTCTGTCACACGCGAACGGGGAGAGCTTTTCCGGAGGAGCTGACATGAATTCATTCCATGATCAAAGTTATGAAAAGATGGCGTCTGACACATGAAAACATAAGGTGAAAACACTTTGCCATTTACGGCGAATCAGACATCACGGCCGAAGAAGAGCGAGTGCCCGCAGGTCCTGATGCTTGCCCCGGATGAGGCACGAAGGGCACTTTTTTCCACCACAACCGCAAAGCCTGCCAATAAATTCCGGTCGCGATACTGGCCGTCATACACGGATGACGCAGCAAAGCGCGACGAAGATTGGCCGCCGTCAACTCCTGCCGCTTCAAAGACAGAGTGACATCGAACGGTGGCTGTGATTTTCCGGAAGCCGACATCGGGCCAGCAGGCAACTCGCCGTTTGCGTCCGATCGTCCCACATGATTTTCGATATGAATGGCCAGTCGTTCGCCAGGCTCCGTCATCATCCAGCGGTAGCGCATGTCCATATTCATGAACGGCGACACATGAAAGTTCTTGTCGTTCCAGACAGCATGCACTGATCCTCGAGAATCACTGACCGGCGATTCCACCACGTAACAGTGCCGCTCGCCCCACGGCGTGTTATGAACTTCAGCCAGAACTGTCCGCAGTCGACCGGTGGACGCGTTGAAGCAGTAGTAGTAGCTGACAGGATTCATTACGAAACCAAAATAGCGAAGATTCGTCAGCAGCCGAACTGGCCCATCCGGACGAACTCCTGTCTGCTTTTCGACTTCATTTCTGACGCTTACATCCAGCGGTTCGGCCGGATCACCCAGGTGATCTTCGCGACGAAACCAGGCTAGCGCCGGACGACGAGCCGACCAGAGCAGGAACGGATCAAACAACTGCGGCAACTCGGCCAGATCCAGATACATCTGAAACAGGGAATAAGCGAATTCATTGATCGACGGCTCAAATCGCCGATGCCGAACAACACCTGAATAGAGACAGCTATGCACAACCGACTCCCGTCAGAGACTGTCGGTCCGCCACGGAGTCAATGGCGTCACTTGTCGCTTCTCCGGAACTGTCAAATCCGTCAATTCCAAACCGACGGCAGACGGCCAGCGCGCTGTTGACGCCGTCTTCATGAAATCCGTTGCCCCAATAGGCTCCGCAGAACGAAGTGCGATTGCTGCGAATCAGTCGATGGTGCTGTCGCTGCATGGATTCACGTTCGACCGTAAAAAGCGGATGCGAATACTGATGGCGGGAAATAATTTTCTGCGGATCAATCTGATCCGCATCATTCAGCGTCACGCAGAACGTGTGCTGCGATTCAATGTGCTGAAGAATGTTCATATTGTAAGTGATCGTGGCTCGAGCTGACGGCTGCCGATCGATTCGATAGTTCCATGCGGACCACGCATTTCGACATCTTGGCAGGACAGAACTGTCGGTATGAAGAATGGCTTCGTTCTGCTCGTAAGGAAATGCAGACAGCACTGACGATTCCAGACACGTTGAATCCTGCAGAAGCGAAAGAGCCTGATCGCTGTGGCAGGCAAAAATCACTTCATCAAAACGCGACTCGCCCTGATCGGTCGTCACTGTAACGCCATCACTGTCACGTGCAACTCGTCGCACCGGGCTGCCAGCGACGATTCGGTCAGTAAAGGCTGACGTCAGCTTGTCGACATACTTCCGCGAGCCCCCGGGGATGGTGTACCACTGCGGGCGATTTGTCAGACTCAGCAGTCCATGATTGCGATAAAACTGCAGAATAAACTGAATCGGAAAGTCGGCAAATGTTCCGGTCGGACATGACCAGATTGAGGCCCCCATTGGCAACAGATAGTGCTCGGCAAAGCGGCGACTATAACCGTTTTTCGTCAGATACTCGCCAACCGTCACGGAACCCGACACGACATCCGCATCGCTTATCCCCTGACGATTGAATCGAAGAATGTCGATCACCATCCGCAGAAACGAAGGCCTGAGCAGGTTCCGCTTCTGAGCGAAAACTCCTCCGAGCCCGGAACCGGAGTACTCAATGCCCGTCCGGTCACAACGAACAGCAAAACTCATTTCCGTCGGAGTACCTTCGATGTCAAGCTGCTTCAACAGTCGCATAAAGTTGGGATAGGTTCGGTCATTGTAAACAATGAACCCCGTATCAATCCGATAGTCGCGCCCGTCCCGTTCGAACTCCATCGTGTTGCTGTGTCCGCCGGGCCGCCGTTCTGACTCAAACAATGCGATGTCATATTTTTTATGCAGCAGCCACGCACAGCTCAGACCAGAAATGCCGCCTCCGACAATTGCAATTTTCATTCTGTTGCGGCCCTGGAGAAATCGTAAGGGGAAGGGGGTCGAGACCGCAAAACGTTCTTCGGCACGGTCCGACTTTGTCTGTTCTAGAGGCTTTTTCCCACGTGGCCACTCGCATTCCACAGAAAATCGTTCAAATCGTGCACAGGAACTTTGGCCAATTCAGACGAACGGCCTACAACCCTCCGCTGGTACGCATTGTGAACGGGCCAGGCGGTTTCGTGTCATCGGCAACTAACTAGTGAGCCACAACTGTGAGTCAATTCTTTTCACCCAAAGAAGTCGCCATTGCGATCGGAGTCAGTGAATCGTCGTTGAAACGCTGGGTTGATAAAGGAATTATTCCGGCAGAGAAAACCGGCGGTGGACACCGACGCCTGCAGCTCGATGCGGTACTGCGTTATATCCGGGAGGAAGGCAAAGGCCTGGCTCATCCGGAGATTATTGGCCTGCCGCCCGAAACCGGGCGAACGATGCCAGCGGAAGATATGGCTCAGGCTGAGTTCATGCAGGCCATGTCCGCGGGAAGCGAAGTCACAGCGAAGCGAATTATTCTGGACCTGTTTCTGGGCGGGATGAGTGTTGCCAGCATCTGCGACCTTGTGATTTCTCCGGTGTTTCACCGGATTGGTGAACTCTGGCGTTGCGGCGATATGGAGGTTTATCAGGAACGGCGAGCCTGCGAACTTTGCAGTCGTGTGATTCATGAACTGCGTCGCGCGGTAGGGATGGGTCCGGCCGATGGCCCAGTGGCAATCGGCGGGACTCTGGATGGCGATCCGTATACTCTGGCAGCAAACATGGCGGAGATTGTGCTCCGCGATGCTGGCTGGCTGGCGACATCTCTGGGCCACATGCTTCCGTTTGAATCGCTTCGCAAGGCCATCGAAAACGATAAGCCTCAGCTGATGTGGATCAGTGTCACATCCATTCGAGACACCGAACGATTTATCGCAAACTTCAATGTGCTGTTCGATACAGCCACCAGCTTTGGCTGTGCAATCGTAGTGGGAGGCCAGGCGCTGACGTCCGATATTCGCCAGTCACTGCGATACACTACTTTCTGCGACAACTTCCGGCACATGGAGGCGTTCGCTCGTACCATCCGACCTCGTTCACCACGGCCGGCGCTTCCCGGGGCTGGCGTGTAATCCTAACGAAAAGAGTGTTAAAGTGACATCTGCTACCAGCAACTACGATGCAATCCTTGTGCTGTCTTTCGGTGGTCCTGAAAAACCCGAGGACGTGATTCCGTTTCTTGAAAACGTTTTGCGAGGCAAACCGGTGCCTCGTGAACGTCTGCTGGAGGTGGCGGAGCACTATTACCATTTTGGTGGCGTCAGTCCGATCAATCAGCAATGTCGCGACCTCATTGTGGCTCTGCGAATGGAACTGGAGGCCAATGGAATTCTTTTGCCGGTCTACTGGGGAAACCGCAACTGGGACCCGTTCCTGAATGAAACAATCCTGCAGATGCAGCGTGACGGAGTGCAGCGAGTTCTGACGTATGTCACGTCAGGCTTCAGTTGCTATTCCGGCTGCCGCCAGTATCGCGAAAATATTGCTGCAGCCCTTCAGCAGCCGGAAGCGGGCAGCATGCAGATTGACAAGATTCGGGTGTTTTACAATCACCCGGACTTCATTGAAGTGCTGGCAGAACAGGTGGGAAAGGCGATGGACCAGTTCCCGGCGGACGCCCGCCGAGATGTTCATGTGGCTTTCACAGCTCACAGTATTCCCATGAGCATGGCTCGCACTTCCGACTACGAAAAGCAGCTAAAAGAATCCTGTCGGCTCGTTGCCGAAAAACTGAATATCCCTTCGCTGCAGTACAAACTGGTTTATCAAAGCCGCAGCGGACGTCCGGAAGATCCGTGGCTGGAACCCGATATTCTCGTCTACCTTCAAGAACTGAAAGCGGCTGGCATTGAGGACGTCGTAATCTCACCGATCGGGTTCCTGTCCGACCATATGGAAGTGCTTTACGATCTGGATGACGAGGCCCAGCGGTTCTGCACTGAACACAGTATTCGCATGGTGCGTGCTGGCACTCCGGGCAATTATCCTCAGTTCATCCGCATGATCCGCAAACTGATTCAGGAACGACTCCAGGGCGGTCCGCGAGAATGCGTTGGCCAGTTTCAGGCCAATCATGATGTGTGCCCGATTGACTGCTGCCCGGTCCCCGCGCGGCCGACAACCGGTCGCCCTGCAACCGGTGCTCCAGCCTGAGAACCCACTTCACATCGCAAAAAAATCCGGCAGCGTTTGATCGCTGCCGGACTGTTTGCCAACTTGTTTAGACGACGATGATTACTCGACGTCGTACTCGGACTGCAATCTTGCGAATGCATCCGTGATCTGACCTTCGTTCAGGCCGCTGTCGCGAACAATTTCCGCACTCGCAGCGCTGTTGCCCGTCAGTTCCTTCGCGGTGGCACTGATACGACCGGATCCGTCGTAGGAGTACGTGATTTCGATCGGTGAACCCTTTGGCAGACTCTGCGGCAGATTGGTGATTCGGAAATCACCAATCAGTTCACATGCTGCTGGATCGGTCGCATCGCCTTCCAGAATTTCCACATGGACTCGATTCTGTCCGTCGCTGTTGGTTCCAAATCGCTGCTTCACACTGACTGGCAGCGGGGAGTTCTTTGGAATCATGATGTGGTTGATCTTGCGACTCTTGTCTTTTGGATCGCTGATCTTAATGCCCAGAGAGTGCGAATTGACGTCGGTGGTTTTGACCGAGTTCAATCGTTTCTGGACAACGTCCACAATTCCCCCGGTGTTCACGCCGTTACGGGCCTGCAGAATGGCCGCATGAATGGCGGCCCCTTCAGCAACCGCTCGTTCCGGAGCCAGCGCACGTGAAGGTTCTCGCTGACAGACTTCCCGCAACATCTGCTCAACCACAGGCATGTAAGTTGAACCACCAACAAGCACCAGTTCGTCCAGTGTTCCCACGGCCACACCCGACTGCTGAAGTACCAGTTCGGTCGTATCCTTGGTTCGCTGCAGCAGGTCAGCCGTCATGCGTTCGTATTCCGTCCGAGACAGCGAGACGGAAAGAGTGTTACCCTTGTAGTAGACGCTGATCGGAACCTGAGTTTTTGTGCTCAAATCGCGTTTTGCGTCTTCTGCTTCCTGATGAAATGTCAGCATCGTTTCAGGATCTTCGCTTGGGTCAACTCCAAACTTGCGTTTGAACTGTTCCACAAGATGATCGGAAAGTCGCTTACTCCAGTCGAGACCACCCAGCATCACGTCCCCGTCTGTCGCGAGAACTCGGAAACTGGTCGGCGTGTATCGCACGACAGTCACGTCGAACGTTCCGCCCCCAAGGTCGTAAACAAGAATGGTGCGCTCTTCAGCCTTGATATCTGCACGTCCCAGTTCACCTCTGCTCCAGGCATAAGCCAGAGTCGCCGCAGTGGGTTCATTGATGATGTCAATGACATTCAAACCGGCGATACGACCGGCGTCTTGAGTTGCCTTGCGTCGTACGTCATTGAAATAATAAGGAACTGTAATCACCGCGTTGGCGATTGGGCCGATCACTTTTTCGGCGTCCTGCTTCATCTTTTTCAGGATGAGGGCAGAGATAAATTCCGGGGTCAGTTTCTTGTTCTGATAGACTACATAGTAGTTCTTGTTGCCCATTTCACGCTTGATCGCTTCGACGATCGACTCGGGATTGGCAACAGAGATTCGTTCAAATGATGGTCCGACGACAACGCGATCTTCATCGAGCAATACGACGGAAGGCGTAATATCGCGACCATCAGCGTTCTGCAGGACTTTGGGATTACCATCATGGTCCAGCATCGCAATGGCGCTGTAGGTGGTTCCCAAATCGATGCCGACCGTATGTCCCTCAAGAAACTTCATCGTCGCCCTCAGACTCTTCAAAATGGAATGTGCAGACCCTGTTGGACTCCGTCCGTGAAACATTGGCCGGTCAAGTGCCGTCAAGTGCGGCAGAAGGAAACGGCTGACCAGACTCCCTGCTGTGGCTGATCCGGAGATGAGAATGTCTCTGCTTCCGGAACTCGTGGATTCTGCCACTCAACGTTCGCCGATTCAAGCGGCAGATGCGGCGAATTGCGCACTCCAGGCAGACCTGCGCCGGATTTTCGGCCTCCTGAACCGCAGAAAGGTCAAATTGACGACTTTCGGAAGCTCTCGCCCAGCTTCACGGCCCTCCAAATGAGGTCGCTCAATCCTGCTGCGAGCATGCGTACGGGGGGAGAAGAATGGCTACCTCGGCTTGTCAGCGTGAGCCTCAATTAGACAAAATTCCTTTCAAACTGCCTTCTGAAACTTGCCCGTCATCATCCCGCGTGAAAAAGTGTATTGTTCCGCCCACCGCATCCTGCCGGCCCCAATTTATTAGTTCGTTAAGGAGATTGCCGATGTCCCGCAAACGACCGGTTGACTGGAACGTGCCCCAGGACCGCGCCTCCCGGCGTTCCTTCCTGACCAGCACGCGCATGGGATTTTCCGGTCTTGCGATGGGAGCCATGCTGGCTCAGGAGGGAATTCTGCGCGCCGATGCTGTTGCCGACTGGCAGCCGCCCGATGGTCGCCCTCACACGACGCCCAAAGCCAAGAGTGTCGTATGGCTGTTCATGAATGGTGGCGTCTCTCAGGCCGAATCGTTCGATCCAAAACCTGAACTGACAAAGTACGCCGGCAAGTCGATCAACGAGACCCCTTATGCGGACGTACAAAATCCCGAGAAACTGAAACTGGCGCGCGTGACCGTGATCAACGATGCCAACGGACAGCAGCGAAACAAACTTTACCCGCTGCAGGTCGGATTTAGAAAGTACGGCCAGGCCGGGATCGACATGAGCGACTGGGTTCCGCATATCGGCGGCTGCGCGGATGACATCGCTGTTGTGCGTTCGATGTATACCACCGACGACAATCATGGCGCTCAGACCCAGTTTCATTCGGGCCGCCATATGCTCGACGGCGAATTCCCGACACTTGGCGCCTGGGTTCATTATGGGCTCGGCAGCCTGAACGACAATCTGCCGCAGTTCATTTCCATGGGCAACCGTGAGTACTGGAACGCGCGAGACGGACATTATCTGGGCCCGGCCCACGATGCGGTTCCCATCCGGATTGACCCCAACAATCCGCTCGACTTTGGAAAACCGACGTCCGGTATTTCCGCAGAAGAACAAAAGATCGGCTTTGACCTTGTGGGACGCCTGAATCGGCTCAAGGCAGATCAGTATCCCAACGACCCGGCTCTCAGCGCTCGCATCAAAGCGTATGAACTGGCGTTTCGCATGCAGACGTCCGTGCCGGATGCTCTGCTGCTGGACTCCGAAACAAAATCTGTTCAGGAAATGTACGGTCTCGACAGCCCGGAGACTCGTGACTTCGGTATGCAGATGCTGGCGACTCGCCGCTTCATCGAACGCGGCGTTCGCTTCATTCAGGTGCAGCACGGCGCTGGCGGCGCAGGTGCATGGGATGCACATGGCGGCTTGAAGGCAAACCACGAAAAGAACTTTAAGGCCGTGGACAAACCGATCGCCGGTCTGCTGAAAGATTTGAAACAGCGAGGCCTGCTGGATTCCACAATTGTGATCTTCGCCAGTGAGTTCGGTCGCACGCCTGGAACCCAGGGCTCAGACGGCCGTGATCACCATATCTTCGGCTTCTCCGTCTGGATGGCAGGCGGGGGTATCCGTGGCGGAGTCGTGCACGGAGCGACCGATGAGATCGGATTTCACGCCGTCGAAAATCGCCACTATGTGACCGATATCCACGCCACAATCCTGCACCAGTTGGGACTCGATTCGCGACGGCTTGAGATTCCCGGTCGCAAACGCCTGGACATCGACCACGGCGCCCCGATCCTCGATATCCTGGGCTGAGTTACGCTTTCGTGGTGCGAAAACGCATTGACAGAAATTCCCACTCGGGATTCTGTTTCTGAGAATGCTGCGCTTCCCACTCCGAATTAAACAGTACAGCCGTCTGATCATATTGATCGACAACCTGACGGCTGGAGGACAGCAGTTGCAGTTCAGACTTGCAGCCCGGTTTGGGCACGACCCAGCGAGCGACCTTGTAGTTCAGCCAGCGGACTTCCGTCTCTGTGTCGTACTCGGCCTGCAGACGAAATTTGACGACGTCAAACTGCAGTTCCCCCACAGCAGCAAGAATCAGTTGCTTCACCGCCGTGCTTGGCGTCTGGAAAACCTGAATCGCGCCCTCTTCCAGCAGCTGCGACAGCCCGCGTTCAAACTGCTTACGACGTCCTGTGTCCGTGCAGATCATGGTGGCAAAGAATTCGGGGGAGAACTGCGGCAGCGGTTCAAAATTGACCGGCGCTCCTTCACAGATCGTGTCACCCAGCAAAAATTCGCCGGGATTGACCAGGCCGACAATATCGCCAGGAAACGCTTCATCCATCGTCTCACGTTCCTGCCCGAACAGCTTGTGAGCTCTCTTAAGTCGAATCTTCTTGCCCGTCCGCGGATGAAACACTTCCATCTCACGACGAAACGTGCCCGAACAGACTCGCACAAACGCAACGCGGTCGCGATGCCGTGGATCCAGGTTCGCCTGAATCTTGAACACAAAGCCCGAGAACTCCGGTCGCGCCGCCGCTACGACTCCGTTTTCGCCCATTCGATCGCGCGGGGTTGGACAGAGCTTCAAAAAGCCTTTGAGAAATTCTTCGACGCCGTAATTCGTCAACGCACTTCCGAAGAAGACCGGAGTGACCTGTCCGGCAAGAAATTTATCTTCGTCAAACGCGGCGCCCGCCGCATCCAGCAGTTCCACTTCTTCCGAAGCCTGAGCCACAATGCCAGGTGGCATGTTTTCACTGTTGACCTCTGACAGAGGCATCAGCCGCGAGGCCAGACGGTGCGTGTTATCGCGCGTCTCAAACACGAATGCGTTGCGGCTCGCCAATTCTATCACGCCACGAAAATCAAAGCCCGTTCCCAGCGGCCAATTGACTGGCACCGGAACGATGCCCAGTTTCGATTCGATGTCTTCCAGAATCTCCAGCGTCTCTTTGCCCGGGCGATCCACTTTGTTCACAAAGGTGATAACCGGAATTTTGCGAATGCGACAAACGTTAAACAGTTTCTCTGTCTGACTTTCCACACCGTTGGCAAGGTCCAGCACCATTACGGCACAGTCGGCGGCAACGAGTGTTCGATAGGTGTCTTCGCTGAAGTCTTTGTGCCCGGGTGTGTCCAGCAGGTTGACCTGACAGCCATCAAATTCAAACGTCAATACGGTTGAACTGACCGAAATTCCGCGCTGCTGTTCAAGGGCCATCCAGTCGGATGTGGCTGACTTCTGATTCTTGCGACCTCGTACAGCTCCGGCGACTTCCAGCATCCCGCCGTAGAGCAACAACTTTTCTGTCAGCGTCGTTTTACCGGCGTCAGGGTGCGAAATAATGGCAAACGTGCGTCGACGAGCGATTTCTCGTACAACGACGGGATCAGGTGAAGTCATCGGGATAAATTCAAAGTCAAAACTTAAGGCGGGCCGGTTTCCTGAGCAGTATCAGTGGCGGAGTGATACGCATCCACAAGCCTGAACACAACTGCAATCCCCGCGAACCGGCCGTGTCTCTCGCAGACAGTGTCCAGGAGTCGCTCGCCGGCCCGAGCAGAAGTCCGATCCGCTTCTGCTCGGGTCGAATTCATCGAAAGACCACGCAGGACAGACCCTACCAGATCTGAATCCGCTCTTCTTTTGGCTTGAAGAGTTTGTCGCCCGGCTTGACGTCAAAGGCTTCATAAAACTCATCAAGGTTGCTCACCGGGCCGTTCGCTCGGTACGTTGATGGAGAATGAGGATCTATCACCAGCCGTCGGAGCAGTTCGTCCTCACGGTACTTACGCCGCCAGATCTGACTCCAGCTTAAAAAGAACCGCTGACTGGCCGTCTGGCCGTCAATCACCGGGCCTTCGGAATCCCCCAATGAAAGGCGATATGCCTTGTAAGCGATTGCCATGCCGCTGAGATCCGCGATGTTCTCACCCAGCGTCAGCTTGCCGTTCAGCTTGCGGCCAGGCAAAGGTTCATACCCTTCATACTGAGCCACCAGGCGTGATGTGAGCGCATCAAACGCCTTGCGATCTTCTTCCGTCCACCAGTCGCTCAGATTGCCATCGCCGTCGTACTTGCTGCCTTCGTCATCAAAGCCATGACTGATCTCATGACCGATGACTGCACCAATACCGCCGTAGTTGGCCGCATCGTCAGCTTCCGCGTCGAAGAACGGTGGCTGCAGAATGGCGGCTGGAAATACGATCTCATTCATGCTCGGATTGTAGTACGCGTTGACCGTCTGAGGCGTCATGCCCCATTCTTTGCGATCGACCGGTTTATACATGCGATCCACTTGGCGAAAATGCTCGGCTCGCGACGATCGCAGCATGTTGCCCAGCAGATCGTCGGACGAGATCTCCAGCTTCGAGTAGTCTCGCCATTCATCCGGATAACCAATCTTCGTGGTAATCTTGCCGAGCTTTTCAAGAGCTTTCACTTTGGTAGCATCGGTCATCCATGTCAGGTTGTGAATGCTTTTTTCATAGGTCTCCATCAGGTTGCCAACCAGCTCATCCATACGACGGCGCGACTCCGCGGGAAAATGCTTCTTCACATACAACTGCCCAATCGCTTCACCCAGCACACCAAAATCACCGGCGCCTGCACCGGATGTGGCATCGACGGCTCGCTTGTACCGAGGCTTCTGTTCGGGAACTCCAGCGATCGTTTTGTCGTGCAGTTCGAAATGAGCATCCACAAATGCTTTGGGAAGGTATTCTGCAGCCGAATCCAGCAGTCGAAATCTGGCGTACTGCTTCCAGATGTCCACAGATGTTTCTGCGACGATCTTTTCCAGGCCCTGGAAATAGCTTGGAGTGATGACGTTCACTTCTTTCAGGTCTACAACTCCCGAGGCTTCAAAGAACGCCTTCCATGGAAGTTTGGCTGACAGCTCCGACAGCTTTGCCACCTCATACAAGTTGTAGCGTTTCTCAGCATCTCGCAGTTCAGTCCGTGACCACTGAACTTTTGCCAGTTCCGTTTCAAGCTTCAAAATATTCTGCGCGGCTTCTTCACCGCGCGGCAGCTTTGACAGCTCGAATAACTTAGCGATGTAAACGCCAAGGGCCTTACGAGCCTTCTCGTAGTTCTCATCTTCTTTGAGATAATAATCGCGGTCCGGCAGAGTCGTTCCGCTCTGCGCAACGGCTGCCAGATAACGCGCTGAGTTCTTGTCGTCTGTTCCGATGGAGAACCCAATCGGACCACCAATGCCAGAAATTCCCGCCCGACCAAACCAGGCGATCAGCTCGTCGGTGGTTTTCAATTCTTCGATCTCGGCCAGGCGATCTTTCAGAGGATCGATGCCTTTCTTCTCAATCAGTTCTGCATTCATGTAGCTGCGATAGAAGTCACCGACTTTCTTTGCCACATCATCGGTTGGGTTCTTCGCTGCGTCCTCGATGATCGCGCGAATGTTTTCTCGAGCGGCATCATCCAGAGCGGTGAATGATCCGTAGTTCGATTTGTCCGCTGGAATTTCCGTCGACAGCAGCCAGCGTCCGTTCACATGCAGAAACAAATCGTCCTGCGGTCGCACGGTCGTGTCGAATCCGTCCGGATCAATTCCGGAATGCCGATCCGCGGCCGGAGTTATTCCCTGGAGCAGGGCCAGAGTGAGCACCAAAGTGCGAGCAAAAAATGTCATCGATCAATCCTGACTGAAATGAATCCCAAGCGATCGGCAGCCGCCGCCCTCAACCAGGAAAACAGCACCGCCCACTCAACCCGGACGCATTTTGACTCAGCAGACCAGAATTGCCAGTCAGCCCCGAACTGCGCCTCAACTCCAGCTAGTGGAACAATTCCAAACCATCCTGTTCCCCTGCGGGAGAAGTGGATGGCAGGCCAGATCAGCTCGCCCCGCGCATCGCAACCGAGGCTCATTCGATCACCAGACTCAGCTGCGCTGTGTTTCGCGATTCAGTCTAAGCTGTCCGCAGGCGGCGTCGATGTCCGCGCCTTTGCGTTTACGAACGGTGGCGGTGATTCCCTGGTATTCCAGGATGTCCAGAAACTCCTGAGTGTCCGGATCGCGCGGCGCGGTCATGATCAGTTCATTCACGCCATTCATCGGGATCAGATTCACGTGGGCATTCCGGCCACGCAGCAGGAACGCCAGTTCTTCGGCATGTTCAGGCCGGTCGTTGATCCCGGCCATCAGCACATACTCGTAGGAAATGCGGCGACCGGTGATTTCGAAGTATTCGTCGGCCGCGTCCAGAATGTCCTGAATCCCAATGCTTTTGTTGACTGGCACAATCTCTGTTCGCAAAGCATCATTCGGAGCATGAAGAGAGACGGCCAAATTGAACTGCTGACCTGACTGAGCCAGCTCGCGGATTTTGTCCGGCAGACCGACTGTGGACACCGTGATTCGTCGAGCTCCCAAGCCAAAGCCATCCGGATCTGTCAGAAAAGTCAACGACTGCATCAGAGAACGATAGTTGGCAAGCGGTTCGCCGATTCCCATCACGACCACGTTTGTGATTCGTTCGTCGTCTTTCATCATCCGATGCAGAACAAGAACCTGCTCGATGATTTCCGTCGGCGTTAGATTGCGTTTGACCCCCAGCAGCCCGCTTGCGCAAAAAACGCAACCCATGGCACAGCCGACCTGTGTGCTGATGCAAACAGTGCGGCGGTCGGGATCTCGCATCAGAACGCACTCGACCAGCTCACCATCGTGCAGACGCAGCAATAGTTTTTCGGTCGCATCTTTAGCGATCTGATGGCCGACAACTTCAAACGGAGAAAATCGAAACTGTTCACCCAGCTGTTTGCGCAGCGAAGCCGGAAGATCGGTCATCTGCTCAAAGGTTGTAATCCGACGTTGGACAAGCCAGCGGCGAATCTGTTTGGCGCGGAACGATGGCTGGCCAACTGACTTCAGCCATTCGGCTAGTTGCTCTATCGTCAGATCCAGGATCGCACGCGGCTTCTCGGATGACGACTCAACGACGGCCAATTCAACGACTGTCAGTGAAGAAACTGCTTGCGGCAGAATTGTCAGAAGATGCTCTGAAATGGGTTCGGGCTGGTTCACTTTTTGGGGTCAGGTTTCGTGGCCGCATTTTTGTCCGTGGATCGGGCGAGATCACGGCGATAGCGGCGTATGAGTTCGGAATATTCGTTGTCGAGCACTTCTTTGCCAGCGTCCCCAATGTTACCGTCGAGCTCATCCTGGAGCTGGCCCCATTTTCGGCCCACGCCTTTGCGGCTGGAGGCGTTTGGGTTCTGCCCATCGAACGGCGCAGGATTACCTTTTCCTTGAGGATCGCCGGACGCTGTACTGCCATCAGAGTTCAATTGTCCGGGAGAAAATTGGTTTGGCAATGCTCTTTTCGCCGCACTTTGCAAAGCTTTGGCTGCATTCGCAAGCTGCTGAGACGAATTCTCCTGCGGTTCCCCGGAAGCCGGGCCCTCACCGGGCTGAGACTGGCCCCGTCCCGGTTTTCCAGAGGCGGATTGTCCTTTTCCCTGCCCTGCCTGAGCTTCCTCGCTCGGTTCACCTTCACCCGGCTGGCCTTCGCCCGGCTGCGAGCCTGACGGATTATCTGAAGGGTTACCGGGCTGTTCTGACGATTCACCGGGTTGCCCTTCATTCTCCGACTGACCGGGCTGCGGTTGACCC